>NZ_JAMYXC010000097.1 GCF_024159025.1 Limimaricola litoreus
CATCCTCGGGCATCGTCGCGCTGACGCCGATGATGTCGGCTCCGGCTTCGGCCAGCGCCTGCGCCATGCCGCGCCCGATGCCCCGGCTGGCGCCGGTGACGAGGGCGGTCTTTCCGGTGAGGTCGAAGATGGGCGCGCTCATCGGCCCGCCCCCGCCGCGCCGCGTTTCTGCATGATCCCCGTCATCTCGTCTCTCCTTCTTTCATGCCTGCCTCATTCGGCGGCGAGGCCGCGCTTCCATTCGCCCTTGTAGAGCCTGAAGTGGAACAGCGGGAACTTGACCAGCTCCTCCACGAGGAACAATGCGAAGACCCATGTCACCGACAGCTCTAGGTGCAGCACGAACAGCGCCGTCAGCGGGATGCGCACCAGCCACTGCGTCGCGACGAAGATGTTCATGACGTAAAGCGTGTCGCCGCCCGCCCGCAGCGTCTGACCGCAGATCGCGTTCGACCCCTTGGGAAAGGGCAGCACCAAAAGCACCGGCAGGAAGCTCAAAAGCGCCGCCGTCGTCTCCGCCTCCAGCCCGGCGTAGATCCGGGTCGAGGCGAGGCAGATGACGAGATAGGCCAGCGAGACCAGCCCGGCGGCGACGAAGGCCATGCGCCAGGCGCGGCTCAAAAACGCGTCGAGCTCCTCGCTGCCGCGATCATTGCCCAAGAGCTGTGCGACGAGAATGCCCGTCGATTGCGCCCAGGCGATGCCGAAGGTGCCCGCCGCCTGCACCCACGGCAGGATCAGCGTCATCGCGGCGAACTGGTTCACGCTCATCTTCGCGAACAGCAGCGTCGCAGCATAATTGGCCACCGCGTTGCTGACAAAGGTGCCCGCGATCGGCATCGAAAAGCTCAGGTGCCGAGCGAGCGAGCGGCGCAGGGTGCCGTGCAGCCAGCCCGGCTCGTCGAGATAGCCGCCGGTCTCGCGGTAGAAGCTGAAGCCAAGGTAGAGGCTGCGCGTCGCGGCCCCCAGCACGCTGCCGATCGCGGCGCCCGCGACGCCGAGGCCCGGCAGGCTGAAGGCGCCGTGGATCAAAAGCCAGCTCGCCGTGATGTTGATCGGGATCGCGATGACGAAGCTTTTCAGCGGGATGATGGTCCGGCCATTGCCGTTGAAGAAGCTGCCGATGCATTGCGCCACCGCCTCGAACATCACCACCAGCAGAAAGATGTAGAGATAGCTCTTGGCCTGCTCGGCGATCCACGGCGTATGCGCCATGCGCTCCAGCACCCCGCCGCCGAACAGCGCCACCAGCGCGACGCCGCCGGCCCCGACCACGAGGTTGGTCATCAGCCCCGCGTAGAAGCCGGTCTTGAGCGCGACCCGGCGACCCGAGCCCGCCGCCTGGGCAAGCCGGATCTGCGTGGCGTTGGAAAAGGCCATGATCGTGCCGACCAGCAGGCTGCCGAAGGCCGCCGCCAACCCCATCGCCGCCAGCGCGGGCTCGCCCAGGCTCGAGACGAGATAGGCGTCGATCAGCACGATGGCGTTGACCATCATCGCCTTGAAGGTCAGCGGCCAGGCGACGTCGAAGACATCGCGGTTCGAAGGCGTGGCGGCGCGCGCGGCGATATCCGACATGGGGCTCCATCAGGGCGAAAGGCGCACACCCCCTTCGAGGAAGCGGCGCGAAAACACGCGATCCGGCGCGCCCCGGACGAAGGCCGGGGCACGCCTTGTCACGAGGCGGGCACCGGCTTCGGCTGTGCCTCAAAGGGCAGGATCGCGCCAGGCGTGGCCACGACGCGCGCCGCCATCTCATGGCCCGCGCGCAGCGCCGCACCCACGCCGCGCCCCTCGATCCAGGCGGCGAGAAAGCTGCCATTGAAGCTGTCGCCCGCGCCGGTCGTGTCGATCACGGTTTCGGCCTTGGCAAAGACGGGTGCCGGCCCCTCGTGTTCGGGCACGAGCAGCGACGGCCCCTGACCGCCGCGCTTG
Source organism: Limimaricola litoreus (assembly GCF_024159025.1). GTDB lineage: Bacteria > Pseudomonadota > Alphaproteobacteria > Rhodobacterales > Rhodobacteraceae > Limimaricola > Limimaricola litoreus. The sequence continues at coordinate 1,936 of NZ_JAMYXC010000097.1, forward strand.
AGCACGCAAAGCGACATGCCATAGCTGCGCAGCCGCGCGATGGTCTCCGCCTCCGAGCCGCCGAAGAGCGCCATCTCGTCATCGACCGAAGGGAATCCCACGTCGGTCACGCCCCAGGCCGCGGCCACGGCGCGGCGGGCCACCGCCGGGCTCTCCCACAGGCGCGGGCGGTAGTTGCTGTCGAAACAGACCACCACGCCGGCGCGGCGCATCTCGGCCAGCCGGTCGAGCAGCGCCTCGCGGATCGCGGGCGACAGGATCGCCAGCGTGATCGCCGAGAGGCAGACGTGGCTCGCGCCGTCGAGCGCCGCGAAATCCGGCGCGTGGTCGGGGCCGAACATGACCCGCGCCGCCGCCCGGTCGCGCCAATAGGCAAAGCTGCGCTCGCCCGTCTCATCCGTCTCGATCGCATAGAGCCCGGGGCCGCGCTCGGGGTCGGTGCGGATGCGCTCGCAGCCGATGCCGTGGCTCTCGGCAAAGCCCCGGATCCGCCCGGAAAACCGGTCCTGCCCCAGCGCCGTGACCAGCTCGACCCGGGCCGGGCCGGTGAGGCCGCGGCGCATGTAGATCGCGGCGTTGAGCACGTCTCCGGCCACGCCGAGCCGCGCGGTGTCGCCGTCGCGCGGCACCGACAGCTCGATCATCGGCTCCCCGACGAAGAGGACGACCGGCGCGCTCATGCGCGCAGCTCGTCCGGCAGCAGCGCGGCCGGCATGTTCTGATAGCAGACCGGGCGCAGGAAACGGCGGATCGACAGCGTGCCGACCGAGGTGGCGCCGAAGTTGGTCGAGGCCGGGTAAGGCCCGCCATGCACCATCGCGTCGCAGACCTCGACCCCGGTCGGAAAACCATTGGCCAGCACCCGCCCCGCCTTGCGCTCCAGCACCGGCATCAGCGGCGCGGTGGCCTCGGCATCCTCGGCCTCAATCTGCAGCGTGACGGTGAGCTGCCCTTCGAGCCCTTGGGCCACGGCGCGCATCTCATCGACAGTCTCGGCCAGCACCACGACGCCAAGGGGGCCGAAGGCCTCCTCGTGCAGCGAGGTATCGGCCAGCCAGTCGGCCGCACGGGTCACGAAAAGCGCGGGCGCCGCGTGGCGCGGATCGCTCTCGCGGGCGATCCGCGTCTCGGCCCGGCCATTGGCGACCATCGCCTCGCGCGCGGCACGGAACGCCGCCGCGATGCCCGGCGTCAGCATCGGCTGGTCGGGCGCGGCAATGAGCGCCTCTTGTGCCGCGTCGATGAAGCTCTCGGCCCGGTCGCCCGCAGGCAGCACCACGACGCCCGGGTTGGTGCAGAACTGCCCCGCCCCCATCAGGAGCGACGCGGCCCAGCCGGTGGCGATCTCGCCGCCCCGCGCGGCCAGCGCGCGCGGCATCACGAAGACCGGGTTGATCGAGCCAAGCTCACCGAAGAAGGGGATCGGCTCGGGCCGCTGCGCGCAGAGATCGAACAGGGCGCGGCCCCCGGCAAGGGAGCCGGTGAAGCCCACTGCCCGGATCAGCGGATGGCGCACCAGCGCCTCGCCCACGGCGCGGTTGCCGCCCTGGATCTGGCTGAAGACGCCCGCGTGCAGCCCCTCGGCCTGCCGCGCGGCATCGACGGCCTGCGCCACGATGT
>NZ_JAMYXC010000079.1 GCF_024159025.1 Limimaricola litoreus
GGGTCGGTGCCGGGCGACAGGCGCGCGCAGCGCCCGGCCGCCACGGTGATCCGGTCGCGGAACCCGCCCTGTTCATGCGGCAGGAACATTGCCGAGCCGGTGAAACGCATGTGGAGGCAGTGATGCGGCTGGCCTTCGTCGCAGAACCGGCAGGCCCCGCAGGGCTGCGACGGGTTCACCGCGACGACATCGCCCGCCGCGAGCCCGGTGACGCCCGGCCCGAGGCTCTCGACATGGCCCGCGAACTCATGGCCGAGAATGATCGGTTCGCGCACCCGGATCGTGCCGATGCCGCCATCGGCCCAGTAGTGCAGGTCCGATCCGCAGATGCCGCCCGCCCGCACCGCGACGCGCACCTCGCCGGGGCCGGGGGCGGGATCGGGCGCGGTTTCGAGGCGCAGGTCGTTTCGGGCGTGCAGGCGGATGGCGCGGTTGGTCATGAGGAACCTCAGTCGAACAGGATGCCGGGCAGCCAGGTCGACAGCGCCGGCACGTAGGAGACCAGCAGCAGGATCGCGATGTTGGTCAGAAGGAAGGGGGCGATGGCGCGGATCACGGAGGAAAGCGGTAGTTTGGCGATCCCCGCGCAGACGAAGAGACAGACGCCGATCGGCGGCGTGGTCAGGCCGATCATCAGGTTGAGCACCGCGAAGACCGCGAAATGCAGGGGATCGACCCCTACGCTCGTGGCCAGCGTCAGCAGCGGCACGAAAAGCACGATCAGCGCCGCGATGGTCTCCATGAACATCCCGACAAAGAGCAGCAGGATGTTGATCAGCAGGATCACCAGGAACTTGTTGTCGGTCACCGAGAGCACGGCGCCGGCGATGGCCTGCGGGATGCGCTCGGAGACGAGGATCCAGCCGAAGACATTGGCAAAGCCCACCAGCGTGAGGATCGCCGCCGAGGCGATGGCGGAGTTGATCATCACCGTGGGCACGGCGCGCAGCGGCAGCTCGCGATAGACGAAGGCGCCGACGACGAAGGCGTAGATCGAGGCGACCACCGCTGTCTCGGTCGGGGTCATCAGCCCCGAGAGCAGCCCGCCGATGATCAGCGCCGTCATGAACAGCGCCCAGAAGGCACCGAAGAAGGACCGCACCAGCTCGCGCATGCCCTGCCACGGCTGGCGCGGAAAGTCGCGCCGCACGGCGATCACATAGGTCGTCACCATCATGGCAAGGCCCAAAAGCAGCCCTGGCACCGCGCCCGCCATGAACATCCGGCCCACCGAGATGCCCGAGAGCGAGCCCACGAGGATCATCGGCACCGAGGGCGGGATGATCGGCCCGACGGTCGAGGAGGCGGCGGTGACGGCGGCGGAGAAATCGGCCGGGTAGCCCACCTTCTTCATGCCCGGGATCATCACCCCGCCGATCGAGGCGGCGTCGGCGACGGCGGTGCCCGAGATGCCGCCGAACAGCATCGAGGAGGCGACGTTCGACAGGCCCAGGCCCCCGCGCACCCAGCCGACCAGCGCATTGGCGAGCCGGATAATCCGCTCGGTGATGCCGCCGTGGTTCATCAGGTTGCCGGCGAGGATGAAGCCCGGGATCGACAGCAGGACGAAGACGTCCATCCCGGCATACATCTTCTGCGGGATCACCACGAAGGGGATGCCGGCGGCCCACAGATAGGCGAGGGACGACAGCCCCAGCGTGATCGCCACCGGCAGGCCGATGGCGAGACCGCCGATGAAGGTGGCAAGCAGGATGGCGAGGTTCATCGGGAGATGTCCGGATTCGGGACCGGGCGGCCGTCGGAGGCGCCGGTGAGCATGGAGGCAAGACGCAGGGCGGAGAAGATCGCAAGCAGCGCAAGAAGCGCCAGCACGCTGGCATGGATCAGGTTCATCGGCAGGCCCAGCACCGGCGAGGTCTGCCGCGCGCCGATCGCCGTGTAGCGCCAGGCGGGCCAGATCAGCGCCAGGGACAGGCCGAGCGTGGCCATGGCCGAGGTCAGCCGCAGCCACCAGGGCCAGCGGCCGGGCAGGGCTTCGGTCAGGATGTCGACATTCACCAGATCACCGGTGCGAAACGACAGCCCCGTCGCGCAGGCGACCATCCACAGCAGCGCGTAGCGGGTCAGCTCCTCGGTCCAGGGCGGCGAGGAATTGAACACCGACCGGCCCACGACCTGCACCGTCACGGCGGCGATCAGCACCGAAAAGGCAAGGCCGGTGCCGAGACGGCACAGGCCGATGAAGACGGATTGCAGCCGTTGCACGGGGCACCCCTCTGGTCGGATCGGGCCGGGCGGCGGCGGGGCCGCCCGGCGAGGGAGGATCAGTTCTCGAAGAGCTGCGCGGCGGTGTCGCGGATCTCTTCGGGGACATTGGCGAGCACGGCGGGCTTGGCGGCCGCGGCGAAGGCGGCCTTGTCGACCTCGACGAACTCCATGCCGCGGGATTTCAGCTCTTCGACCAGGCGCTCCTCGTCGGCGAGGAACAGCTCGCGCTCATGCGCCTGCGCGCGGGCGGCCGCCTCCATCACCGCCTCCTGATCCTGGGCGGAGAGGTCGGACCAGACCGCTTCGGACAGGGTGAGGTAGATCCAGGAGCGGACATGCTCGGTGAGGTTCACATTGTCCTGCACCTCGTTGAAATTGGCCGAGGCGATCAGCGCGAGGGGGTTTTCCTGCGCATCGATGGTGCCGTTCTGCAGCGAGGTGAAGACCTCCGAGAAGGCCATGGGCGTCGGGTTGGCGCCGAGCTCCTTCCAGGTGTCGACGAAGAGCGGCACGTTGGGCACGCGCAGCTTCAGCCCGTCCAGTTCCTCGGGCGAGGTCACGGGACGGTTCGAGGTCAGGTTGCGCGGGCCGCGTGCGAAATAGGCAATGGGCCGGATCTGCGCCTTCTCGATGATCTGCGCCTCTATCCGGCCACCGATCTCGCCGCCCGCCACTTCGTCCATCTCTTCGAGCGAGTCGTAGGCATAGGGCAGGGCCAGCAGCGCCGCCATCGGCGCCCAGTTCTGCAGGCTCTCGCCGGTGATGGTCATGTCGGCGGTGCCGAGCTGCATGCCGTTGATCAGGTCGACCTCGGCGCCGAGCGTTTCGTTCGGATAGACCTCAACCGCGATCCGGCCATCGGTCAGCGTTTCCAGCTCCTCGCCGAACTTCACCGCGGCCTTGTGCCAGGTGTTGTCCTCGTTGGCGAGGTGGCCCAGCTTGAGCGTGCGCTCCTGGGCGAGGGCCCCGGTGGCGAGCGCCAGCGTGGCGGCCCCGGCAAGCAGCGTGCGGGTGATGGTACGGGTCATGGTCTGTCCTCCCTTGGTGTTCACATGTCGCCCCGCGCGGTCCTCTCCGCGTCGGGCTGGAAAAAATCGGGCTGCGCCGCGGCGATCTTCGGCAGATCCTCGAGCACGCCGCGCAGATGGGTGCGGATCGCCGCCTCGGCGGCGTCGGGGTCGTGGGCCGCCACGGCGGCGGCGATGGCGCGGTGCTGGCTGACCAGACGGTCGAGCGGCAGCT
>NZ_JAMYXC010000224.1 GCF_024159025.1 Limimaricola litoreus
GCCGCCTAGCGGCCGCGCGCCCTACGAGCCCGAGGCGGGCCGGGGCACGGGCGACACGCTGACCGAGGCGCCGGGCTTCATCCCCGAGACCGCCGACGCGCTGGCCGCATGGTACCTCGACCACCCCGAGGCCACGCTGATCGGCGGCGCCACCGACGTGGCGCTTTGGGTGACCAAGGGGCTGCGCGCCCTGCCCGAGACGGCCTTTCTCAACCGCTGCGAGGATCTCAAGACCATCGAGACCGGCGGGGGCCGCATCCGCTTCGGCGCAGGCGTGACCATGACGCAGGCGATGGAGGTGCTGGAAGGTCCCTACCCCTCCTATGCCGAGATGGTCCGCCGCTACGGCTCGGTGCAGGTGCGCAACGCCGCCACCATCGGCGGCAGCCTCGCCAATGGCTCGCCCATCGGCGACAACGCGCCCGCGCTGATCGCGCTGGGCGCCACGATCCATCTGCGCAAGGGCGACGACCGCCGCGAGCTTCCTCTCGAAGACTTCTTCATCGACTACGGCAAGCAGGACCGTCAGCCCGGCGAATTCGTCGAGGCGGTTAGCCTGCCCGAAGGGCGCGAGGCGTTCCGCGTCTATAAGATCTCCAAGCGCTTCGATCAGGACATCTCCGCCGTCTGCGCCGCCTTCGACGTGACCGTCGAGAACGGCACCGTCACGGCGGCGCGCACCGGCTTCGGCGGCATGGCCGCGACGCCCAAGCGCGCGCCCGCCTTCGAGGCGGCGCTTATGGCCAAGCCGTGGAGCATGGAGACCGTCGAGGCGGCCCTGCCCGCATTGGCGCAGGATTTCACCCCGCTGTCGGACATGCGCGCCTCGGCCGCCTACCGTTTGGAGGCGGCGCAGGGCCTCGCGCGGCGCTACTTCGCCGAAGTTTCTGGCCAGCGAACCAGCGTGTTGGAGGTGAAGGCATGAGCGTCGGCAAACCTCTCCCGCATGACAGCGCTGTGCTGCACGTCACCGGTCAGGCGCGCTACATCGACGACATTCCCGCACCCGCCCATGCGCTGCATCTCGCCTTCGGCCTGTCGCGCATCGCGCGCGGGCGCATTGTCTCGATGAACCTCGACCGCGTCCGCGCCGCCCCCGGCGTGGTGGCCGTGCTGACGGCGGAGGATCTCGACCGCCCCGCCGACTGCTCGCCCAGCGCGCATGACGAACCGCTCCTGTCGGACGGCCGCGTCCATTACCTCGGCCAGCAGCTCTTTCTCGTCGCCGCCGAAAGCCACCTCGCCGCGCGCAAGGCCGCGCGGCTGGCCGAGGTGGAGTACGAGGAGGAGGAGCCGATCCTCACCGTCGAGCAGGCGCTCGCCGCCAACTCGCGCTTCGAGGACGGGCCGCGCGTCTGGACCAAGGGCGACGCAGATGGCGCCATTGCAAGCGCCCCGCGCAAGCTCGCGGGCCGGATCGAGATGGGCGGTCAAGAGCATTTCTACCTCGAAGGCATGGCCGCGATGGCCCAGCCGCAGGAGGACGGCATGACCGTCCATTCCTCGACCCAGCACCCGACCGAGATCCAGCACAAGGTGGCCGACGCGCTCGGCCTGCCGATGTCGGCCGTGAAGGTCGAGTGCCGCCGCATGGGCGGCGGCTTCGGCGGCAAGGAAAGCCAGGGCAACGCGCTCGCCGTGGCCTGCGCGATCATGGCGCAGAAGACCGGGCGCGCCTGCCGGATGCGCTACGACCGCGACGACGACATGACCATCACCGGCAAGCGCCACGATTTCCGCGTCGATTACGAGGTGGGCTTCGACGACGCGGGCCGCGTGCTGGGCATCGACTTCACCCATTACACCCGCTGCGGCTGGTCGCTTGATTTGTCGCTGCCGGTGGCCGACCGGGCGATGCTGCATTCCGACAACGCCTATCTGCTCGATCCGGTGCGGATCACCTCGCACCGGCTCAAGACCAACCACCAATCCGCCACCGCTTACCGCGGCTTCGGCGGACCGCAGGGAGTCTTGGGCATCGAGCGGGTGATGGACCAGGTGGCGCACGAGCTGGGCCTCGACCCGGTCGAGGTACGCCGCCGCAACTACTACCGCGCCGCCGCCGAGCTGAACGAGCGGCCGCAGCATCACGACGACCCCGCGCCCGCCCTGCCCAAGGACGGCGATACCGATCTCGCCTCGCGCGGCGCGCAGGCGCAGCTGCCCACGAGCGAGGCCGAGCCCGAACAGGGCGGCAACACCACGCCCTACGGCATGGAGGTCACCGACTTCATCCTGCACGAGATGACCGAACGGCTGCTGGAGACCTCGGACTACACCGCGCGCCGCGAGGCGATCGCGCAGTGGAACGCCGAGAACCCGGTGATCAAACGCGGCATCGCCTTTTCGCCGGTGAAATTCGGCATCTCCTTCACGCTGACACACCTGAACCAGGCGGGTGCGCTGGTGCATGTCTACCAGGACGGCTCGATCCACCTGAACCATGGCGGCACCGAGATGGGACAGGGCCTGTTTCGCAAGGTGGCGCAGGTCGCCGCCGCGCGCTTCGGCGTCTCGCCCGAGCGGGTGCGCATCACCGCGACCGACACCCACAAGGTGCCCAACACCTCGGCCACCGCCGCCTCCTCGGGCTCGGACCTCAACGGCATGGCCGCGCAGAACGCCTGCGACACGATCCGGGGCCGGATCGCCGAGTTTCTCGCCGGGCTGCACCAATGCAGCGCCACTGAGGTGCGCTTTGCCGACGATCAGGTGCATGTCGGAGGCGAGACCTTGAGCTTCGAGCAGGCGGTGAAGCTCGCCTACGAGGCCCGCGTCAGCCTCTCGTCCACCGGCTTCTACAAGACGCCGGATCTCAAGTGGGACCGCATCAAGGGACAGGGCCGCCCCTTCTTCTACTTCGCCCATGGCTGCGCGGTGACCGAGGTGGCGATCGACACGCTCACCGGCGAGAACCGCATCCTGCGCACCGACATCCTGCATGATGCGGGGCATTCGCTGAACCCGGCGCTTGACCGCGGTCAGATCGAGGGCGGCTACGTGCAGGGCGCGGGCTGGCTCACCACCGAGGAGCTGGTCTGGGACGATCACGGCGCGCTCAGGACGCACGCGCCCTCGACCTACAAGATCCCCGCCTGCTCGGACCGGCCCGACCTGTTCCACGTGGATCTGTGGGACGCGCCCAACCCGGCGCAGACCATCTATCGCTCCAAGGCGGTGGGCGAGCCGCCCTTCATGCTCGGCATCTCGGCCTTCCTCGCGCTGAGCCACGCGGCCTCGGCCTGCGGGCCGAGCTATCCGAACCTCGATGCGCCAGCGACCGCCGAACGCGTGCTGGCCGCTGCGAAGAGGGCGAAGGGGTGAGCTTCGACCGCGACGCCCTCGCGGCCCACATCGCCGCGCATGGGCCGGTGGTGCGCGTGCTGGTCGCGGCGACCGCCGGGTCGGCCCCGCGCGATCCGGGCACCGCGATGCTGGT
>NZ_JAMYXC010000281.1 GCF_024159025.1 Limimaricola litoreus
GCTCGCGCATGGCCGACGCGGTCCAGGCCTTCGGCACCGCGCCGGTGCTCAGCTCGGCACTGCTGGCCGAAACGATCGGCGTATCGATCCGCACCGCGCTGACCCTGCTCGACGAGCTGACGGATCTCGGCCTCCTGCGGGAGATCACACACCGCCGGACCGCGCGGATCTGGGCCGTGCCGGGGATCGGCGCGCGTCTCGCCGCACGGCCGCCCCGGCGCAGCGGCTTGCAAAGGCACAAGGTCATCCCCCCGGCCGGGCTGCACGATACCACCCGGCCCCGGAGCCAGGAGCAAAGAGAGGCGGCGCTGCAGGCGATGGAGCGCGCCTTCGCCGAACTCGACGGGGCGCTCGACCGGACAAAGGCGCTGCTGATCGACACGAAGCGCGCGCCGAAACGGGGCGACAGGTAGCGCCGGAACGTCGCGTGGCCTGCATTCAGAAGGCGACGCGGTCGGCCCCCTTGAGCTGCAGCATCTCGCGCGCCTCGTCGGGCGTCGCCGGCTCCAGCGACAGGCTCTCCAGCAGGTCTCGGGCCTTCTTCACCTGCTGCGCGTTGGAGTCCGCCAGCACCTTCGGTCCGATCCAGAGCGAGTCTTCGAGCCCCACACGCAGATTGCCCCCCAGCGCCGCCGCCTGCGCGGCGATCCGCATCTGGTTCGCCCCCGCTCCGAGCACCGACCAGCGGTAGTCCTCTCCGAACAGCCGGTCGGCGGTGCGCCGCATGTGCAGCACATCCTCGGGATGCGGACCGATCCCTCCGAGCAGGCCGAAGACGCTCTGCACGAAAAGCGGCCCCCGCGCCAGGTCGCGATCAACGAAGTGCTTCAGGTTGTAGAGGTGGCTGATGTCATAGCACTCGAACTCGAAGCGCGTGCCATTGTCGTTGCCCAGCTTCAGGATGGTCTCGATGTCGCTGAAGGTGTTCTTGAACACCAGGTCGCGGCTGTTCTCGAGATGCTGCCGCTCCCAGTCATGGGCGAACTCCTTGAACCGGTCGAGCATCGGGTAGAGGCCGAAGTTCATCGACCCCATGTTGAGCGAGGCCAGCTCCGGCTGGAAGGTCAACGCTGGCTGCATGCGCTCTTCCACGGTCATGTGCGGGCTGCCGCCGGTGGTGATGTTGATCACAGCACCCGTGGCCTGCTTGATCCGCGACAGGAAGGGCTCGAAGGCGCGCGGATCCTGTGTCGGACGGCCGGTCTCGGGGTCGCGCGCGTGCAGGTGCAGCACCGAGGCGCCGGCCCGCGCCGCCGCGACCGAGGCTTCGATGATCTCCTCGGGCGTCACCGGCAGGTGCTTCGACATCGACGGGGTATGGATCGCGCCGGTGACGGCGCAGGTGATGATGACCTTCTTCGTGGGCATGTTGTCCTCCCTCAAGCCTCTCGCTTCCGCGCCTGAACGGTTGTGGTTCGGGGCATGGGCTAGAGCGCCTCCACATTGCCGCAGACGCTGATCGCCTGGCCGGTGATGCTGCGCCCGCCCGGCGCGCAGAGAAACAGCGCCGCCGCCGCGATCTCCTCGGGGTCCACCATCCGCCGCAGCGAGATCTTTTCGAGATTGCGCCGCTCCATCTCCTCATAGGGAATGCCGAGCGCCGCGGCGCGATCGCGGATTACCCCCTCGATCCGCCTGCCGCGCACGATGCCCGGCAGGATCGCGTTGACGCGCACCCCCTCGGGGCCCAGCTCGGCGGCGAGGCTCTTGGTCAGGCCGACCACGGCCCATTTGCTCGCCGCATAGGGCGTGCGGTAGGCGAAGGCGAGCCGCCCCGCCACGGAGGCGAGGTTGATCATCACGCCGCGGCTTTGGCGCAGATGCGCGGTCGCGTGATGGGCGACGTGGTACTGGCCGTTGAGATTGACATCGATGGTCTGCCGCCAGGCGTCGGCGTCTATCTCGTCGACCCCCGCCGTCGGCCCGGCGATGCCGGCGTTGTTGATCACCACGTCGAGGCCGCCCATTCCGGCCGCCGCCTCGGCGATGAAGCGGCCCACCGCCGCGTGATCGCGCACGTCGCACAGGCTGCGGCCTTCGGCGAAATCGGCCTCCTCCAGCGCCGCGCCGTCTATGTCGCAGATCCGCACCCGCGCCCCGGCCTTGGCAAAGGCCTCGCCGATGCAGCGGCCGATGCCCGAGGCCCCGGCGGTGACGATGACCCGCAGGCCGCTTTCGGGTCTCAGGCTGTCCACGGTCTTCATGACGAACTCCTCCCAGAGCTTTCCTTCGCGGTGTCGAGACGGCCCTCCAGATCGCGGGCCTTCCCTGTTTCGATCTTGCGGGGCCCGATATCGGTCTGCGCCTGCGCGCCCGGTCCGATCGGTTGAACCGAGATCCCTTTTTTCACGCAACACGGCTGCAGAATGCACGGGTCCGGGGATAAATATAGGGAAATCTGCAGGAAACCGGCCTTCCTCTCGACGAATGTCAGCCGCGCGGCCAGCGCACCGGGATCACGGCTTGCGCTGCGCGGAAGAGGGCCGGTTTCGCCGGAGGGCGCGGGGTCGGCAGGACCGGGCCGCGCCCGGCATGGTCGCGCGGTCAGTCGAGCCGCGGAAAGACCGTCCGGCGCTTGACCGTGCCATAGGCGAAGCTGGTCTCGATCGCGGCGATGCCGCCGATCTGGTGCAGGCTCTGGCGCACGAAGACCTCGTAATCCTGAAGGCTCGAGACCAGCACCCTTAGTAGGTAGTCGTCGTCGCCGGTCATCATGTAGCAATCGAGGATCGCGTCGATGTCGCGCACCTTGCGCTCGAACTCCCCCACCGCCGCCTCGCTGTGCCGCTCCAGCCGGACCCGCACGAAGGCGGTGATCGGCAGGCCGTAGGCTGTCTCGTCGACGATGGCGGCATAGCCCCGGATGATCCCGGCGTCCTCGAGCATCCGCAGCCGCCGCAGGCAGGGCGAGGGCGAGAGGTTCACCTTCTGCGACAACTCCTGGTTGGTCAGCCGCCCATGCGCCTGCAGCGCGGCGATGATCTGCCGGTCCTTTTCATCCATTTCGCGCATCCTCTTGGCAGATTCTGCCAATCTATCACCCCGTCGCCGCAGAGATAGCAAGCCGATTGCGCGGGCACCGCGCCAAAGTGCGGCTGACACCGGCAGGAGCACGAGATGACAGACAGCACCACGATCCCCGCCCCGATCCGGCGGCTGCCGGAGGCGGCGACGCTGTGGGGCTATGTTGCGATTGCGGTGGCGGTGACGATCTGGGCTGGCTTCGCCCTGTCGATCCGGGCGATCGGCGGCTCGACCCTCGCCCCGGCTGACGTGGCGCTGATCCGCTTCGGCCTGCCGGTGCTGCTGCTCGCGCCGCTGCTGCCGTCGCGGCTCAGGGCGCTGCGCCGGGTCCGGCCGATGGATGCGGCGCTGGTCGCCTTCGGCGCCGGGTTGCCGTTCTTCTTTCTCGCCTCGGCGGGCGGGG
>NZ_JAMYXC010000163.1 GCF_024159025.1 Limimaricola litoreus
GGGGGCCGCGCCCTGGACCAGCGGCGCGCGGCGCAGCGCGATCGGCGCGGGCGTGTCGCGAAAGAGGTCATTGTCGTCCCACAGCGCGCGCCTTGCGCCGAAATCCGCGTAGAGTGAGCCGCGCAGACCGGCATCGGCGATGGCGGTCGAGCCGGTCAGGGCAAGGCAACCGGCCAGCACGAGCCGGCGGGCGAGGGGACGGGACATGGCAGATCTCCGCTATCCGACAGGACCGCCCCCCTGCGGGGGGCTTGGGCCGTCTTCTAGCCGGAGGGTGTTGACCGGAGCCTAAGACGGCTCAGAACAGCGCCTGCGTCGAGTAGAGCGTGGCGAGCCCCGCGGTGATCGCGCCGACCGGGCCGAAGCGCAGCCCCGCCGCCACCGCGACCAGCGCCGCGATCACCCGCGGTGCCTGCGTCTCGCCGTCCAGGGCGGCGGGCCAAAGCACCGCTGGCACGATGAGCGCGGGAAACACCGCGACGCCCACGTATTTGAGATGCAAGAGCAGCCAGTCGGGCAGCTGCCGCCCGCCCAGCAAGCCGAGAAAGGAAAAGCGGATCAGGAAGGTGCCGAGGCCGAGCGCCAGCGTCAGGCTCCAGAAGGCGGTGTCGTCGATCATGCGAAGCCCTCCTTGCGGGTGCGGCGGCGCAGGAACAGCTCGGCCTGCGCGCCGGTGATCATCGCCGCGATGGCCGCGATCGGCAGGCCGAGGTTCCAGGGCAGCCAGGCGAAACCCACGGTCACCAACGCCGAGACCAGCGCGGCGAGGAGATGCGGCAGGCTGCGCAGCAAGGGGGCGAGCAGCGCGATGAAGCAGACCGGCACCGCGAAATCAAGCGAGAGCTCGGCCGGGATCGCCCGGCCCATCAGCGCGCCCGCCAGCGTGCAGCCGTACCAGATCGGGCAGACCACGGCCATGCAGCCGAAATAATAGCGCAGCTTATGCGACAGGGTCATCTCGGGGCTGTCCTCGTAGCGGCGCACCGCCACGGCAAAGCTCTGATCCACCATGAGATAGGCCGCGAGCGCGCGCAGGCCCAGAGGGGCGCGGCCCAGATGCGGCACGAGGGCGGCGGAATACATCGCCATGCGCAGGTTCACCGCCAATGCGGCCAGAAGCGCCACGAAAACCGGCGCGCCGTCCTGCAACAGCGCCAGCGCCGTGAACTGCGACGCGCCGGCGATGACGATCACCGACATCGACATCACCTGCAGAAGGTCGAGGCCTGCGTCGCGGGCGACGACGCCGAACAGCGTGGAAAACGGGATCACGATCAGCACGAAGGGCAGGCAATCGCGAAAGCCCGCGCGAAAGGGATGGCGAGGCGGCGGCATGGGGGCTCCGGTCACGAGACGTCAGGGGGGCGGATTGGCGCTTGCATTTGGTATACCATTTCACGATCCTGCCACAAGCGAATAGGCGGCGCAGGCAGCGCCGCGCGAGGGAGGAGAGGGCCATGGACACCCGCGCCAAGCGCAAGTTCCGCAGCCAGGAATGGTTCGACAACCCCAACAATCCGGGGATGACCGCGCTTTACGTCGAGCGCTACCAGAACCAGGGCTATACCCAGGGCGAGCTTCAGGGCGAGCGCCCGGTGATCGGCATCGCCCAGACCGGCAGCGACATCGCGCCCTGCAACAAGATCCACGTCTTCCTGATGGACCGGATCAAGGCGGGCATCCGCGACGCGGGCGGCATCCCGATGGAATTCCCGGTGCACCCGATCCAGGAGACCGGCAAGCGGCCCACCGCGGCGCTCGACCGCAACCTGTCGTATCTCGGCCTCGTCGAGGTGCTGCATGGCTATCCGATCGACGGCGTGGTGCTGACCACGGGCTGCGACAAGACCACGCCCGCCATGCTGATGGGCGCGGCCACGGTCGACATCCCCGCCATCGCGCTCAATGGCGGGCCGATGCTCGACGGCTGGTGGAAGGGCGAGCGCGCGGGCTCGGGCACGATCATCTGGGAAAGCCGCCGCCTCTTGGCCGAGGGCAAGATCGACTACGACGAGTTCATGGGCCGGGTCTGCGCCTCCGCGCCCTCGCTTGGCCATTGCAATACCATGGGCACGGCCTCCACCATGAACGCCATGGCCGAGGCGCTCGGCATGACGCTGCCGGGCAATTCGGCGATCCCGGCCCCGTTCCGCGAGCGGATGAACATGGCCTACGAGACGGGCCGCCGCATCGTCGGCATGGTGCATGAGGATCTGAAACCTTCGGACATCCTGACGCGCGAGGCTTTCGAGAACGCCATCGTCACCAATTCCGCCATCGGCGGTTCGACCAACGCGCCGCCGCATCTGCAGGCCGTGGCGCGGCACGCGGGCGTGGAGCTCGACGTGACCGATTGGCAGAAGGTCGGCTTCGACGTGCCGCTTCTGGTCAACATGCAGCCCGCGGGCACATATCTGGGCGAGAGCTTCTTCCGCGCGGGCGGGGTGCCCGCGGTGATGGGCGAGCTGAGAAAAGCGGGCCGCATTCACGAGGGCGCGATGACCGCCTCGGGCAGGACCATGGGCGAAAATCTCGAAGGCTGGGACAGCCGCGACAGGGACGTGATCCTGCCGCATGACGCGCCGCTTCGGACCAACGCAGGTTTCCTCGTGCTGTCGGGCAACCTCTTCGACAGCGCGCTGATGAAGACCTCCGTCATCTCGGAGGGCTTTCGCGAGCGCTACCTCTCGCGCCCCGGCCATGAGGGAGTCTATGAGGCGCGCGCGGTGGTGTTCGAGGGCCCCGAGGATTACCACGAGCGGATCAACGATCCCTCGTTGGAGATCGACGCCGAGACGATCCTGTTCATCCGCGGCGTCGGCTGCGTCGGCTACCCCGGCTCGGCCGAGGTGGTGAACATGCAGCCGCCCGACGCGGTGCTGAAGGCGGGCATCAACCACCTGCCCACGGTGGGCGACGGGCGGCAATCGGGCACCTCCGAGAGCCCCTCGATCCTCAACGCCTCGCCCGAGGCGGCGGTGGGCGGCGGGCTGGCGCTCCTGAAGACCGGCGACCGGGTGCGGCTCGATCTCGGGGCCTGCCGGCTCGATGCGCTGGTGGACGAGGCCGAATGGGAGGCGCGGCGCGCGGCGTGGTCGCCGCCCGAGCTGCGCAATCAGACGCCGTGGCAGGAGATCTACCGCAGACACGTCGGCCAGCTCGCCGATGGCGGCTGCCTCGAACTGGCGACGGCCTATCACAAGGTCGGCCGCGACCTGCCGCGCGACAACCACTGAGGAAAGATGATGAGCAAGACGATCCTGATCACCGGCGCGGGCAGCGGCATCGGCCGCGCCACCGCGCGCCGCTTTCTGGGCGCGGGCTGGCGCGTG
>NZ_JAMYXC010000167.1 GCF_024159025.1 Limimaricola litoreus
GGCCGATGCGGGACGCGATGCGCGCCGGGGCGGCGCTCGTGGTCGCGGCCTTCGGGCTAATCCTTGCGCCGGGGCTGCTGGGCGAGCATGTGCCCGGCTGGCTGGGAGGCTGGCCCACCTTGCCGGGGCTGCGCGGGTTCGTGCTCTATCTCGGCGTGATCGCTACCGGGCTGGGCGCGATCTACCTTTCGGCGGTGGTGTGGCGCAGGCGGGCGCGGACCGGATAGGGCGCCTCAGGGGCGCGTGAGGTCGCCGATGTCTTCGGGCAGAGCCTCCGCCAGATCCTGCAGGCTGTCGATGAGAAGCTGCAGCGTGTAGTGCGGGTTGTGCGCATAGGCGCCGCCGTCCTTGGCGACGAACTGGTAGTTGTAGGCCGCGCGCAGCAACCGCGGCGTCCATGCGGCGTAGCGATTGTCATAGCTCGCCTCATCCGCATCTGCGCGGCCGTCGGCGTTCGGATCGGCGAAGAAATAGGGGTAGGATCCTTCGGCATAGGCGATCGGCGTGCCCGCGACCTCGGCGCCGTAGCGCAGGATCGCGGCGAGAAGCTGGTCGTGGATCTGAGCCGTGACCACGCCGATGCCCTCGGAGGTGTCTCCGTCGCCGTCGAAATCCGTGGGCGACATGCGGATGGCGCGCAGATCCTCCGCCCCGGCGTGGCAGCTGGTGCAGTCCTCCATCTCGACCGCCGTGTCATGCGGGCCATGACAGCTCGTGCAATCGCTCAGATCGGGGACATGGGTGAAGCGGCCCGCATAGCTCTTGCCCTCGTATTCATAGCCGCCGCCCGCATCCGCCCCCATCAGCGTCGCCGCGGCGGCGGCGTAGTGGATATTGATGAAACCGAGATCCGCCGAGACCGTGTCCGGCTCCATCCCGCTCACCGCCGCGTCGACGCTCGCGCCCGAGGCGCGCCCTTGGTGGCAGACCGCGCAGACTGTCGATCCATTGTCGAGCGATGCGGATTGACCGGACGGGAAGGGCACGGATTGCAACGCGGCCGCCGCCGGATCGTGGCAGGTGGTGCATTCGATAACGGTGCCGATGCGGACGGGGTGGTCGATCACGCCCACGGTGGTCATGGTCGAGGCGACGTAATCGACGAAGCCGGGCGTCGAATGGCAGGCGGCACAGGCGCCGGGGATCTCTCCCTCGGCATCCCAGTGGCGGAACGCCTCCGACATCGCGTCGGCATGCGACGAGGCGAGCCAGTCCTCGACGATCTGTTCGGGCGTGGGATCGGGGGCCTCCTGCGCCGAAAGCGGCAGGGCGGGCCAGCCGCTGATGAGCAGGGCAGGCAGCAGGATGGCGGCGCGGGGCATGGCGTCACTCCGGTTGAAGGTGACCGATACGAAAAGCCTAGGACATGGTGCGCGGCCCGCCCTTGATCTGGATCAATGCAGCAGCGGGCGCGCGGGGCGATTGAAAAGCGAGGCCCCGATCCGGAGACGCAGATGATCGCCTTTCGCTCAGCGCGCGCCGCGACCATGGTCGCCGAAGCGGTGACGACCCGCACCGAAGCGGTCGCCCTCATGGCGCGCGATCTGCCGGGGCTGCGCCTTGTCCCTTGCCTTGAGGAGGGGGAAGAGGTCCGGGTCGGAACGCCGCTGCTGGCGGATCGGGACCGGCCCGCGATCCGCGTCGTGTCGCCCGCGCCCGGTCGGGTGGCGCGGATCGACAAGGGATATGGCCGCCGGATCGAGCGGATCGTGATCCGCACCCGGCCCGACGCCGACTGGACGGCGCCGGTCTCCTTGGCAGGGGACCTGCGCGAGACACTGCTGGCGCATGGGCTCTGGCCGGAGTTCCGGACCCGCCCCTTCGGCCGCGTGCCCGAACCCGAGGCCCAGCCGGATGCGATCCTCGTCGATGCGCTCGGGGGGGCGCAGGCGGCCGGGGTTCGGGCGGCGCGAAAGCAGCCTGAAGCCTTGAGTCGGGGCCTTTCGGCATTGCGCGAGCTCACGCGGGGGGAGGTCGTGCTTTGCCAGGAGGGAGGTGCTGCGCTGGCGGCGTCGCTCGATCGGCTGCAGGTGAAGGTCGGACTGGTTGGTCGCGGCGGCATGGGTGCGCAGCTGCGGCGCTGGCACAGCGTCGCGCGCGGTGGTGAGGTCTGGACCGTCGATTGCCAGGCGGTGATCGCGATCGGGCGTCTTTTGGAAGCGCAAGTGCTCGACCTGTCGCGGCTGATCGAGATCGCGTCCGAGGAGGGCGCGGGGCGGCTGCGGCGCAGCGTCACCGGCGCCGATCTCGACGAGATCCTCGGGGGCAGGGACGATGGCGCGCGCGCCCATGCCCTCGCGGGTGACAGCTCCTATGAGAGCCGCCGCTGGCTCGGGCGTTTCGAGACGCGCGTGGCATGGCCCGCACCTGACGCGGCCCTCACCGAGGCCTCCGGGCCTGGGCCGATCGTGCCGACCCCGGCCCTATGCGCCACCCTGCCCGCAGGGATCAGGGCGATCCCGCTGTTGCGGGCGCTGAGCATCGGCGATGCCGGGGCTGCGCGCAGGCTCGGCTGTCTCGACCTGATCGAAGAGGACATGCGTGCGGCCACGATGATCTGCGCGAGCGGGTCGGATTACGGCGCGCTGCTGCGTCGCGTGCTGGACGAGCTGGAGACGGAGCGATGATCCGGAAAGCCCTCCTCGATCTCAGGGCAAGGGCGGCGCGGCGCTGCGGGGTCTTTCGCCTCATGGCCCTCGCACCGCCCGCGCTGGTGCATCTCTGGCTCACCGGCGCGGCGGCGGTCCCGGCCCTTCTCGTGGCGGTTTCGGTGGCGCTTGGCTGGTCGTTCCTTTTTGCCGAATTGCGGGGCCGGGGGCCGCTTCTGGCCGGGCTGGTCCCGGCGCTGCTCCTCGTGCTTTTCGCCCCGCCCGAGGCGGCGCTGTGGCAGCTTGCGCTCGCGCTCTCGCTGGCGCTGGTCATGGGCGAGCTGATCTTTGGCGGCGCGGGCTTCGGCTTTCTGAGCACGGGCGCGCTGGCGCTGGCGTTCCTGACCTTCTCGTTTCCGGGGCTCGCCCTCGGGATGCCCGGACCTATGGTGCTTTGGGCGGCGCTGCCGGGGGGCGGGCTCCTGCTGCTGTCGGGGCTGGCGCCATGGCGGGTCGTTCTGGCCGGCGGCACGGCCTTCGCGGGGCTCGCCGCCCTGTTCTGGAGCCTGTCGCCCGGCCTCATCGGGCCGGTGCTGTTCGTCCTCGTGTTCCTCGCGGCCGACCCCTTCGCCGCACCGGTATCAGGGCCGGGGCACTGGGTGCATGGGGGGCTCGCGGGC
>NZ_JAMYXC010000099.1 GCF_024159025.1 Limimaricola litoreus
CGTCGGCCAAATCGTCGGGCAAGGGGGCGGGCGCGGTCAGTACCCAGCCCGTGCCGCCCGCCAGCACCGCCAGCGCAGCAAGCCCCGCGAGCGCGCGGCCGATCATTCCTCGGGTTTGCGGAAGGCCTTGTGGCAATCGCCGCAGGCCCCGCCCAGCGCGCCCATCGCGCCCTGCAATGCGGCGAGATCAGTGCCGGCGGCCTCCTGCATGGCCATGGCCGCCTCTTCGAGGCTGGCCGCGTGCTCCTCGAACTCGCCCATCTTCTCCCAGATGGCGGGCAGGGCGCGGCTGTCAGCGATCTCCTCGCTCGACGAGCCCTCGACCCAGTAATTGCCGTCGACCCCGGAGGCGAGCCCGCTCAGCGCATCGGCCGCGGCGGAGGCGGTCGTCGCGTCATACTCCGCTTCGCCCTTGGCCATGGCGCCCAGAACGCCCAGATGCGCACCCATCAGCTTCATGTGACTCTCGCGCAGCTCATGCGCCTTTTGCGGCTCGAAGGCCTGCGCGGAGGCAAGACCGGCCAGGGCCGTGAGGCCGGCGGCGGCGAGGGCGAGGCGGATCGGACGGGACATGATGGCATCTCCTGCTGTGCGACTGTGCTGGTTCTACCCTAGCGTCAGCCGGATTGCGGTCCAGTGGAAACATCCCGCCTCATGGGTTCAGCGCAGCCCCGCGCCGCGGCCCACGGGGGTGACGCTCAGCGCCTCGGGCCAGCCGACGAAGCGCTCTATGCTCACTAGCAGCAGGCACAGCGCCACGACCCCCGCGATGAGCGCCATCCGGCGCGGCGAGGGGGGGTGGCGGACCCAGTGGGTCAGCCGGAGCAGCCAATGGATGTTCATGTCGCACTTTCCCTCTCGGTCTCTTGCACCAGATCGGTGCGATGATCGCATGGCGCAAGCGGTCCGGGGTTGATCCCGGGCCGCGCGAGGGCGAGATGAGGCGAGACACGAAGGACCGATCCATGCCGACACATTCCGAGACCCGCACGCTGCCCTACAGCGCCCAGCAGATGTACGACCTCGTGGCCGATGTCGGCAACTATCCCAAGTTCCTGCCCTGGACCGCCGCCGCGCGGGTGCGCTCGGTCACGCCCGAGGGCGATCACGAGGTGATGCTCGCCGACATGGTGATCTCCTTCAAGGTGTTCCGCGAACGCTTTACCAGCCGCGTTACGCTCTGGCCCGAGCAGAAGAAGATTCATACCGAGTATATCGACGGGCCGTTCCACCACCTCGAAAGCAACTGGAGCTTCCGCGACGTGGAGGGCGGCGCGGAGGTGCATTTCGACGTGGATTTCGAATTCCGCAACCGGCTGCTACAGGGCGCGGCGGGGCTTTTCTTCAACGAGGCGATGCAGCGGGTGGTGCGCGCCTTCGAACGGCGCGCGCACGAGCTCTACGACACGCCCTGAGCGGTGATGGCGCGGGTCAGCTTTCAAGCTCCTTGATCGCGCCGATCACCAGCGCGATGGCGTGATCGCGCGCGAGGGCGCGCACCGTGTCGCGCCCGCGCGCGCCGAATTCGACCAGCTCCGTCGAGCACGCCCGCGCGGTGGCGACGCCGAAGCAGACGCGCCCTTCGGGCTTGTGCTCCGAGGCCCCCGGCCCGGCGATGCCGGTGACGGAGACGGCGATGTCCGCGCCCGAGTGGGCGAGGGCGCCCTGCGCCATTTCGGCGGCGACCTCGACGCTCACCGCGCCATGGGCGTCAAGCGTGGCGGCGGAGACGCCGAGCAGCGCCTGCTTGGCGGCGTTGGAATAGGTGACGACCCCCCAGTCGAAGACGCTCGACGCGCCCGGCGTCTCTGTGATCGCCGCCGCCAGCATGCCGCCGGTGCAGCTTTCGGCCGTGGCGACGCGCAGCTTTGCCGCGCGCGCCGCGTTCACCAGACGTGCCGTGTCGCCCATGCTCAGCCTCCGAAGATCAGCACGCCATGCGCCAGCGCCGCCAGCACAACCACGCCGAGGGCGGCAAAGATCCCGGCGACGACATCGTCCAGCATCAGCCCCGTCACGTCGCCGCGCCGGTCCATGCGGCCCACCAGCGACGGCTTCCAGATGTCGAACAGCCGAAACAGCACGAAGGCCGCGACCCAGCCGGGCCAGAGATCGAGCACCGGCGCGCCGACATGCGCGGCGCCGAACAGCACCGGCCAGATCGCGATCCACTGGCCCACCACCTCGTCGATGACGACATGGGAGGGGTCGTGATCGCCCGCGCGCGCGGCCTCGGCCCGCGCTGCCGGAAAGCCCACCGCCAGCGCCAGCGCGATCATCACCAGCATCAGCCACGGCCCGCCGATCCAGTGGATCGGCAGCGCCACGACGAGGGCGGCGAGAGAGCCCCATGTGCCGGGGGCGGGGCGGATCAGCCCGCTGTAGAAGAAGGTGGCGACGAGCCGGCTCATGCCTTCACCAGCGTCGCCGTGGCCATGGCGGCGATGCCCTCCTCGCGGCCCGCGAAGCCCAGCCTTTCGGATGTCGTCGCCTTGACGCTGACCCGGTCCGGCTCGATCTGCATGATTCGCGCCAGCTCGGCGCGCATCGCCTCGGCATGCGGGCCGATCTTGGGCCGCTCGCAGATCAGCGTCACGTCGCAATGGGTGATCCTGAAGCCCTCGACCCGCGCCAGATCGGCGGCATGGGCAAGAAAGACCTCCGAGCGCGCGCCCTTCCACTGTGGATCGGAGGGCGGGAAATGCTGGCCGATGTCGCCATGCGCCATCGCGCCGTAGATCGCGTCGGTCAGCGCATGCATGCCGACATCGGCATCCGAATGGCCGATCAGCCCCGCGTGATGCGCGATCTCTACCCCGCAGAGCCAGACCGCATCGCCCGGCCCGAAGGCGTGCACGTCGAAACCATTGCCCGTTCTCACATCCATGTCGCACCCCAATATCCGCTCGGCGCGGGCGAAGTCCTGCGCGCCGGTGATCTTCAGATTGTCCTCGTGGCCCGGCACGACCGCGACCGCAAGCCCCGCCGCGCGCGCCACCGCCACATCATCGGCGGCGGGCGGGCCGTCATGGGCGCGGTGCGCCGCGAGGATGGCGTCGAAGCGAAAGCCCTGCGGCGTCTGCGCCCGCACCAGCCCCTCGCGCGAGGGGGCCTCGGCCACCGCACCATCCTCAATGCGCCACAGCGCATCGGTGACAATGAGGCCCGGCGCGGCGGCGGGGCCGTGATCGAGCGCCGCGATCACCGCGCGGATCGTCTCGCGCGGCACCAGCGGCCGCGCGGCATCGTGAATGAGAACCCG
>NZ_JAMYXC010000149.1 GCF_024159025.1 Limimaricola litoreus
CGGGCTCGACGAGGATGCCGTCGCGGTGCGCCGGGCCGGGGCATCCCGCGGGACACGGGACGAAACGCAGGCCGCCCCCGCGTTCGACGATGACGCGCCGGCGCTGCTGCGCTTCGCGGCGGCCGACACGGCGAATGGCGGCCAGCCGCGCCTTTCGGTGGTGCTGATCGACGATGGCAAAATCGACGCGCCGGTTGCCGCCGCCTCCAGCATTCCCTTTCCGGTCACCATCGCGATCGACCCCGAGATGCCGCAGGCGCGGAACCGCGCCGCGCGCTGGCGCGCCGCGGGCTACGAGATCGCCGCCATGGCGCGGCTGCCGGACAATGCCGCGCCTTCGGATGTCGAGACGGCCTATGACACGGCCTTCGAGACGCTGCCCGAGACCGTGGCGCTGCTCGATGCAGGCGGCGCGGGGCTCACCTCCGACAACGCGGTGACGGCGCGGGCGCTGGAGCGTCTGGCGCAGGACGGGCGTGGCCTCGCGGCGCTGTCCGAGGGGCTGGCCACGCCGCTGCGTCAGGCGCGCGGGCAGGGCGTGCCCGCGGTCGAGATCTACCGCGACCTGGGTCAGGTCGGGCAGGACGACCGGGTCATCCGGCGCTTTCTCGATCAGGCCGCCTTTCGCGCACGCCAGCAAGGCGCGGTGGCGCTGATGGGGCGGCTCAATCCCGAGACGATCACCGCGCTGACGCTCTGGGGCAACCGCACGGATCGCGAAGGCGTCGCCCCGGCGCCGCTCAGCGCGCTGCTGCAGATGCAGGGCACGGGTCTGGCGAAGTAACCGGTAGTGTCGGCAGAGGCAGGTGCGCGCCTGCGCACAGACCCGGTGATTTGACGGCGGCGGGGCAAGGCGGCAATCGGGGGACAATCGCCCCTTTCAGATCGGACCCTTGCAGATGACCACCCATACCCCCGACTCCCGGCTTGCCAGCCGCGCGCCCGAAACGCTCAGCCTGCTGCGCATCGTCAGCGCGCTGATTTTTTTGCTGCATGGCAGCCAGAAGCTCTTCGCCTTTCCGCCGACCGAGCAGCAACCGCCTTTGGCCTCGCTGATGGGTGTGGGCGGTGTGCTGGAGCTCATTGGCGGGCTGCTGCTGCTCGCCGGGCTCTTCACCCGGCCCGTGGCCTTCGTGCTCTCGGGCATGATGGCGGTGGCCTACTGGATGTTCCACGCGCCGGGCAGCCTCTATCCGACGCTCAACGGCGGCGATGCGGCGATCCTCTACTGCTTCGTGTTTCTCTACATCTTCGTCGCGGGCCCCGGGCCGTGGAGCCTTGACGCGATGATGCGCCGCCGCTGAAGGCCGAATGCGAATAGGGCGGGCTGATCCCCGCCCTTTGTCGCCTCAGCCGTTGCCCTCGGGGCGGAACATCGCGGCATCCGCCGCCGCGCGCCTGAGCGCGTTGGATTTGTGCACCGTCTCCTGGTACTCGGCCTCGGGGTCGCTGTCGTGGACCACGCCGCCACCGGCCTGAATGTAGAGCTTGCCATCCTGCACCACCGCCGTGCGCAGCGCGATGCACATGTCCATGTCGCCACCGGCGCTGAAATAGCCCAGGCCCCCGCCATAGACGCCGCGCTTTTCGGGCTCCAGCTCGTCGATGATCTCCATCGCCCGCACCTTGGGCGCGCCCGACACGGTCCCCGCCGGCAGCCCCGCCAGAAGCGCCGAGAGCGCGTCCTGCCCCTCGTACAGCTCGCCCACCACGTTCGACACGATGTGCATGACGTGGGAATAGCGCTCGATGATGAAGCGCTCGGTCGGGCGCACGGTGCCGGGCTTCGCCACCCGGCCCACGTCGTTGCGGCCCAGATCTAGCAGCATCAGGTGCTCGGAGAGCTCCTTGGCGTCGGCCAGAAGGCTCTCCTCGTTGGCGCGGTCCTCCTCGGGCGTGGCGCCGCGCGGCCGGGTGCCCGCGATGGGCCGGATCGTCACCTCGCCGCCCATGACCCGGACGAGGATCTCGGGGCTGGCGCCGACGACCTGGTAGCCGCCGAAGTTGAAGTAGAACATGAAGGGCGAGGGGTTGGTGCGCCGCAGGCTGCGATAGAGCGCGAAGGGCGGCTCGGGAAAATCCTGCGTCCAGCGCTGGGCCGGGACGACCTGAAAGATGTCGCCCGCGCGGATGTACTTCTTGGCCTTCTCGACGGCGGCCAGATAGCCCTCATGGGTGAAGTTCGACACCGGCTCCGACAGGGGCGCGGGCGCCTGCAGCGCGCGGGCCTCGCGCGGCACGGGGCGGTCGAGCGCGCGCATCGCCTCGGTCACCCGCTCGGCGGCCTGGGCAAAGGCGGCGCGGGCGGATTGCTCCCGCCCGGCCCAGACGGGGGCGACGAGGATCACCTCGCCCTTCACCCCGTCGAGCACCGCCACCACAGTGGGGCGCATCATCACCGCGTCGGGCAGGCCGAGCGGGTCGGGGTTCACGTTCGGCAGCTTTTCCACCAGCCGGATCATGTCGTAGCCCAGATAGCCGAACAGCCCGGCCGAGGCGGCGGGCAGGTCCTCGGGCAGGTCGATCCGGCTTTCGGCGAGGATGGCGCGCAGCGTGTCGAGCGGGTGGCCCTCGATCTCCTCATAGGCCTCGTCGTCGTAGCGCGCGGCGCGGTTGACGCGGCTCGTCTCGCCGCGACATTCCCAGATCAGGTCGGGGTTCATGCCGATGATCGAATAGCGCCCGCGCGCCTCGCCCCCCGTCACGCTCTCCAGGATGAAGGCGTGCTTTCCGGCGTTGGCCAGCTTGAGCATCAACGAGACCGGCGTGTCGAGATCGGCGGCGAGCCGGGTCCAGACCACCTGGTTCTCCCCCGCCTCGAAGCCTTGGCGGAACGTCTCGAAATCGGGGCTGAGCATGGCGTCTTACCTGAAGGAGGAGTGGACCGCCTGGACGGCGGCATCGTCGATGCGGATCTCGGTGCGGGCCTGCACGGCGTTGGCGTAGGCGGCGTAGATGTCCTGCGCGAGGCCGGTGCCGATCCGCGCCTCGATCGCCTGCCGCTCGGCGGTCACGCCCGCGTCGTCCTCGGCCGGGGGATGGGCGGCGTCGAGCCGGACCACGGCGGTGTAGCCATCGCCCGACACCACGCGGGCCTCGCCCTCTTCCATCTCGAAGACCGCGCGCACGAAGCCCGGGCCGGTGCCCTCGACAAAGGCGCGGCGGGTGAGGTTGCGCGCCTCGCGCGGGGCGAGCCCCGCCGCCTCGAAGCTCTCGCCCGCCGCGATGCGCGCGGCCAGCGCCTCGGCC
>NZ_JAMYXC010000075.1 GCF_024159025.1 Limimaricola litoreus
GCCATTGTCGAGCGCCGCGCGCAGGTAGCCCACCGGGCTGCGTACCCCGTCGCGCCCCGCGACCCAGTCGAGCTTTTCGGCCACCGCCTCGGCCCCGTGCTCGGCGATCCACTGCCGCGCCAGCCGGTCGGACACCCCCTGCGCGCGCAGCCGCTCATAGACCGGCTGGCTGCGCGCCGCCTGCCCGTCGTCGATGTCGAGCATGGCAAGCTGCGGGTTCTCGCGGATCGAAAAGCGCAGCTCCTTGACCGCCCGGCCCATCCGCTTGAACTCGGGCTCGACCTGGATGTTGGAGGCGCGGTTCACCTCCTCCACCGCCGGCTTGATGACCTTGGCGTTGAGATGCTTGAAGCTGCGATAATATTCGCTGTCATCGACCCCCATCAGCCGGCGGAACACGTCGAGCGGCCACCAGCCGGTCGAGCCGGTGCGCACGAAGCGGTAGCAGTTCTCATAGAGCGCCAGCCCGTGCCCGGAGGTGAAGCGCCGCTGGATGTCGAGATTGATCAGCGCAAAGACGCGCGGGTCGTGCAGCTTTTCGGCCAGCGCGGGCGAATAGGCATAATCGCAGACCCCGTCGCGCAGCCGCGCATGGGCCAGAAGCGCCGAGACCCCCCATTCCTGCCGCCCCTTGTCGTCGAGCATGTCCCATTCGGCCACCGTCTCGGCGAGGCCGCGCAGCGCATCGCGCAAGCTGTCGATGTCGTTCGAGTTGTAGCCGATCATGGCAGCGAGCGTGCGCGCGTCGATCCGGTGCGTCGCCTGGCTCAACAGCGTGTCATAGGCATTGAGCAGCAGCACGTTCGACAGCTTGCGCTGCAGAAGCGTCAGCTTGCCACCGATATGGATCGCGGCGACGTTCTTCTTCACCGCGCCGCGCCTCAGCGCGCCGCTGAGCTGTTCGGGATCGGCGCGCCTCTCGCCCGCGCGCCCCTGTCGTTCCGCCATGATCCGCGCCCTCTTCGCCGCCCCGACGACTGCCCGGCTGCTGCCGGCCCGCCCTCGGCCGACAAGCTGCCTCTTGCGGCACCTCACCGCAAGAGCGATCCGGGTACCTTCTCGCCGGAACCATCCTATCCCGTAAAGGGGTACCTTTGCGTGACCGCACCGCGCGCAGGTCCCTTTGCCTCGCGCAACGGCTTGCACCGGGAGTCCGATCACGCGAATCGGAGGTGCGATAGGTCGGTTTTGCGCCCCGAAACCGCCCATCCTCCCCGGTTTCGCCCTCCTTTCGCGAGGTTTCCCCCATCCCGAAACCGGGACCCCTTCGTCCCGTATCCTGGTACCCTTGGTCCCGAAGATTGGTACCTTTCGTCCCGAACTCGGGTCCCCAACACCATGCAAGCCCATGAGATGCTTCAGGTTTTCAGAGCCAAAGACTCTAAAGATTCTAAAGATTCAAAACAGACTGCGTGCTGTTCCTTCGTTTGATTTCAAGGGACGCAGGGCAGGGTTTCGCGGCGAAACCCCGGATGTCACCGTCGCACGACGCGCGTCAGACCGATATTTCGCAATGCAAACCGATGTGCGATGGTTGCCCCGACAGAAGCCCGAGAGGCGTACATGACAGCAGGTATCGCATGACCAAGCGCGCGGACACGAGCTCACCGCCCTTTCACAACATCGACCCGGCACGGGCCGCCGAGCGGCTCGGTCCCCGCGTGGATACCACGCGATTCGCCAAGGCCGCCACCTTTTGCGCGCGTGGCCGCGATGACATGGCCCGGCGCGGCTACGCCCCCGACGGGACCAAGTCGCTGCGCCGCTTCTCGATCTGGGAGATCACCCGCTACCTGATCCCCGTCGCCGCCGCCCATCTGCGCCGCGTGCTCAAGGCCAACCCCGAGCTGCCGCAGGGCGAGGGCGAGGCGGGCGCGAAATGGTTCTCGCTCGACGACGTGCTCAAGCTGCGAAAGCACTTCTCGGAAGAGGGCGCCGCGAACAAGGAATACCGCCCCTGGCGCCCCGAGGGGCTTCCGGCCAAGATCGCCGCCGTCGCCAACTTCAAGGGCGGCTCGGGCAAGACCACCACCTGCGTGCATCTCGCCATGGCCGCCGCGCTCGACGGCTACAAGGTGCTGGTGATCGACCTCGACAGCCAGGCCTCGATGACCTCGCTTCTGGGCGGCAAGGTCGCGGATGAATGGCAGACGGTCTTCCCGCTTCTCGCGCGCGACTATGCCCGCGCGGTGAACCAGGAGAACCTCGTGCGCGAGGCCGAGGGGCAAAGCCCCCTGCCCCTCGACGAGACGCTGACCGAGGCGCTGGAGGTTTCGCCGCGAAACCTGATCCAGAAGACCCACTGGCCCAACATCGACCTGATCGGCGCGCAGCTCAATCTCTACTGGTCCGAGTTCCAGATCCCGGTCTGGCGGATGAACCTGAAGAGCTGGTCGCTGTGGGACGCGCTCAACAACGCGCTGAACGAGGAGGGTCTGCTCGACGAATACGACATCGTCTTCCTCGACACCCCCCCTGCCCTCGGCTACCTGACGATCAACTCGCTTTCCGCCGCCGACATCCTGCTCGTGCCGCTCGGCGCGTCTTTCCTCGAATTCGACTCGACGGGCCGCTTCTTTGACATGCTCTACTCGACCTTCGCCTCGATCGAGGAGGGCGAGAACGCGCAGCGCCGCCGCGCCGGCCTGCCCGAAATGCGCTTCGAATGGGACGTGGTGCGCGCCATCATCACCCGCTACGACGCCGGCCAGCAGACCGATCTGGCCAATGTGATCCAGGCCTATTTCGGCGACTTCATGACCGCCTACCGGCAGGAGTTCACCGCGCTGGTGGGGCAGGCGGGCGAGCAGATCAACGGCATATACGAGGCCGATTACCGCGACTTCAACCGCGAGACCTATCTGCGCGGGCGCGAGGCCTTCGATCGGACCTATGCCGAGTTCAAGGAGCTGCTGCTGGGCAGCTGGTACCGCGACATGATGGAAGAGCAGGAGGACAGCCATGGCCAGACGCAGGACGCTTGAGGCGCCGGACCCGAAGGCGCTGGCCGAGATCGAGGCCGGTTTCGCCGCGAAACCGGCCATGGGGCCGGGCGGCTTCGCGGCCCCCATCGCGCAGGTCGCCGCCGAAGCCGCCTCTGGCCGCGACGCGCGCCCCGCGCCCG
>NZ_JAMYXC010000017.1 GCF_024159025.1 Limimaricola litoreus
CGAGCCGCGCGTCGAGATCGGGGATGCCCGGCCCCTGGTCGATCGCCTCGACCGCCAGTTCGAGCGCGCCCGCCCGCGGCTCCAGCGACAGCGTCATCCGCCCGCCGCCGCCGTGCTGGACGATGTTGCGCCCCAACTCCAGAAGCGCCGTGACGATGCGGGTTTCGGCGAACTTGGCAAAGCCGCAGCGGCGCGCCACCTCCTGGCCGACCATCCGCAGCCGCACGATATCCTCGTCGGCCTCGATCTTCAGCGTGGTCAGCCTCATGCCGCCTCCTCGCGCGCGAGCCGGGCCACGATCACGCAGCAATCGTCGCGCCCCTTGTTGCGGTCGCGCATGAATTGCGCCGCGATCATCGCGCAGCTGTGCCCGGCGGTGGGTGGCAGCTCGGCATGGCTGCGCAGGGTCGACAACCCGTCGCTGTGCAGGATCAGCACGTCGCCGGGCCGCATCATCGCCTCCTCGACGGGAGGGGTGCGCACGGCGCCGCCGAGCCTGCCCTCGCGGCTGATCAGCCGCTTCACCTGCCCGCCGGGCTGGACCAGCAGCGCCGCGATATTGCCGATCCCGGCCAACCGCAGCCGCCCGTCCGCCGCCTCGATCTGCGCCAGCGCCGCCACCGAGCCGCGGCTGCCAGCGAGCCGGGCCGAAAGCTCGGACAGGGTGCGCGCGGGATTCTCGCCGCGCAGCGCCTCGAGCCCCTCGATCGCCTCCGCCGCCGCCGCTTCGGCGCGCGCGCCGTGCCCCAGACCGTCGACCGCGAAAAGATCGACCCGCCCCGAGACATCGCGCACCAGCAGCCCGTCGCCGCAGGCGCGGTCGCCGGGGTAGTTCATCAGATAGGCGCCGATCTCGACACCGGCGAGAACCGGGGGCGCGCCGAAGCCGCAGACCGCCACGGTGCCCTGCCCCGGGGTGGAACGGATCTCGAAGCTGTCGGCCAGCCGCCTCATGGCGCCCAGGCCCCCGCCGGCGCTCGACCCGGTCGAGAATCCGTCCGAAAGCGCGAGGTCGATGTCGGGAATGCCGGGCCCCGCGTCGATCGCGGCGACCGAGACATGCGGTGCCTTGCCGGGCTGGATCTGCAACAGGAGCTGCCCCCCGCGGGCGTGGCGCAGCAGGTTGGTGGCCATTTCGGTGACCACGATGGCCAGCGCCTCGGCGCGCGCCTCGGGCAGCGCCGCCGTCTGGGCGAGGTTGCGCGCCAGGCGGCGCGCCTCGGCCACGGCGCTGGGGTCCGAGATATCGACGACATGTCTCATGATGGCTTGGCCTCCATCTCGATCGTGGTCCCGGCGCCGGGGCGGCTGTCGATGCGGAACGCCTCGACCAGCCGCCGCGCGCCGCCCAGCCCCTTGCCCATGCTGCGCGCGGTGGAGAAGCCGTCGGTCATCGCACGGTCGATATCGGCGATGCCGGGGCCCTCGTCGCGGCAGCGGATCATGATCCGCAAGGGGCGTTCCAGCCGGTAGATTTCGATCACCCCGCCGCCGCCGTGGTCGAGCGCGTTGCGGGCGATCTCGCTCACGGCGGTGACGAAGCGGGTCTTGCGCAGCGCCCGCGCGCCCATCGCGTCCATTGCCTTCGACACGGCGATCCGCGCCGCGGCGATATCGCGCTCCTGTCGCAGCTCGACCCGGGCCGCCGGCTCAGCCGGCGGGGCGCTCACGCCAGCCCCTTGGCCTTCAGGCTCCGCAAGGCATGGCTCAGCGACAGCGCCGTCTTGGAGCCGGGCAGGTCCATCCCGAGCTCGACCAGCGTCATCGCCACCGCCGGGCGCATGCCGACGATGTAGGTCTCGGCCGCCAGCAGCCGCGAGATCGAGGAG
Source organism: Limimaricola litoreus (assembly GCF_024159025.1). Classification (GTDB taxonomy): domain Bacteria; phylum Pseudomonadota; class Alphaproteobacteria; order Rhodobacterales; family Rhodobacteraceae; genus Limimaricola; species Limimaricola litoreus. Next base: position 1,830 of record NZ_JAMYXC010000017.1, read on the forward strand.
AGCTGCGCCAGGATGCGCCCGACGAAGGTGTCGACGATCTCGAGCGCCGCGATGTCGATCACCACGCCGCGCGCGGATTCGTTCACGATCTTCTCGGAGAGATCCTCCTGCAGGTTGATGATGTCGGTGTCGGTGATGTTGTCGCGGATCGCGACGAGCAGCACCTTGTCGACCGTGTAGATCGAGGCCGCCTCAGACACGGTTGTCCTCGACGCGACCGATGCGGAAGCCGACGCGGCGGAACGCCTCGTCGAGCGCGGCGCGGATGGTCGGACGGGTCGTCACCTCGCCCACGTCGACGCCGAGCTCGACCATGGTCTGGGCGATCTTGGGCGAGATGCCCGAGATGATCGCCTCGGCCCCCATCAGCCGCACGGCGGCGGCGGTGCGCAGCAGGTGCTGGGCGACCTGCGTGTCGACGACCCGGACGCCGGTGATGTCGACGATCACCACCTCGGCGGAGTGCTCGACGATGGCGTTCAGCAGGTTCTCCATCACCTCCTGCGCGCGCATCGAATCGAGCGTGCCGATCAGCGGGATGGTCAGCACCCGCTCCCACAGCTGCACCACCGGGGTCGACAGCTCCATCATCTCGGCGCGCTGGCGCTCTATGATCTCGTCGCGCTCGGCGATGAAATACTCGTTGATGTGCATGGCGAAGGCATCGACGATCCGTCCGAAATTCGCGGCGTCGCGCAGGAGCTCATCGGGCGTGCCGATGAGCCGCTCCTGCAGCATCTCGAACACCGGCTGCTTGAGCGCCAGAACAAAGGCGGTCATCTCCCACGGCGCCACGCCGCGCTCGGTGCGCACCAGCGTGATCTCCGACAGGGCCAGCCGCAGCTCGGACCAGGCCTCCGCCTCGATGTCGACCGGCGCGTCGAGGTCGATCTGGACCAGCGCCTCCGAGAAGGCGCGCAGCAGGTCCGCCAGCTGGCGGCGGCTCTCGCGATCGGAGAAGAGGTCGGGGCGGCGCACGCCCTCGCGCTTCTGGGTCGCGAACCAGGCATCGAGAACGTTGTCGAAATCCTCCCGCAGGAGGCGGCTCACTTCGGTCGTCGGCGCAACGGTCATAATCGGTCCTAGTTGGTCACGGCTGCCCATCGATATGGGCAGTCGCGCGGGAAGGAAAGCCTTGTCACCGCATCACCCGGCGCGAACCGGCCTGTCGCCTATCCGCGACCGCGCCGGCCGAGCAGCGCATCGGCCCGGCCCAGCGCCGCGTCGAGCTCCTCGAAGGCCCGCGTCAATGCGGCG
>NZ_JAMYXC010000161.1 GCF_024159025.1 Limimaricola litoreus
CGCGGAGCGCGGCGCGATGCCCGGGTCGGCCCAGACCCGGCCGAGCACGGCCAGCGCGTAGAGCCCGGCCCCGAGCAGCCCCGGCAGCAGCGCGCCGACGAAGAGCGCGCCTATCGAGCTCTGGGTGAGCAGCCCGTAGATCACCAGGAGCACCGAAGGCGGGATCAGGACGCCGAGCGTGCCGCCGGCGGCGACGGTCGCTGTCGACAGGGAGTCGTCGTAGCCGTGCCGACGCATCTCGGGCAGCGCGACCCGGCCGATCGTCGCCACGGTGGCGAGCGAGCTGCCGCAGATCGCCCCGAAGAGCGCGCTGGCTCCGACCGTGGTGACGGCGAGCCCGCCGCGGCGGTGGCCGATGAAGGCGTTGATCGCCGTGAAGAGCGAGCGCGACAGCCCGGCATGCGAGGCGAAGGCGCCCATCAGCACGAAGAGCGGGATGACGCTGAAGGAATAGGGAAAGATCGACTCGAACGGGCTTGAGCCCAGCACGAAGGCGGTGCTGAACCAGCCCTCGAGCCACCAGTAGCCAAGCAGGCCCACCGCGGCCATCGCGATCGCGACCGGAAGGCCGAGCGCGATCAGCGCCAGCGCCGCAGCGAAGCCGATCAGGCCGAGCCATGCGTCACTCATCGGAAGCCTCCCGCAGCGCCGCCACAAGCCACAGCATTACGCCGGGCAGGCACAGCCCGAGGCCCAGCAGCAGCGGGTACCAGTACCAAGCTATGGGAATGCCGAGCTGCTGCGAGCTGTCGCCGAACATGGTCCGCGTCTCGAAGGTCGCGAAGCCCTGCCACAGCATCAGCGCCACCAAAACGAGGGCGACCGCCGCGGCGATGACATGCAGCGCGTGCCGCGCGCGTCGCGGCAGCCGCGATACCAGGAAGTCGACGCCGACATGGGCTGCGGCGAGGAAGGCCTGCGGCATGACCAGCCAGGTCCCGGCCATCACGAAGAGCTGCACGAGGTCGACGACGCCGATGATCGGCAGCCCGACCTGCCGCCCGAGCACGTCGCCCACGGTCACGAGCGCGGCCGCGGCGTAGGCGGCTACGCCCAGCGCCGCCAGCGCCTTGATCGCCAGCCGGGCGGCCGCGAGTGGTTTTGGCATGAGCCCTGTCTCCTTTCGCCCCGAGACGGGCCGGCGCGCGCGGCGCCGGCCTGGCCCCCCGGTCGTCCGCTCAACCGTTCGCGGCCTCGAACTCGGCGATCTTTTCCTGCATCATCTCGTAGATCTCGCGGGCGTTCTCGACGCCGGCGGCCTCGACCTCGGCGAGGTAGTCCTCCATCATCGGCCCGAGGGTCTCGCGCCAGCGCGCCCGCTCCTCGTCCGACAGGGTGGTGATCTCGTGCCCGGCCTCGATCGCGCCCTCGCGGCCCGGCGCATCCCACTTGTCCCACCAGTCGGCGAATTTCGGGACGAGGTTGTCGCCCGAGTTCTCGTCGATGCAGCTCTGCGCCTCGGGGCTCAGCGCCGCGTAGGACCGCTCGTTCATCACGAAGAAGAACGACACGGTGTAGACGCCGGCCTCGAGATGGTAGTCCAACACCTCGTTCAGGCCGAAGGAGGCCACTGGGTCCCACGGAAAGACGGTGCCGTCGATGACGTCGCGCTGGAGGTTTCCGTAGACCTCGCCCGGCGGCAGGCCCTGCGGCACGGCGCCGAGATATTCCAGCATGCTGGAGATCGCGGGCGAGGGGGTGCGGATGCGCAGCCCTTCGAGGTCTTCCATGGTCTCGACCTTGGTGCCCTGTGTGTGAACGAGGCCGCCGTTATGGGCGTGCAGCGCCAGCACCTTGAGCCCCTCGTATTCCTCGGCCAGCGCCTCGGGCAGGAGCGACCACAGCGCGTGGGTGGCGGCACCGGCATCATCGGTCAGGAAGGGCATGTCGATCAGTGAGCTGCGCGGGAAGCGGCCGCGCGGGATGCCGTGCAGGCCGTGCGCGATATCGACCACCCCGGCCATCACCTGTTCCTGCTGGCGCGCGACGTTGCCGAGCTGCGTGCCCGCGGGCGAGATCTCGAACTGCACCTCGCCGCCGGTGCATTCGGTGACGGCCTCGGTCCAAGGCACGATGAAGTCTTGGTGGATGCCGTGCACGCTGGGCAGGAAGTGGCTGACCTTCAGCGTGGTCTCGGCCAGGCCCGCGCTCGGCAGCGCCAGCGCCAGCGCCGTGGCAGCGGTGGTGATCGTCGTTCTGGTCTTCATTCGGTACCTCCCAGTTACCGTGTTTCGCCCGCCGCCTTCCCTCAGAGCGCGAGCCTGATCCGGCTACCGCGCGCGCGCGAGCAGCAGGCCATCATCCTGTCGTTGCGGGCCCGTTCGGCCCGGGTCAGCACCATGTCGCGATGGTCGATCTCGCCCTCGAGAACCGGCACCTCGCAGCTGCCGCACAAACCCTCGCAGCAGTCGCTCGACACGTCGACGCCCTTGGCGCGGATCGCCTCGAGCAGGGTTTCGCCCGCACCTACCTCGACCTCGAGCCCGCTGTCGGCCAGCTCGGCGGTGAAGGGGCGCTCGATGGCCGGGTCGGGCCCGCCGCCGGCGGCGGCGAAATGCTCGACATGCAGCGTCCCCTCCGGGTGCTCCGCCGTCAGCTCCTCCAGCGCCGAAAGCAGCCGCGCCGGGCCGCAGGCGTAGATCTGCCCGTCGCGCGGCAGCGCCGTGACGAAATCGGGCAGCCGCATGCGCGCGCCCTCGTCGGCCGGGTGTAGCGTCAGCGCCGCGCCGTGATCGCGTGCCAGCCGGTCCAGAAAGGCCATGCTGCGGCGCGAGCGCCCGGCATAGTGCAGCCGGTAGCGCCGGCGCAGGGCCTTCAGCCGGTCGGCCATGGCGAGGATCGGCGTGATGCCGATGCCGCCGGCGATCAGCAGGTAGTCCTCGGCCGCCTCGTCGAGGCGGAACAGGTTGTGCGGCCCGCGCAGGCGCAGCTCCATGCCGGGGCGGACATGGCCATGGATATGCGCCGATCCGCCGCGCCCCTCCGCCTCGCGCAGCACGGCCACGCGGTAGCCGCTCTCTCCCGGTGCGCCGCAGAGCGAATACTTGCGCTCGTAATCCCCGACGCAGAGTTCGACATGGGCGCCGGGGCTCCAGCCGGGCAGGCGCTGGCCCTCGACCGGCGCGAACCCGAGCGACAGCACCTCCTCGGCCTCGCGCGTCACCTCGGTTACCCGCACCCGCCGCGCGATGTCGCGCCGATCCGGGGCGCCGACCGCGAACTCGCGATGCGCCGCGCGCAGGTCGGGCTCGGTACGCTCGGGGTTCCGCGCGGGGTCCCACTTCACCCAGAGCTGGTCAGGCCCCCGGAAGGAGGTGTTCGGCAGGTAGGTTAACTCCTGCTCCTCGAGCCTCAGATGCGGCAGGCGGCGCGTGAACTCCTCGAGGAAGACGCGCATCTCCATCCGGGCGATGTTCTTGCCCATGCACTGGTGGCTGCCATAGCCGAAGGTCAGGTGGTCGACCGCGTTATCGCGGTAGATGTCGAAGCGGGCCGCCTCCTCGAAGTGCCGGTCGTCCTGGTTGGCCGAGGCGGTGACCATCAGGAGCTTGGCGCCCTGCGGCAGGCGAACGCCGCCCAGCTCGACCGGCCGCGTCGCCTCGCGCCGCCAGGCCACCACCGAGCCCGCATAGCGCAGGCATTCCTCGACCGCGTTGGGGATCAGCGACGGGTCGGCGCAGACGTCGTCCCACGCGTCGCGATGCGTCAGCAGCGTGCGGAACATGTTGGCCGAGGCATGCGCCGTGGTCTCGTGCGCGGCGACGATGATCGCCATCATCATCGAGTGCAGGTAGCTGTCGGTGACGACTTCCGGCATCTCGGCGTTGCGCCGGATCGCCTGGTGCATCCAGCCCGGGCCGTCGGGCTCGGCGCGCATTTTCTCCAGCACTTTGCCTGCGTATTGCCAGAACCGACCGACCGAATGCGCGACCTCGAGCTGCTGCTCGGGCGTCGGTCGACCCCAGGTGTTGACGGTATGAGCCACGGAAAAGCGCCGCAGCGTCTCCATGTCGTCCTCCGGGACGCCGAGGAAATCGAGCGCCACGGTCAGCGGCACCTCCCACAGCATCTCCTGCACGAGGTCGGCCCGGCCCTTGTCCACGAGCGCATCCATGCGCTCGCGCACCAGCGTGCGGACCCGCTCGCGTCGCGGCAGCAGGTTCTCGGGCAGAAAATGGTCGAGCAGGGCCCGGCGACGCTCCATATGCGCCGGCTCGTCCTCGTTCACCAACGTGCGGTTCATCGCGTAGCCGTAGGAGGCCAGCGCCTCCTGCGCCTCGCCGCTGACCGGTGTCATCTTCTCGAGCGCGATGCGCGGCGAGAAGGTGAGGTTGTCGCGGAACACCGCCTTGATGTCGTCGTGGCGGGACACCACCCAGTAGCCGAGCTTTGGGCTGTAGAAGACCGGTGCGTCGTCTCTGGCCCAACGCAGTGCTTCGGCAGGATCAACTTGGTAGGGGCCCTCGAACGGATCAAAGGCGACGGCGCGGTCAGAGAGGGGGCGTCCCTTCTCACTACTGAGACCCTCGCTGCCCGGTGCGGCGTGCACGGGGCAACGCCTCTGTTCCGCCATGCTTCTTCCCTCACGATATTTACAAATAGCGCACATCGTGTTTCGTTAAAAAGGTAGAGCCGGTTGCCGTTTCGAGTCAATCGGCAGCATTCGGGGACAGAGCCATGGCTGCTGGCAGCACGCTGCAAACGCTGGAGCGGGGCATTGCCGTTCTTCAGGCCGTGGCGGCGAGCGAGACAGGGCTCAGGATCGTCGAGATCGCCGAGCGTCTGGGTGTGCACCGCGCCATCGCGTATCGGCTGGTGAACACGCTGGCCGACCAGCACATGCTGCGGCGCTTGCCGGAGGGAAAGATCGTGCTCGGTTCGGCGTCCCTTCTGCTCGGTCTCAACGCCGAAGGCGCGCTCCGCACTTTGGCACGACCCATCGTTCAGGCGTTGGCTGACCGGACCCAGGCGACGGCCTTTCTCTCCACCGCTGCCGGCGAGGAGGGTGTGGCCGTGCTGACCTCAACCCCGAAGGACGCTTTTCTCAACATCAACTATCGGGTTGGCAGCCGTCATCCGCTGACGCGGGGAGCTGCCGGGATTGCGATACTGGCGGGACGGGAAGCGACAAAAGGGGAGCCGGAGAGTGTGACGAAGGCGCGGGAGCTGGGCTACAGCCTAACCGAAGGCCAGTTGCAGAAAGGAGCCACCGGGATTGCCAGCCCCGTCCCCATGCCGCGCGAGTTCGCCGTATGGCAGGATCTGTCGATCGGTGTCGTCGGAGTTGGTGGGCTGGATCATGATCTGGCGATCAAGGAGGTTTTGGTCGCTGCTCAGGATCTGGCGTGGGCGGCTGCTCGGGCCTGATCGGTCTGGCACCGCGGGAGGAGTTGGGGGCGCCTCTGGTCTTGCATTGCAGCCCGGAAGGCCAACGGACAACTCCTGCCTCAATGCATTGCGTTCAACAGCGAGCCTTGAGAGGGGATGCCTGACTGTACCTTCATATGCAGTGCAGTTTTTAGCTGCGAGGTGTTACATACTGCGACCACCATCCGGCACAGCATGAAACGCTGCACGGCTTCCAGAGCAATCTGCGCGAGTAAGTCACCGATCGCCGCTTGGGCATCGCCAGACGGCGGCATGAATCGAAACCCGAATGAGCCAGACCCTCTGTTCGACATCAGGCCATCGTGCCCCAATTCATCTGACGACGGACAGAAAATACTTCTGTATGGTCGTAAACGGCGTAGGCCTAACCCAGTATGGCGCGGTATTTTCTCCTCTATACCGGTATACCTGATCCAATACCGACAGCCCTGATCCAATACCGACAGCCCTGATCCAATACCGACAGCCCTGATCCGACTCCGGCAAGGTTGATCGTCGGTATACCTCGAGTATCCTGGATCGGATACTTCGCGGCAGCGCATGAGGCCCAGGCCCTCGGATTTGAGGCCTCCGCAGCTGGAATAGCTTCGTTAATAGGGCAGTCCACTTGCTCTTCGTCGCGCCGCCGCAGCCATTCTGATATCATCATGGGGTGGGCAGGGGAGGGCATCTGATGGGCTACGAGCCACTACTGACTCTCGTCTCAGCCATCTTCACAGCTGGAGTGCTGGGGTACCTCTGGTACGTCGTACGGGCAGGCGCGCGAAAACGCGGCAATCCGGAGCTCGCGGCGAAAGCTAAGCGTGAAGCGCCGTATCAGCGCCTGGCGGAGCTCGGATTGGATGAAACGCTGCACCTCCAAAAGAGTCCAGAGAATGCGCGCCGGCTGAAAGCCTCGCTCGCTCAGCTCGACGCGGGCACCGGGACAATTCGCAGAAAGCGGGAAGGGTTGCTCAATCTACTGCGAGGCTGGGAGCCACTTTCAGACGATGACGACGACCGCAACTGATCCGGCAGGTCAGTTGAAGTCCGTCTCCATCAGGAGTTCGACGAGATCCGAGACCGGAACGCTGACCTCATCACGCCGGCCGTCGAAGACGTAGGCCGCGCGCATGAGGAAGAGGTTGTCGAGCTCGACCTCGATCCGCTCGATCGAGCTACCGATCTGCTCGGCTATCTTTGGATCGTCCTGGAGGTTCTCTACAGATCAAAACGAAGGCGGAGCGCGCCGTGCGTCAGGCGCATCGTCAGGATCTCGCGTTTACACGAGAATGTTCTTGTATTGACGTATGAAGAAACGCGCGGGTGGAAGCTGTGCAACGGGCGTTCACCCATTTTCGTGAGGTCAGAACCATTGGCCAGAGAATACCACCGCGATGCCGCTCACGCAGAGCGCAGCAGTAGGCAGAGGCCGCCGCGCTCCAATCAGTCCGGCTGACAGGAGCGTCAAGCCGATGGCAACACGGCCAAATGCCGCCAGGGCGGCCATAGGTGCTTCGGCGAGCCCGATCATGTCCGGGTTCGCGATCATGCCCAGAGGGATGACGTAGAGCCCGACGCCGAGCGCCATGGCCGTCAGGGCGACCTTCAACCAGCTCTCGCCGATCATGCCGGCCGCGATGAAGACGGCGCCGCAAACCGGCGGCGTGATCGTCGACAAAAGCGCGAACCAGAACACGAAGAGATGCGCCTGCAACGGGGCAAGCCCCAACTCGATCAGTGCCGGGCCAGCCACGGAAACGCAGATCACGTAGGCGGCGGTGGTCGGCACCTCCATTCCCAGTACCAGGCATGCCAGTGCGGTCAGAAGCAGCGAGGGCCACAGCAGCCCGCCAGAGCCTTGCAGGATAAGCGAAGTGATCTTCACGCCGAGGCCCGTGATCGACAGGACGCCGATGATGATCGAGGCGCACAGAATGATCGCCGCGATCATCGATACCTGACGCGCCGCGTTGAGCACCGCGCTCGTCGCTCGCTCGACGATCCGCCTTGGTCGGAAGGTCAGTTCGGCGTTGAAGAGCAGAAGCAGCGCCGCAGCGAGGATTGCCATGGCCGCGGAATACTCGGGCGTGAACCCCGTGCCGAACATCCCCCACAGCAGCACCGTGAAAGGGACGAGGAAAAAGAGGGAAGTAATGACCACGTCGCGCGGCGCGGGCCGGTCGGCTTCGTCGATGCTCCGGAGGTCGAACCGCCGCGCGTAGGCGTTGATGCCGACCCACACGGCAAGGAAATAGAGAAGGGCCGGGAGCGCGGCTGCTGCCATGATGCCGGTGTATGGCACACCGGTCAGCTCGACCATCACGAAGGCGCCTGCGCCCATCAGGGGCGGCATGATCTGCCCTCCCGAGGACGCCACGGCCTCGACCGCGGCGGCCAGCCGCTTGGGATAGCCGAGCTTCGTCATCGCCGGCAGGGTGATCGCGCCGGTCGAGGCGACGTTGGCCGAGGCCGAGCCGGAGATCGAACCGAACAGCGCCGACGACAGCACGGAGACCTTGGCAGCGCCGCCTTTGAGCCGACCGGCCGCGGCCGCCGCGACGTTCATGAAGCCCTGACCTGCTTCGCCCGCGTTGAGCACGGCTCCAAAGATGACGAAGATCGCCACGACGCTGACCGAGACGCCGGTCAGCGTGCCCCAGATACCGCCTTCGGCGATGGTCAGCGTGCCGAAGAAGCTCTCCACAGGTGTCCCGGAATGCCCGAACTCGCCGGGGATATACTGGCCGAAGAGCCCGTATAGCAGCGCCAGCGCGGCCACCAGCGGTAGCGGCCACCCGATGGCGCGCCGCGCCGTCTCCAGCACTACGAGAAGGAGCGTGATCGCGACGGCGAGCTGGAAGTTGCTTTCGATGAAACCGTACTGGTCACCGAGCGCGTCGCTGTTGGCTGCGACCCAGAGCGCGGCGGCGATGCCCAACACGGCAAAGGCAATCCCCGTGACCCGCCGCAGGCGTGTGCCGGCGTCGAAGGCCAACGCGAATGGCAAGATAAAGGCCATATGCAGAGGCCGGCTGACCAAGTTCGGGACCAGGCCCGAGAAGACGAGAGCCAAGTGATAGGCCACGAGCGCCACGGCGAGCGCAATCCAGAACCCCGCCGCCAGGCGGTTCTCGGGTAATTTGATCATCGCGGGGTGGTTCCGGGCTTGATGAGAGCGTGGCACGGGCGAGCCCGAGCCACGCGTTGTTTCACTTAGTAGAGCCGTCCGTCGGAATGCCGGCTTCCTCGTAGTAGCGGACAGCGCCGGGATGAAGCTCGGTGGTGATGTTGCTCATCAGTTCAGCCGTCACGCCGCCCCACCACGGCGAGGTGTCGGCCATCCGCTCCTTGTTCTCCCAGTAGGTCTTGGTGAGCTGGTAGGCCGTTTCTTCATCCATTTTCGTGGTGGTGAAGGCCGCCACAGGCAGCGAAGTGGTGACGATATCCTCTTCCTGGCCTGCATACGTGCCGGCCGGGATGACGAGGCGGGTCCGCCCGGTTTCCTCGATCTGTTCATCAGTGAGCGAGAGCAGGGTGACCGGCGTCGAGGCAGCGGCCTCGACCACGTTGGGGGCAGGGAAGGAGCCGGCGGTGACAAATCCGTCGATCTGTCCGTTCTTGAGCGCCGCCACCGCGTTGGACAGCTCGGCGTCGGCGATTTCGACGCTCTCGGTCAGTCCGAACATGTCGAGATACTTCTCGCCTTCGGTGGCGCCGAAGGACCCCTTGCCCAGCAGGATGGTGGTGCCCTCGAGATCCGCAAGGCCGGTCGCCCCGGTTTCCTGGGCCATGACGAAGTGCATCGTTAGCGACGGGATCGGGAAGAGCGCTCGGATCTCATCGAAGGCAGGCACGCTCTTGTCCTCGAACATCGCCTTGCCCTCCTGGGCCAATCCGACGAGCGACGGGGGAGTTGTAAAGACGTAGTCCGCGCCGCGGGCACGCACCTCCATGACGTTTTGAACCGAACCCTGGCTTTCCTCCACAGTGACCGAGATGTCGCCACCGCTTCCTGCCTTCATGGCCTCGGCAAGCTCGACGCCCATCTGGTAGTAGGACGAGCCCGACTTGGCGGATTTGTAGGTGACGCGGGTTTCGGCGCTTGCCGCGCCCGCAACCACTCCGACGGCTATTGCTGTAGCGACGATCCGGATCAATGCACTCATGCTGTTCTTTCCTCCTCCTTGAACCTGTAGGCTGTGCTCCACGCCTCTATCCGCGACGTCGAAAATGCCCTCAGAGCACTTTGTGACGCCTGCCCACGGTGATGTCGAGGAACCGGTTCCGGCGATCACACGCAATAGTTGGTGCAATGCCCGGCAGCCTCGTCAGTACGGCGTGCCAGATGCCCATGAGTTGAGACTGTGAGGCCGAGCGGACGCGGATAGCCGGCCCACAAGCCACCGAGAGGAGCGGCGTGCCAATGCGAGTTCAGCAGAGAGAGCAAGTTGCATCAATTCTCTACCTTCCTCGGCAGCGCTCGTGCCCGTGCCGCGATGGCCATGAATGTCGAGGAAAATCTGTCGATGCGGGGATCACAGCCGCGCCTGCGAGGAACCCCGAGCGTGGGGTAGCAAGGCTCCTCCGGGGGATCAGGCAATTCCCTTCGAAGACTGGTATAGAAAAAAGTCAGACTTGATATGCGTAAAGACGCGCCATGAAAAAAGGAGGGACAGCTTATAGCTGTCCCTCCCTGACCCTTAAAGGGTGCGATCACCGAGGACATTGGGGTTCCCAGATGTCTTCAAGCCCTCACAAGATGAGAACGCATAGCTCCGGTTGTCCAGCTCTATCCTGACCCCTCATGGGGAACGATCACGAGGCTCTGGCCTCAGACCGTATATGGGTCGCAAGGAAGCCGACCCAAAATCGTAGAGCCCGAGCGATCATCGAATAATCGTGATGACCTTGCGTTACCTTCGACGGTCAGAAGCTCTCGACTGATTTTCCCGTACTGGTGCAGGTTTGGACAGAACTGGCCGATGGCCCCCGGGATGCGGGATGCCGTCCGCCTTCGAGCCGGCGCACCCGAAGGCGCGCCGACTGCTTCACGATGCGAAAAGGGCGTTCGCAATGATAGGTCCGGATGGCAGCGTCCGAGAAGGTCTCGGGCTGCCCGCGCTTCCCGGTCTTGCCGGCGTGCCGAACCATCTCGCGATCGAGCCAAACCGACAGCGAGCCGCGCTGGCGGTGCGCCGCATTGTAGCCGGACCATTTCGTCGTGCGGTAGCGGATAAGAGGAAGCTTCGGCATGCCCTCAAGCTAACCGTCAGCGCGCGCTCAGTGAATCCGCGTCCCCGATGTGTGCAACAACGCCGGTGCGGGCAATACTTGTAAAAAATGAAGCCATATCGCCCTCAATAGAAACGCGAAAATGCGGGCGATTAATAACCTCTGACGTGGAAATGCGAATCTCTATTCGAAACTCCCGATGCCGCCATAGTCCGATCCTGCTCTGTTCCTTTCGGGCTGCTTTCCAGCTAATGGTCGGTGCGGTCCTGCATGAGTTCGGCCTGGCTCAGGGGGGCACAAGCCCCGGAGGCGATATTCGAGTTCTATACGATCCCTTCGGGCCCGGTGGGTGCATGGCGGCAGGGTTGGGCCGGTCGAGCAGCTAACCCCCGGCAGCAGTGGCAGACTGACAAGGCATGCATTGGAACAGAGCGGCGCCGACACTTTATGGTTGAGAGGCGGCCCTTCATGTTGTTCTCTGCGAGTGGTGTTCGTTGCCCGCGGCGTGGCATTCACTGATGCCCGAATGCTGTTTTAGTCCAAGACGACAGAGGAACTGCCACGGAACATGGAAGCCCGAAACCGCACCATAGAAGACTGGTTCGCTTGGATACGCGACGGGCACATTGTGCTCCCTCGATTTCAACGCTTTGAGGCGTGGGGGTGGTGGCAGGTCGAAGGCATCCTTGAGAACATACTCCGGAAGCCAGCTCTCCCCGTGGGTGCATTGCTTACGCTCGAAGTAGGGGAGGAAGCTCCTTTCCACGCTCGGCCAATTTCCGGAGCGCCCGAACCCGAGGGCCGTCCAGGCTACCACTTATTGGACGGCCAGCAGCGCCTCACCGCACTTTGGCGAAGCTTGAACGGTTTCTACCATGATTTCACCTACATGGTGGGGGCGGATGGAGGCGAAGAGCCAGAGGTCGATGCGGTCAGGCGCTACGATAGCAGGGGGCGTCGCTATCCAGTTTGGTGCGACGATCCTTCCGAAACGTGGAGGCGCGGGAAAATCCCAGCTCAACTTCTTGCCCCCGATGAGGCAGGACGAGAGAGATTAAAGGCTTGGGCGAGAGAAGCGGCCAATGGAGACTGGGACGTCGCGGCCGAAATCAACGAAGTCGCAAATCAGTATCGCAACCGAGTAGCAAAGTTCTCGATCCCGTTCCTCTCCCTGCCGTTGGGTACTGACCGCGATGCGGCGCTTGATGTGTTCATCAAGATGAACACTCAGAATACCGCCTTGTCAGCTTTCGACATCGTCGTCGCCCAGGTGGAGGCTGACATGGACGCCTCTCTGCATGAGAAAGTAGAAGGGCTGCGTGCAGCAATTCCCGAAATAGCGGGGTTTGGAGATCCAGGCGAGATCGCTATGCAGGTCGGTGCTGTTATCATGGGTCAACCTCCCAACCGAGCGACCTATCTCGGTAAAGATTTCGGAGCAAATCTTGCTTCGAACTGGGAGTCTATTGAGACCGGTATCTCTCGTGCGGTTCGGTTCTTGGCTGAAGAGAAGGTCTACGACGCGCGCACCCTGCCGGCAGATCCCTTGTTGACGCTGCTTGCAGGCTATTGGGCCTCGGCACCAAACGGAGGCGACGCGGAAGGCGCCGCGAGGCGTTTGGCTCGAAGAGCTTTTTGGACAGGGGCGTTCTCTGAGCGCTACCAAAAGACCAGTGCAACACGCTCAGCCCTCGATTGCCGGCAGCTCATGGCGTATCGGGATGACGGTGGGCACCTTCCAGAACTTCTCAATCAAAAACTGACGCCGCTACCATCGGCCGAAGAGCTGCGGACTGGCGGGTGGCCGAAAACGAAAGACCGGCTCGGTCGAGCCATCATGGCGGCGTCGCTGCGCGCTGGCGGTTACGACTTTGCGGATGAAGCTCCGTACGCGCCTGGTAATATCGCGCGGCGTGAGTACCATCACCTGTTTCCAAAAGCACTTCTGGAGTCGGATTTTCCGCGAAGAGAGGTCTTCTGCGCCTTGAACTGCGCTTTGGTCAGTTGGCGCACCAATCGATCAATCTCGGCAAAACCACCCTCTGTCTATATCCGGGAGAGAGCTGACGAGGTTGGTATCGCGAAGTCGGAGGTAGACCGTCGGCTTCGATCGCACGGAATTCCAATGGAAGCACTTATCGCGGATGATTTCAGGAGTTTCATTGCTGTGCGATCTGTCGTCATCCACGGCCTAATGGTCAAGTTATGTGATGGGGAAGGTGTCGGACTCGAAGACATACTGCGCTTCGAGCATAGGGCCGGCGAAGTTAACTGAAGTTCAGTCAGCAAAAGGTTCCGGTAGTACGCCTTCATGGCAGAGAACTTAGTGTTTGGAAATATGGGTGTGTATAATTGAAACAGGCCGCGCTGGAGTCTTCTTCGCGAGAGGCTCAGAATAAACTGAGAACTTTAGACTTCATAGTGATGCGATCGCAGCTGAAACCTGGCGCATCACCTTTTCTGGGACACGCGCTCAGCGCTGACAAATTACCACAAGCAATGAGCGCATTGCATGCGCTGTCAGATTGGCAGCTCGACATCCTAACCCACAAGTTTGGATATGGCGTCAGCTGGGCAATTTGTGCAACTCTTTCTGAGCATTATGGGGAAGAGGGTAACGCCAAGGTCTGGCCGCTTGTTGAAAGTCTTTTTGGGAGATCGTTGAGGGCTACAGAGGACCGGCGAACGGTCTCCCGAGCTTTTTTGGCAGCGTGCCGAAAGCTCGGTCTCGCGTCAGATGGATTCGAGCGGACTGTGCAGGCTTTCCAAGTTCACGCGGGTGTTTCGCGCTCCCAGTTGCACCACCTTGCAAGAGCGTTCGTTGCACAGGAGCGCTCGATCGGCCTACCTGACCAAGACGACATCGTTCTCTTGAACCGTTGGGAAGATGATGCCCTTCACTTCTTGGATGCCGGCATTCAGGTGCTGCAACGACCCATCCTCATGGACCATTCAGCTTGGATGGCCTCAGCCTACGTCGACTGGCGCCGCGATCAAAGTGCCCTGCTGAGACAATCGAGCTACCTGAGCTGCTTTGGCGAAAAGTTGCAGCAGGTATTCGATGGGTCCGGAGGTGCAGCAGTCCGGATCGCTCCTATTCCCCGCCTTGTTTGGGAGGACGGTCGGCCGCAGTTGTCCATTCCAGGGCAATCTCAACGATACAAGATTTTTCTCGATGGCCAACTGCACAGAGTTCGAGCCGGCCGCCTTTGGCCTCTCCCGATTCCTCTCCCAGCCGAAGTCTCATGGGAAGGAGACAGGCCAGGATGTATTCGCTTGTTCCAAACATCGGATTTCGTTGTTTTTGATAGCAACACAGGGCGGCAAGTAGAGCTAACAACCCGTGCTGCCGAAGCTGAAACCCAACTGAGCGGGATAGTTGCGACCGCAATCGTCGTCGCAAAGGAAGGCTTTTCGGTAGGAGGCGAACCCAGCAGAGAAACTGCACCTGATCTCTATTGCGCAAATGTTGACCTTCGTTCGGGGAAGGTGGCGCTAACTCGCGGGTCAAGGCAATGGGCGCTGAGCGGTGCGCGCCGGCCACAAATCTCTATACACGGTCAACCGATCGCAAAGGGCGTCGGTGGACCTGATCTCTGGGGGCCCGAAGCCGAGGTGGAACTTGATTTCGGCTCGAGTGAATTGCTCGCTGGGCACACTGACGGCAAGGGGCGACTGGCTTTCCTCCGAATTGAAACGCATGGGCGAGCAACGGAGATGCAAGTCGAAGCAGATGGGCGTGGCATAGCGAAAGTGGACGTCGCAGAACTGGCGGCAGCCCTGGACTTGCTGCCTGATGCTGATCCAGAAGCGCTCTCGCTAACCCTTCTCCGCACGAATGCGGACTCGACCGAACGGGTCTTAACCCGCTTCAAGAGAAAGCTAATCATTTGGCCCGCTTTCCGAGCGCTTGACGGTATCCTCATCCGGTCCGAAAAACCGCCGCGCAATTTCATCGAGGTTGAGGCAAAACATGTCGTGCGCGACGACGAAGGTTTCTTGTGTTTTGAACGCAGTGCTGGATGTGTCGAAGGCCGTATCGCGTTCGGGATTGGTGGTCAGGTTAGTCATTTTTCTGTTCGGGCAAGAATTTTGTCTGGCGTTTTGGAGCGCGTGGACGGATCGGTGTCACCGTGGAGGCTCGGCGGAGTAATCGTTAAAGGCTCGGCCACCAATTGCGATGCTCTCGTTCTAACTTCCCCGGACGAACGCGCGAGCTTGAGGGTTGGCTCGCGGGTTATTGTCGATCCGTTTCAAGCGAGACCGACCTACGCAATACCGATCGCTACGCTGGATGGCGGAGATATCGTACACGTCTCCTCTGGCGGGGCGCCGACGCTGATCGCGACAGTGGAGAGCGCATCAATGCCGTCGAACGTCGATGTTCGCACTTGGGTTGGCGGCAGTAGGATTTCACTTGAGATGCCGTTCCAAGTCGGTGGTGTCGTGGTGGAGCTTGAGACCGAAACGGGCGAACAGGATAATAGTGAAGTCAGTTTTGATTATCTTCCTGCGGCCCGACCGCGTAAGACGTGGCTGCTGAATGCCGAGGCAGACAGGCGGAAAGCAACAATCGAGATTGACGGAACGTCCTTCGAAGGACTGGTCCTGATTACCATAAAAGCCCGCGCCCTCGGAGAGGTCGATTGGACGCAACTTAGCAACCCACGAGATGATTTGTACGCTTTCCCACTCACTGGAGGAACGGAGAGCAAGCCGAGCGCGTCGGCGCTATGCAAACTCGAGGCTTGGCTGTCGAAATGCTATGCACCTGAGGTTTGGGGCAGCGGCCTTGGTAAATTGCTGCAACGAAGGTGGTCGACGCTCATTCATGAGGTGTGTGCCCTGCCTGGCGGGACCGAACGGCTGCTTTTGTTGTCGATGCAAGATGACGAACCGGACTGGCTGCCAATTCTGCATGTCATTCAGGAAGTTCCAGCGTTGTTTTCGGCGCCAGCGATCAGTTTTCATGCGTTCTCTAATTCCAGCGGCGCCGATCGAATTCTGAGGGTGGTCGCCGATTCCGCATCCCGCCGGCTGCGCGAGCTGGATATAAATTCCATGGCAATGCTTGCTTTCCCGAATGCAAAGCGGGCCCATATGGCCGGGGAGAAGCTCAGGAATTTTCAGCCAAAAAATTTGCCGGTGATCTTCTCGATGTCAGTCGAGAAGCCAGCTGAATGGCTGGCCAAGGACGCGCTGGGACCTGACCATGCCTGGACAGGATTGAATTTGCTGCGGGACCGAATAGAGACCCACGAATTGCTGGGAGCAGGTGAAACTGAGGCACGTATGTCGCTCCGGAGCGCAAACTTGAACAGAGTGGCCGTGGCGTTGCGAGATCCTGCTTTGTCGGAGATTTGCCTAAGCGCGGAAGTCGATGGAGACGCTTCCGTCCATTTGATAGAGCAGGCTCTTGCGGTTTTCGCTGTCCAGAGCCGCCAAGGACCCGACGCCGTCGCCACGCTTATAAAGCGAGTTTCCGAGAGGACTGGACAAAGTGCGCGCGAGATACTGGGGTCGGTGGGCGAAATGATTCGGCTGGGGCGAGAAATATTCATGTTTCATATGATCGCTGCCGAGATTGAAAAGAGGAGTAGGTCGTGAAGGATCATGTAAGCGGGCAGTTCAACGCTGCGGAATTAGACCCTCTTCACTTCCGCAGGACGCTTGAGGCCCGCCTCCGTAGCTTCACAACCGCTGCTGCGGCAGTTTCTCCCGTCGTCGCTCCCGCGCTTGGTCATGCCATCAGCAAAATGATCGAGGGGGAAACCCTTATACGGGGCCCCTTCGTCGAGAGTTTGCCTGACTTCGAGAAGGGGAGTTCGATCGAACAGCTGGTTTCGGATGGAATACTATCCGATCAGTGGAAAGGGATGTCCGAGAAAGCGCCTGGAGTTTGGAGACGGCCCCTCCATCGGCATCAGCAAGCCGCGATAGGCCGAGATGACAACTACATCGTCGCTACGGGCACCGGCTCTGGGAAAACGGAGTCATTTCTGTTCCCCTTGATCGATGATCTCATGCGTCATCGTAAAGAGAAGCCTGGGGTCAAGGCGATCCTTGTGTACCCGCTTAACGCGCTGGCCACCGACCAGATGTTTCGTATAGCGCGGCTACTCTTTAATGAACTTGACGATCCGGGGATTACGCTTGGGCGCTTCACTGGGCAGACAACCCCCGGTGCCAGCCGGGCCGAGATCGAGCGTGAAATCTTATCTTCTCCCAGCTTCGAAGATGCGTTCCCAGACGCCCATAAAGCACCAAAGGGGTGGTTGCTTTCGCGCTCCGAAATGCTTGAAACACCGCCGGACATTCTGATTACGAACTATGCGATGCTGGAGCATGTATTGCTGCTGCCTCGCAACAGAACACTACTGAGAGATGCCGATCTTCGTTGGCTCGTGCTGGACGAACTGCACACCTACGCCGGGGCCCAAGCGATCGAAGTCGCCTTCTTGCTTCGAAAGCTGAAAGCGAACCTTGGTATGACAACCGGCAAACTCAGGTGCGTCGGGACGTCTGCGAGCTTGGACCCTGAGCGGAAGGACGATCTTACGAAATTTGCGGAAGATTTATTTAACGAACCGTTCGGGTCAGGCGATGCAGCCGTCATTACGGGCCAGCGGGAGCTCCACCCACGTTTGTCCGACGAGCGATCTACGCATTCACTTTCGCCAGAGGATTGGGTTTCTCTCGGTGAAGGGTTGACTCGCCTCCGCCGTGAAGGAGCTCTATTGCCCGAGGAGGAGCGCTTTCACGTCGAAAACTGGAATGATGAGTTGGGCTCTCTCTTGCCTCTGGAAGGCGAAGATCTGGGCGAGGCGCTACTGACCGCGCTTTCTGCCCTTTCAGAGGTTCGTCAAGTTGCCGCCGCACTTCACAACAAAACCAATGGCTTGATGCTGATCGAGCGCTTGGCCGGAGAAATCTTCAGGGGCGTGGATCAGGTACTCGCGGAACGCGCGTTGATAGCGCTGGTCAACACCGCCGTTCTCGCAGTTCCGCGACAAGGGGGAGGGTTTCCGCTACTCCCGGCCCGATATCATATTGCGGCGACGACCATCGAAGGGGCCTTGGTCGAACTCTCGGCAGATGCGCCAGAAAGATGGAGCCGGGTGCTCGCAGGGAAAATGGGTCGAGACTCGACTGAGAGCGCTCCTTCGGCCTTTCCATTGCTTGTGTGCCGGTCTTGTGGTGAGCCTTACATCGAGGCTTGGGATAATGGGATTCATCTGGCTGCCCTTCCACCCCGCAACAGCAATGGTGAGCGGACAGTCCTGCGTCTGACCGGCAGCACTCCAGCAGCTTTAGACGAGGAAGAGGAGGAAGCCGAACAGACGGAATTCGTCCATGTCTTCCCAAGAACCGGCATGATCGCAGACGCCCCGGGAGAGGGTATCATCTCGCTTCAGCTCGCCGAATGCGTTGACGACGAGCATGACCGCAAAAAATATGTGAAAGCCTGCTTGGCGTGCGGGGAAAAGAAAGGTGCCTTCGCCGAACCCTTGACGACCATCTATGCGGGCGACGAGTCTACCTCAGCAATGGCAACGCAGACGCTACTGGAGGCACTGCCTGCCAAGCCGGACTCGGACGCACCGCTGCGAGGGCGTTCGCTTTTGGCTTTCTCGGATAATCGTCAAGACGCCGCATTCTTTGCGCCATTTCTGGAGCGAATTTCTCGTGTCGAAGCGATACGTGGTGCCATAATCGATGCTGTGCGTTCCGAAGAAGGGCTAACAATTACCAATCTCGCGGCCGAAGCGAGCGCACGCCTCAAGAAGCACCGCTTCCGCGTCTTCGACAGAGGCGACCAATCCGCGCCTCTCTCTGGGTCAGAGATGAAAGACCGGATGACCGCCCTGGTCACGGCTGAAATTACGCTCGGTGGACGCGGTCGCGACTCGCTTGAAGCGTATGGGCTTCTCTCGGTTGAGCACGACGGATTGGAAAAGATTGAGCGCCGCGTGGCGCGAGCGCTGGAAGACAGCGGCAAACCGCATTTGAGCGGTTACGTCTCCGGCGTTATGCATCTGATCTTGATGATGATGCGCCAAAGTCGAGCGATTTCAGATCTGGACGGTCGTTTGGATCTCGGAGACGAGGCGATTTGGGGCCGGGGATTGGGATCTGAGCGCATTTCTTGGGAGCTTCGAAAAGAAAGTAATGCCTCGCGGATGCGGCGGGTTTTGCCGACAAGACCACGTGATAGGACGCGGTTGATTTGGGTGCTGTGTGATCGACTCGGTCTGTCGCGGGAAGATGCTGATTCAGTCGCCGAAGCGTGCTGGAATGATATGGTTCGCCCGCGCGTTGGCGTCCTGAAGAAGGGCAGCTTGGCGATGGTTATCGACCTCGACAAGGTCAAACTTGGCAAGACTTCCGAACGATATCGGTGCGACTCTTGCGGCCGAATTGCGTCATTCGATCTTGGCGGCGTTTGTCTTGCAAATCGGTGTGAGGGGGCGGTATCGAAGTTGCCGGCTGCTGGAACAGACGGTGACGTTGCTGGGAATTATTATGTTGAGCGGTGGCTTTCACAGCCCGGCGCTGCAATTGCGAGAGAGCATACCGCAGCAATTGGAACTGCGCTTCGAAACGAGATCGAAGGCAATTTTCGCACCGGGGAAGTAAATGTCCTCAGCTGCACTACAACCATGGAAATGGGCGTCGATCTCGGGGATCTCGAGGCCGTTATCTGCCGGAATGTACCTCCAGGGATCGCAAACTATCAGCAGCGCGCTGGACGCGCTGGTCGACGGGCTCAGGTCGCGCCTATCGCTCTTACGATCGCCAGAGGTAGTCGATACGATCAAGCCTCGTTCAGGCGATTTGACGACTATCTGAAAGCTCTGCCGAACGTCCCCTACATCAACTTGGAAAATCCACGTTTCTTTCACCGGCATCAAGTCTCATGCGTGCTGGCGGGGTGGTTCACCCGAAGGCTCGCGGCGAGTTCGCGCTCAGGCTCTCCGAGGTTACGAGATGTACTGGGAGAGCGGCTTGACAGCACTGCTCACAAAATCCTGCTGGAAGACTTCACCATTTGGTTGCAGTCGGATCAGGGAAAACAGGCGTTGGGGACAGCGCAGGCGATGGCTGCGGGCCTTCCGAATGGCGTCGGCCTTCAAGGCACGGATTTACTCAGACATGTGAAAGATGAGGCACTTTCGCGGTGGCTGAACGATGTTTGTGGGCGCTGGCAGCTAATTGATGACCGCGCGCAGAGAGCTGACGCAGAAGCGGCTGAGGCGGAAAGTGAGACGGAGAAACAGCGGGCCAATGGGCGGGTATTTCGGGCGGGAAAGGAGAAACAGTTGTTCCTTGATCGGCTGTTGACCGAAAGCCTTTCCAGACTCGGGATTATCCCGACATACAGTTTTCCAGTGAGCTCTCTTAGCTTGGAGGTGGTCAGGGACCGCGGTCACGGACGTGGTAGCGATGACATCGAACTGGCGCGCGACGCGTCGCTTGCGATTTCTGAGTTCGCGCCGGGGGCAGAGACCATCGCTGCGGGGCGGGTTTGGACCAGCGCAGGCATCTCTCGACGGAGTTCGCACACTGCGAACGATGTCTGGATGGAAGAAGGTCGCCTTCAGATTTGTCGGAATTGTCGAAACGTGGAGCGGCTCCAAACAGACGGAGAAACTCTTCAGGCCTGTCCCTCCTGCGGAGGCAACGTGGAGCCTCCTCGGCGCTTTCTGGAACCAGTAGGATTTCTAACCAACTATAAGGAGCGTGCCGGGGGCGAACCGGGGTCGTCCCGATTGCGCCCACGTGCGGTCGACGAAGCTCGTTTGCTCACGAAAGCGCCGTCCAATCTGATGGGTGCCACCGACGTGCGCGATGTCAGTACTTATTTTGCTTCGGCCATTGGCAGCGCTGATCATCCGGAGGGTCGGATGATCGTCGTGAACCGCGGCCCCAATGGGACGGGCTACATGCGCTGTCCCAGATGCGAACACGCTGAACCGGCGCCTAAAAGCTATTTCGGTTTTTCTCCATTGAGCTCCAAACATCACGACCCCCGTACCGGCGACCCATGCCCCGTCGAAGAGCTCAAAGGTTCAACCGACCTCGCCCACACTTACTCGACGGATATCAGGCTCATCCGGATAGCAGTCCCGATTGATCCTCCGAAGTCACCAGTAGATGAACGTGCGTGGCAAGAAGATGTCCTGCGTAGCGCAGCCGAGGCGATCAGGCTTGCAGCAGCGGACATGCTCGGGACCGATCCGAGGGATCTGCGGGCCACATTCGAACTGGCTCCCGCGGGTGGCTTCGATATTGTTTTGGCTGACGCCACGCCTGGAGGCGCCGGCTACGCTCGTAGGCTCGTTGAAGAGAGTCGTTTCTCCGCTCGCAGGCTTCTGCTCGAAGCGATTAACAAACTTGATTGTGAGAAAGACTGCCAAACCACCTGCGTTCACTGCCTGAATGACTATTCCAATCAGATTTGGTGGGATCGCATGGATCGGCATCTCTCGCGAAGCTGGTTGGAGAAAGTGGCGGCGCGGTCGATCGCCCGGCCAAAACATGTCCCAGAAGACGCGGTTCCTTGTTTGGCGCCTCTCGGTATTGCTCTTGGGCCCGTCTTGAAGGGGCATAAGCAAGTGATTGCTGTTGGGTCTTCTATTTGGGGCGCAGAGGAACCGGAGACTTCTTTGGGTAGCGCCCGCGCCCTCCGCGATTGGCTGGAGGATGACCAGGGCCGTAGAGCTTGGCTCGTCCTTCCAGATCACGACGAGAACAGCCCAACCGGAACAGACCGACAGATTGCCGAAATGCTTAGGCCTATCGAGGACCCTGGGCGCCTTGTCTTCGTGAGATTGAGCGAAAGCGAGCTTCGGACAGCGCCACGGCTAACGATGTTCGGCGGACTCGCAAATGAGGAGCTCTTCGACACAGAGCCAAAGCAATGCCTGATGTCCGGAATAGGGAGTGGGGTTTGCTTCAGGCGACATGGGGTGGATGATATGGCGTCTTTGTGGGTCGCCAAGCACGCTCAGGAGGTCTTGAAGGCACCAAAGTCAGAGTTGTTCGCAAAGCTCTTGGATCGGCTCGTCGTTCATCGGTTTCAGGCCGGAACGCCTCGAAATGTTGCCGCGGTATTTCAGGAACTCAACGGGCAAACTGTTTCCGTTGCTATTCAAGATCCTTGGATTGGTGCGCAGCATCGAAACCGCGAGAAACTTGGAGAATTTCTCCGTGCTCTTGGGCAGGCGGGGGTTGCCATTAAAGAACTGAAGCTGACTTGGAACCCGCGAAACGGAGACGATCACCGCAATGTTCAAAGCGAAGGGCTGCGAGAGGTCTCCCAACTACACTTGTCTAAGGAAGTCGCGCTTCGCCCTTGGGAGCCCTCACGCGGGCAACATTTTCATGATCGAATTGTCCAGATCCGGCAGGAAGCAACGGGAGTGACTTGGCGAGTTGATGTCACCTCCGGAATCGACAACCTGATGTCATATCAGAAGGAGTGCAATTTGTTTATCGAAAAGCTTCACTCTATCAATTGATTTATCGGAACACCTCCTGTCGGCACTGAGTAAATTTCCCCGGGAAATCTGGAGCAGTGTCATGTCGTTATTCCACCGGATGTTTTGATCTGATGCTATGGATGGTCTCTACGACGTTAGGGGATTCGAAGGCGATGCACCTGGGGCGGGTGCATCGCTGCATCTGGCTGTTCGCGCGGCTCGATACGCCTTCTAATCCTGATGAAGTTCGCAGCTCGGGTCCCTGATCGTGGCTGATGAGATATTACTGCCGCTTTAGTCAACTTTATCGCGAATTGGGCCTTCTTGCGGACACAGGCTTGAGGTTAGCGTGGCGCCAAGAAAAGCGAGGAGGGGCGAGTGCGCTACGTTGACGACGGATTCATTTTGAGTGCGCAAGACCTGATAGGACACGCCAATTGCAGCCACCTCACTGCCCTCGATATTGAGGTCGCGACCGGTCAGGCCCAAAAGCCGAAACAGTACGACCCTTTGCTCGAGATCTTGAGGGAGCGGGGCCAGAACCACGAGCAGTCCTATATCGAACATCTGCAAGCTTCAGGTCTTCGCGTTCACGTCATCGAAGGTGTCGACATCACCGATGACGCTGTCTCGAAAACATTTGCCGCTATGGAGGCAGGCCATGAGGTTATCGTCCAAGCGGCGCTGAGGAACGGCAAGTGGCTCGGGCGCGCCGATATCCTGCGGCGGGTCGAGAAACCTTGTGCGCACTGGACCCACTCCTATGAAGTGGTCGATACAAAGCTCGCCCGTGAGACCAAGGGTGGGACGGTCTTGCAGCTCTGCCTCTATGGCGATCTGCTCGAGCACATGCAGGGCATCGCGCCTGAGTGGCTTTATGTCGTATCACCATGGTCCGACTTCGAACCCCAGAGGTTTCGCTTTGCCGATTACGCCGCCTACTACCGGCGCATGAAGTCAGCTGCCGAGGATGCCTCGTCGCTTGACTATGAGCCCGCGACGTACCCTGATCCGACAGAGCATTGCGACATCTGTCGGTGGCAGCAGACCTGCGATGATCGCCGGCGCCAAGACGATCACCTTTGCCTTGTCGCGGGCATTTCCAAGAACCAGATCTCCGAGTTCGAGGCGAACGGTATCAAGACGCTGAAGGCTTTGGCAGAGCTTCCGGGCGAAATCCCGTTCAAGCCCCAGCGTGGCGCTCTGCATGGCTTCGAGAAGTCCCGCGCGCAGGCGTCTATCCAGCAGGAGGGACGAAAGACAGGCGAGCCATGCTACCGTTTGCTGGATGTCGCCCCCGAACTCGGCCTTGCCGCCCTGCCGCAACCGTCAGACGGCGACGTCTTCTTCGATATCGAAAGCGACCAGTTCGTTGGAGAACACGGGATCGAGTACCTCTTCGGCTACACATTCCAAAATGAAAACGGCGAATTCGCATATGTGGAGGACTGGGCCTTCGACAGGGCAGGCGAGAAAGCGATTTTCGAAAGGTTCGCGGACTTCGTCGCTGAGCGTCGCAGGGCCTACCCCGATATGCATGTCTATCATTTCGGGGGCTACGAGTCTGGTGCGCTGAAACGCTTGATGGGCCGCTACGCGACCCGTGAAGGAGAGGTCGATAACTTTCTGAGGGGAAGGGTGCTTGTTGATCTGCTGAGCGTTGTACGCAATGCGCTCATGGCGAGCGTCGAGAGTTACTCTCTGAAGCAGCTTGAGCCGTTCTACGCCTTCACCCGGCAGACACCTCTTCGGGACGCAAACATCGCATTGACGAAGCTCACGGCCGGGCTGGAACTCGGAGATATTCCATCAATCTCTGAGCAAACGAAAACGGTCGTCGCGAGCTATAACCGGGATGACTGTCTTTCGACGGCAGGCCTGAGGAACTGGCTGGAGACGCTCCGCGACGAGCTCATAGGGTCGGGGATCGAGGTTCCGCGGCGGGAGCCAGGCAAGGACGGCCCGAGCGAAGAGCTGACTGAACAGCAAATTCGTATCCAGAACTTGATCGAAAAGCTCACAAGGGACGTGCCGGTCGATCCCGAGCAACGAAGCGCCGAACAACAGGGTCGCTGGCTTCTTGCCCACATTCTTGAGTGGCATCGCCGGGAAGAGAAGGCCCTCTGGTGGGAGTTTTTCCGGCTGAAGGCGTCGAGTGCCGAGGAGCTTCTTGCAGAGAAGGCCGCGATCGGCAGGCTCCAGCTTGTCGAGACCGTGGCCGAAAGCAAGACAGGCATTCCGATCCATCGCTATCGCTTTGATTTGCAGGATACGGACATCCGCGGGGGCGAGCAGCTCTATTCTGTAGGCGGGGAGAAGCTCGGCACAGCCGAGCAAATTTCTCTCGAAGACCGGACAATCGACATCAAGAAGTCCCGCGCCACAGCCGACCTGCACCCTTCGGCCGTCTATGCGCACAAGGTGATCGACACAAAGGAGCAAGCCGGATCGCTTTTTCGGCTGGGAGAGTACGTGGTCGAGCATGGGCTCTTGGGTGAGGGGGACTATCAAGCGGCTCGGCAACTGCTCATGCGCACGCCAATGGACATCGGCGGCGCGCCATTCCAGGCCGATGGGGAAAGCACGCTCGATGCAGCCCTGAGGATCGCGAAGGTTCTCGAGAGCGGCGTGCTTCCGATCCAGGGGCCACCGGGAACCGGCAAGTCCTTTACAGGTGCACGCATGATCTGCGAACTCGTAAAGCGCGGCAAAACCGTCGGGATTACGGCCAACAGCCATAAGGTCATCCGCAATCTCATCGACAAGGTCGTCGAGGCCGCGCCCGATTGTGAAGCAGATCTCGTCTGCGTGCAAAAGCCCGAATCCGGGAGCAAGAAGAGGCCCACCGAGGCGTTGTTCTTCGCCAAGAAAAATAGCGATCTTATTGAGGCTCTGGGCGGAGGTGGCGCGCAGGTGGCCGGTGCGACGCATTTCTTCTGGTCACGGGAAGATGCCAAGGATCTGGTGGATGTGCTGGTCGTCGACGAGGCGGGGCAAATGTCGCTCGCGAATGTTCTCGCCGTGGCGCAGGCTGCCAAAGCAGTGATCATGCTTGGCGACCCGCAGCAGTTGGAGCAACCCACGCAGGGATCTCATCCGGACGGCACCGGCGTTTCCGCACTGGATCATCTATTGGGCGGCAGGCAAACCATCACTCCTGAACAGGGCTTGTTCCTCGGGGTCTCATTCCGGCTCCACTCCGACATTTGTGCCTTCAATTCGGGTCTCTTCTATGAAGGGAAGCTCAAGTCAGCACCAGGCTGCCAGTTGCAGGTCCTGACGCCGGAAGGGCCGACAGGCAATTCCGGGCTTTGCTACATGCCTGTTCCGCACGAGGGGAACACAAGCGCATCCATAGAAGAGGCAGAGGCGGTAAAGTGTCTCGTCGAGAACATCCTCGCCCAAGACGTCAGCTGGATTGATCGGGAAAGCGCCGAGCGTGAGGTTGGTCTCGACGATATTCTGATCATCGCGCCCTACAATGCTCAGGTCTTCGAGCTTCGAGAGCGACTGCCTGAGGCGCGTGTGGGCACGGTTGATAAATTCCAAGGGCAGGAGGCGCCCATTGCCATCTACTCGATGACCACGTCGAGCCATGCGGATGCGCCGCGAGGCATGGAGTTCCTCTACAGTGGAAACCGCTTCAACGTGGCCATCAGCCGCGCAAAATGTCTCGCAATACTCGTGGCATCGCCGGGTGTCTTCGAGGCCGAGTGTCGCACACCGAGGCAAATGCAGCTCGCGAATGCATTCTGCCGATACCTTGAGGTCAGCAAGGAGATATCGCCACAATGATCGACCCGAGCGTCGATCTGGGCCGGCATACCGATCAAACCCTGAAAGGTGCCTCGCGCAACTTGGTTCGCAGGGAGCTTCCGCGCTCCGACAAATGTCGAGCTGGTATCTACCTCTGCCGCCTGCGGACTGTGACAGGCGACCGCCGGCAGGAGGGCCAGGGTCGTTTCTACGCCTCTCCTGAGGCCGAAAAACGAGAATGTAATTCGCTAAGCCAAGGGGAAACGATGCTGCGAGATATTTTCTATGTTCATGGCTTCGGAAGCCGCTTCAATCCGGACAGCGACAAGATCGCCGCGCTCAATGCCTTGGGACCGGTACGGGGCGAGAACTACGATTTCACCGCTACTTACCCCGAAACCATGAATCATCTGTTGGAAGCGGTTGAGGGTGCAGACCTCTTGGTCGGTACCTCGCTTGGAGGTTATTTCGCAGCCCGCCTCGGTAGTCAGCTGGGCGTGCCTTTCGTATCGGTGAACCCGGCCATCTCGCCCGCATCGAGTCTGAGGGCGCATCTCGGCAGTGGGACCGATCACTACGGGGCGTCCTTCGTGCTCGCTGAGCAAACGCTGGAGTCATACCCCGACTACACAGCAGATCTCGACCCTGCACTTGGCCTTGTCCTAGTCGACGAGGGGGATGAGGTCATCCCCGTAGACCGCACGCTGAAGGTCGTTCGTGATGCCGGCATCGACGTGATCACCTTTCCCGGAGGAGACCACCGCTTCCGCCATATGCGCGAAGCCATTCCTTCCATCCGGGACCACCTGCGCCGAAAGCAGGGGGTGGAACGTGTCTGACCGGAAATATGACCTGATCCTTGCCTCATTGCTCGGTGGAGCGATGGGCGACAGCCTCGGCGCCGAGATCGAATTTTGGCCGCTCCGTGACATTCGGGGCCACTTTCCCGAGGGCCTGACCGAGCTTCCCCCACATGACGGCCGGCGCGGGGCGATTACGGATGACACCCAGATGACGCTCTTTACGGCCGAAGGGTTGATCACCGCCATTCTTCGCCAAGACGCACGGGGCATCTGCGATCCCGTCAGTGTCGTCCATCACGCGTTGCTGCGTTGGTTGAAAACTCAAGAAATCTCGCCCCGGATGCAGGTCGATTCCGGCGGATTGCTGGCCGATCAACGGCTTCATCGCCGCCGCGCACCGGGCAACACCTGCCTTTCGAGCCTCGCTGCTGCCGAACGTTTCGGGGACACGGCGCGGAACGATTCCAAGGGCTGCGGGGCGATCATGCGGGTGGCGCCGGTGGCCTTTCTGAACGGGGCCAATCATGTCCAGCTGGCCATGGGCTGCTCAGCCCTGACCCATGGCCATGTCGCCGGGCAAGAGGCGGCGGCTGCTTGGGCTTCGATCCTCTCGGCAGCATTTCGAGGAAACGATGTCGAAGAGGCTGCCAGATCACTGCTCGGTCGTTTCCGTATCGAGACAGACAACGCTCTCCGTGCGGCGCTCGACGCACCGAGGGATGGCAAGCCCGAAACCATCGAGGATCTGGGCGGCGGTTGGGTCGCCGAAGAAGCGCTGGCCATCGCGCTTTATTCCGTCCTGGCAGCGAACGGGTTCGAGCATGGACTTCGCATCGCGGTCACCCATTCTGGGGACAGCGACAGCACTGGAGCCATCGCCGGCAATCTGCTTGGCCTTTGCTACCCGGATGAAGTCCTGGCGCACCGTTGGAGGACGCAGCTGGAATGCCTCGATCTGATCGAAGTGATCGCTCACGATCTTTGGCTCGCCGCACACGCGGGGTCGGGGAGGGGTTTCGGCTGTAATCCCGAAGCAGAGCTACGTGGTCGATATGCCGGATATTGATGAGTTCCCCAGCCTCCTGGAGATGATCGCCGATCACATGACGCGCCATGCACAAAACGAGGCTCGGTTCTGTCAGATGATCGGCATACGCACCCCTCGAGCGGTGCGCGCGTTTTTCGAGCGGCTCGCGACAAATGACATGATCCACATGAAACACCACCGGCGCCAGCTGGCAGGGGCGCTGGACCTGCCAATCGAGATCGTCGATGCCGCCATCGAGCACTCAGCTGAGCGCCTTGCGGCCGAGCGTGAAGCGGCATGGCGCGCCGCTTTCCTCCCGCACGCCGTTCTTGTGACCCAGAACAGGCGTCCCAGCCAGATCGTGATCGCGGCCATGGCCGGCGCCGAGAAGAAGATGTCGATCGAACTTCCGGCTTCGCTGCCGAAGCTGAGCTGGCCCAAGCATGTGGTCCGGCAACTCCCTGAAGGGGTTCCCGGGTTCGGCTTTGTGACCGGTTTCGTGATCAATTACAGTCCGGATCAGGCGGTTCGCTTCGATCTGGATGGCCAGCCGCTTGCCGCGCTACCGGCTGCCTATCGCCCCGTGAAATTCCGCCTGTCGCGCCAGGCACAAGAGCTGAGAAAGATGGTTGATGATTGATGCCCTCGACGTAATCCCCGACATCCATGCCGACGTCGACCGTTTGAAACTCAGCCTGGCGCAGTGCACTGCAAAGGTGGGTTTCCTGGGCGATTTCATCGATGCTGGTAAGGCTTGCCGCATGCCGGATGATCGGGCCGTTCTTCAGCGCGTGAGAGGCCTTGTGGAAGGTGGCCGAGCCGTGGCCGTCATGGGTAATCATGAGCTGAATGCCATCCTCTTCCATCGGACCGGGATCGACGGCACTCCCCTGCGCGCTCA
The DNA here is from genome assembly GCF_024159025.1 of Limimaricola litoreus. Taxonomy (GTDB): domain Bacteria; phylum Pseudomonadota; class Alphaproteobacteria; order Rhodobacterales; family Rhodobacteraceae; genus Limimaricola; species Limimaricola litoreus. The sequence goes on from NZ_JAMYXC010000161.1 coordinate 28,573, forward strand.
TAGTGAAAAGAACCGCGCCCAGCACCGAAGCTTCGTTCAGCAGGTCGGTGTTGCGAGTGAGGAAGCCCTGGATTGGACAGATTGGTTCCTAACCCTGCCGCTTTGGCTCGATTTGGGGAGCCTGCGACTGGTCCACGCCTATTGGAGCGATACTGACATCGCCGAAGTCGCAGCGCGCCGGCCTGATGGCCGCCTTGCCGAGGAAGACCTCTACGAGATCGCCGCTGAAAGCACCGAATTCGGCCGTGCCGTGAACCGCCTGACGTCCGGACCTGAGATTCAACTCCCCGCCGGCTACGCGTTTCGTGACTTGGGAGAGCATGAGCGAACGCAGATGCGGCTGGCATGGTGGCGAACTGACGCAAAGACATGGCGCGATGCGGCTCTTTCTGTGCCCAATCCATCTGACTTGCCCGACACTCCTCTTCCACAGGAAAGGGGGGCTGAGATCTATTCGGCCGATGCGCCTCCTGTGCTGATGGGCCACTATAAGATGAAAGGCCGCCCCCAGATTGAGACGTCGAACGCCGCCTGCCTTGATTACCCAGAAACGCCGGTCGTGATGAAATTTCGAGGCGAGACGGACCTCAGGTCGGTAAAGCTGGTGGAGTGCGAGACCTCAGAAGATTGCTTGCCATGATTCCCGACAAAAGCGACAGCGAAGCAGCGCGCGATATGGCGCAGATCTATGCGGAGATCGGCCCCGTGGCTGTTAAACATGGTCCAGGATCGGGTCATGGTGTGGCCGTCGCAGGCGACGGAGGCATTTTGGTCTATCCCCGGATCAGGTCGGACCCGCTTGCCTCCCTCAAGCTCAGCAGGAACGAAGCAACAAGGTTTCAGGATTGGCAAGCCGTGGCCGCTGCCGGCTGGCGAGTTGATTAAACCGGCCCGCCGACATCAGTCCGGGCCGTAAGGAGCTACGCCACGCCCCGGAACATGACCTCTCAGCCGCGCTTGCGAGGAGCTCCGACAGTGCAGCGGGCGAAGTTATTTCAGCCGGAAATTGGGCTATTTAACTCCCAGGCTGGCCGCGAAGAATGTCAGGCTTGATTTGCGTCAAGACGCGCCATGGAGAAAGGAGGGACAGCTTATAGCTGTCCCTCCCTGACCCTCAAAGGGTGCGATCACCGAAAACATTGGATTCCCCGGATGTCTTCGAGCCCTCACAAGATGAGAACGCATAGCTCCGGTCGTCCAACTCTATCCTGACCCCTCATGGGGAACGATCACGAGGCTCTGGCCTCAGACCGTATATGGGTCGCAGAAAAGCCGGTCCAAAATCGTAGAGCGCGAGCGATCTGTCAACGGCGGACTAAGAACCGGCCACGCGGCGGCGCAAAACCAGGCCAGCGGCGCGGCGGCAAGCGCCATGCCGCGCGCGCTTGCCCCATAGCTGGCGCGTGGCATGGCGCTTTGGCCCGCAGGGCCAATCCTGTGACGGGTGATCAGGTTGGGGCTTCGGCCTTTCGGGCGCGGCTTTGGCCGAACCGATAGCTGTCGCCGTTCATCTCGAGGATGTTGACGTGGTGTGTCAGCCTGTCGAGCAGTGCACCGGTCAGGCGTTCGGTGCCGAAGGTTTCGGTCCATTCGTCGAACGGCAGGTTGCTGGTGATCATCGTCGAGCCGCGCTCATAGCGCTGCGCGATCACCTCGAACAGAAGCTCGGCACCAGTCTTGGAGAGCGGCACGAAGCCCAACTCGTCGATGATGAGCAGCTTGACCGCAGCCAACTGCTTTTGCAGGCGGAGCAGGCGGCGTTCGTCGCGGGCCTCCATCAGCTCGTTGACCAGCGCGGCAGCGGTGATGAAGCTGACCGGCAGCCCCTTCTGGCAGGCGGCCAGCCCCCGCCCGAGGGCAACATGCGTTTTGCCGGTTCCACTGGCCCCAAGGTGATGACGTTCTCGCGTCGGTCGATCCATTCGCAGCGGGCGAGCTCCAGCATCTGCATCTTGTTCAGCTTGGGGATCGCCTTGAAGTCGAAGCTGTCGAGGCTCTTGGTGGCCGGGAACTTCGCGGCCTTGATACGGCGCTCGACCATCCGCTGCTCGCGGTCGATCAGCTCCAGCTCGGCCAAGCGGGCTAGGAACTGGACATGGTCCAGCCCCTCGATGGCGCACTGGCGGCCGAGCTTCTCATATTCCCGCAGGAAGGTGGGCAGCTTCAGCGTCTTCAGATGATCCGCGAGCAGGATCTTCGGCGCGTCGATCATGCCGCATCCCCCGACAGGAGCGACATGTAGCTGACGGCCTTCGTGGTCGCGACATGAGCGCGCGGCAGATAGGGGTAGACGTCGAGGTCCAGCTTCGGCGGCCGTTTTTCGACCTGGCAGAGAACGAGGTGCTTCACGGCATCGAAGCCGACCGCGCCCAAGTGCAGCGCCTTCTTCACGGCGGCGTGGAGATCATCGATGTCGAAGGTCTCCAGCAGGCGCAGGACTTGCACATACTCCCGCCGCCCTGCCTTGGTCATCCGTGCTTCCATCAGGCGGCGCAGGGTCGCGAACTCCGACGGCAGGTCCCATTCGGCCAAGGGGGCCGCCTGGTCCAGGGCGTTGGCCTTGCGCTCGATCAGCGGGAGGTAGTGGACCGGGTCGAAGACCATGTCCTCGCGGCCGTAGCAGCGGGGATGGCGTGCGATGACCTGGCCGCCGCAGCCGATCACGACCGCGTCGACATACCCCCTGATCCAGACGTCGCGGTAGCCATAGGCGACCGGCACCGAGTAATCGTTGGTCCTGTAGCGCACCAGAGCTTGGGAGCTGACCCGCCCGGTGGCCTGATCGCAGGCATCGAACGGCGCAGCCGGCAGGTCGGCCATCGCTGCCAGATCCCGCGCGAGCCGCTCTCCGATGGTCTCGGACTGGCCGCGCAGGACATCAGCCTGGCGCTTGCGGCATTGCCCCGCCAGATAGGCATTGAACGCGTCCCAGCTCGCGAACCGCGGGATCGGCACCATGAAGTTGCGGCGGGAGTAGCCGACCAGGCCCTCCGCGTTGCCCTTGTCGTTTCCCTTGCCTGGACGGCCGTAGCGGTCGCGGAACAGGTAGTGCGACAGAAACCCGCTAAAGAGCGTGGCGCGCTTGCGCGTTCCGTCCGGCAGGATCTTCGCAACCAGGCAGCGGTCGTTGTCGTAGAGAACCGACGCGGGCACCTTGCCGAAGAAGGCAAAGGCGTGGACGTGGCCATCGACCCAAGCTTCCGCTGTCGCCGCGGGATAAGCCCGCACGAAACAGGCATCGCTGTGCGGCAAGTCCATGACGAAGAAATGCGCCTTCTGTTCGATCCCGCCGATGACGACCACTGCCTCACCGAAGTCGGCCTGGGCGTGACCCGGCGGATGCGCCAACGGCACGAACATCTCGCGACCGTGCCGTTCCCGCTCCCGCATGTAATCTTTGACGATCGTGTAGCCGCCGGTGAACCCGTGCTCGTCACGGAGCCGCTCGAACACCCGCTTCGCCGTGTGCCGTTGCTTGCGATGGACCCCGCGATCGTTCTCCAGCCAGCCGTCGATGATGCCGGTGAAGGCATCCAGCTTTGGCCGCTTCACAGGGGCCGTTCGCCGGTATCCAGGGGGAACCGAGAACGCCATCATCTTGGCTACGGTGTCGCGCGAGACGTTGAAGTGCCGAGCGGCCTCGCGCTGGCTCATCCCCTCGGCACAGGCCAGTCGAACCTTGCGATACAAGTCCACGGTGAAAATCCTCCCGCCCTCCCTGCCTCCAGAAAGGGTAAAGGTGGACGACTTTTACGCCGCCCGCAGCAGGCTCACCCCGCCGCTACCGTGGCCGACTTTCTCACCGCCGTTCTCAGGCGTCAGCGCCGGCTCGAAATTGTCGTTCATCACTTTGTCCTCGATTCCGTTTATGACGGCGAGGAGCCGGGTTGCGCGTCTCATCGCCTCGACCCGGATTTCGGTCTTTAGCGAGAAGCACAGAAAATTTCGGGCACCTTTTTCGCGGATGACCTTGGGGCAACGCTTTCGGAAGTAATAGATGCGCCCGCGCCGCTGAAGGTAGGGGCCGGCGGGGCGACGGCCACGGGGCGCGGTACGGCGTGCGGAGGGAGGCCCGCCGGCCTGACCGGCAGGGGACGACGACAGGTCGTGTGTCACACCATGTGTCATAGTTCGCGACGCGCCTGACACAGCGTTTTGCGACAGCGATCTGTCGACCCTATATTCTTGGGCTTTTGGCGATTTTGGGAAAACCTGGCTGGGGTGGTAGGATTCGAACCTACGATACACGGTACCAAAAACCGATGCCTTACCACTTGGCTACACCCCAGCAGGTGTGGCGGCTGTCTAACCTTGTCGTGCGGGGGGTTCAAGACCGGAAATCGCGGTTTTTGCATCTTCCGCGAGGGCAATTTCGCCGTGGCGGGGCGTGGAATCCTTCATCGCGGATCCCACGCCCCGAAGGACGGGGTCAGATGCGGATCGGATCGGTCCTGGCGAGACGATCGAAGCCCATCAGCGTTTCGATCAAACGCGGCATCTGGTCCAGCGGCACCATGTTCGGCCCGTCCGAGGGCGCGGTGTCGGGGGCCTCGTGCGTCTCCAGGAACACCGCCGCGATGCCCAAGGAAACGGCGGCGCGTGCCATGACGGGGGCGAACTCGCGCTGGCCGCCCGAGGCGCCGCCAAGGCCGCCTGGCTGCTGCACCGAATGGGTCGCGTCCATCACCACCGGGTAGCCGGTCTTCATCATCGTCGGCAACGAACGCATGTCGGCCACCAGCGTGTTGTAGCCGAAGGAGACGCCGCGCTCGGTGAGCAGGATGCGGCTGTTGCCGGTCGAGGCGATCTTTTCGGCGACATTGGCCATGTCCCAGGGCGCCAGGAACTGGCCCTTCTTGACGTTGATCACGGCGCCGGTCTCGCCCGCGGCGATGAGCAGGTCGGTCTGGCGACACAGGAAGGCCGGGATCTGCAGGATGTCGGCCACCTCGGCCACGGGCGCGCAGTGATCGGCGGCGTGGATATCGGTCAGCACCGGGCAACCGATGGCGCGCTTGACGTCCTCGAGCACCTTGAGCCCGGCCTCCATCCCGAGGCCCCGCTTGCCCGAGAGCGAGGTGCGGTTGGCCTTGTCGTAGCTGCCCTTGAACACGAACTGCGCGCCATGCGCGGCGCAGGCCTCGGCCAGCTGGCCCGCGATCATCTGCGCATGGTCCGAGGATTCGAGCTGGCAGGGCCCGGAGATGAGGGTGAGGGGGCGGTCGTTGCCGACCGTGAGAGAGTCGATGGAGACGTCGATCATGGGGCAGAGCCTTTCGCGTGCTGTCAGGCCCCGGTCTAGCGCGCAAGCCGGGCGGCGTCACGCGCCGCCCGACTGGTCTCAGCTCGAGACCTGCTCGCGCAGGATCGACACGGTGAGCGACAGCATCAGGTAGATGCCCGCGAAGATCAGGAAGGCCAGCGCCGTGTTCTCGAGCGACTTGGGATAGGTGGCCTCGTCGGGGGCCACGGGCTCGACCCCGAGCGACAGGTAGCGCACCTGCCGGTTGGCCTCGATCTGCGCCGCCTCCATCTGCTGCAGCGCCTGCTGCACCAGAAGCGTCTGGAAGCCGTAATCCTCCTCGGCCAGCCGCAGCTCGGTGTTGCGCGCGGCGAGCGAGGAGCCCACCTCCGAAGCCTCGGTCATCTCGCGGCGCAGATCGGTGATCAGCGCCTCGATGCCCGCGATCTGGCTCTTGATAGAATTCACCTGCGCCTCGTTCGGGCGGCGCACGGCGAGCCGGGTCTGCAACTCGAGCTGCAGCTGCTGGCGCTGGGTTTCAAGCGCCGAGATCTGGCTGGTCCGCGCCGCCGTCTCGCCCACCGGATCGATCTGCTGCACCTCCTCCTGGATGCGCAGCCAGTTGGCCAGCGCCTCGGCCCGGCGCGCCTCGGCGGCCTCGTAGCTGTCGCGCGCGCCCTGCATCTGGTCGTTGCGCAGCCGCGCGGTGAGCTGGTCGACCTGCTCCTCGGCATAGCCCAGCAGCGCCTCGGAGAACCGCTGCGAGGTTTCGGGATCGGGCGCGATCACCTCCATCTTCACGATGCCCTCGGTCGGGTCGTAGGAGATTTTCACGTGGTCCTGGAAGAGGTCGTAGGCGGCCTCGTTGGTGGCGGGCTGGGCCAAGCGCTGCAGCGGGTCGATCGCCGGATTGGAGAAGACCTGCTTGAAGCCCTCCTCCTCGTCGAGCCGCACCATCGCGGCGCGTGAGGTGAGGTAGGACTGCACGGTGATGCTGTCCTGCTGGGTCGCCATGGAGGTGCCCTGGAACAGCCCGCCCAGACCGGCGCCGCTTTGCGGCTCTGCCTGCTGGATGACGAATTCCGAGCGGGTGGCGAACATCGGCGTGGCCACCGCGAAGAAATAGTAGCCCGCCAGCACCGTCGGCAGCAGCACGAAGAGCATCAGCCGCAGGCCCAGAAGCGCCATCCGCCGCCGCCGCCGCCGGGCGAGATCGCGCTGGATGCCGCGGATCTCGGAGGCGCGCTGCTCGGCCGGGTCGGCCCGCTCGGTCGAGGGCAGCTGCCGGTCGCCATCCGGCACGGTCGAGGGCAGCTGCACGCGCGGCTCGGGCGCGGCGACGGGCTCGTCCTGGTCCTGCTCGGGCACGACCAGCTCGATGATGTTCGAGCGCTGGAACGGGTCCACCCCGAGCGCGCGCAGCTGGCGCACCGCGTCGAAATCCGACGCCACCTCCAGCCCCTGCTTCTGCGCCACCCGCCGGGCCATGCGCAGCTGCCGGCCCGTGAGCCCCTCGCGGCGGATCTTGTCGATGTCGTGCTCGGCCTCAATCGCGGGCGGGGTCGCAGGCGGGGGCGGGGGC
>NZ_JAMYXC010000232.1 GCF_024159025.1 Limimaricola litoreus
GCCATGGCCTCGGGCGTGCGCGCGGCCCCGCGCGCCGCCGCCGCCGGGATCACCAGAAGCGCCGTGATCAGCAGCGCGCCCACCACCTTGATCGCCACCGCCACCACCGTCGCCAGCAGCAGCGTCAGCACCAGCGCCTCGCGGCGCGGCGCGATGCCCGAGGCATGCGCCAGTTCGGGCGAGAGCGTCGCGGTGAGCAGCCTGCGCCAGCGCCAGGCCAGCACTCCTATCACCAGCGCCGCCCCGCCCCAGATCCAGGCGAGATCGCCACGCGTCACGGTCAGCACGTCGCCGAAGAGATAAAGCTCGAGGTTCACCCGCACCCCGCCGGTCAGCGCCACCGCCACGAGTCCGGCCGCCAGCGCCCCGTGCGACAGCACCCCCAGCACCGTGTCATGCGCCAGCCCCCGCCCCGACAGCGCATGCACCGCGAGCGCCATGGCGATCGCGGTGGCGAAGACGCCCGGAAACACCGCCATCCCCTGCCCCAGCGCCAGCGCGACGCCGAGGATGGCGGCGTGGCTGGTGGCATCGCCGAAATAGGCCATGCGCCGCCACACGACGAAGCAGCCCAGCGGGCCGGCGGCCAGCGCCGTGCCCAGCGCGGCGAGGGCCGCGCGGATCATGAAATCATCGAGCATGTCAGCCTTCGGCGTGAGGGTGGTGATGGTGATGCGCGGCGCCGCCGCCCTCATGGGCGTGGTCGTGCTCGTGGCGATAGAGCGCCAGCTGGCCGCCGGTGCCCGTGCCGAACAATTCGCGGTAGGCCGGGGCGGCGGAGACGACCTCGGGCGTGCCCTCGCAGCAGATATGGCCGTTGAGGCAGACCACCCGGTCGGAGGCCGACATCACCACGTGCAGCTCGTGGCTGACCATCAGCACCGCGCAGCCCATTTCGGATCTCAACGCCGCGATGCGCCGGTAGAACGCCGCCTGCCCCGGCTGGTCGAGGCCCTGCGTCGGCTCGTCGAGGATCAGAAGCTGCGGCCGGTTCAGCACCGCGCGCGCCAGAAGCACGCGCTGGAACTGCCCGCCCGAGAGCGCCGCCATCTGCCGCCCCGCGAGGCCGCCCGCGCCCGATTGCGCCAGCGCCGCCTCGGCCGCGTCATCGTCGACCCGCAGCGGCAGGTCGAGAAACCGCCGCACGGTGATCGGCAGAGAAGCGTCGAGCACGAGGCTTTGCGGCACGTAGCCGATCCGCAGCCCGCGTGTGCGCGTCACCTTGCCCCGGCGCGGCGAGAGCGCGCCGATCATCAGCCGCAGCAGCGTGCTCTTGCCCGAGCCGTTCGGCCCGACGAGCGTGACGATCTCGCCCGGATCGACATGGAGCGAGACATCGCGCAGCACCGGCGCCTCCCTGGGGCCGAATTCGAGACCGCGGGCGGACAGGAGGGCGCTCATGCCGTGCCCTCCTGGCAGGCGGGGCAAAGCCCCTCGGCCTCGATCACCACCTGCTCGATCACGAAGCCCGCCTCGCGCGCCGGGCGCGACAGGCCGCCCGCATCCTGCATCTCGGCCACCGCGCCGCAGCCGCGGCAAATGAGAAAGGCCGGCGCATGGGCGGCACCGGGCCGCGCGCAGGCCACATAGGCCGAGAGCCGCTCGATCCGGTGCGCCAGCCCGTGTTCGACGAGAAAACCAAGCGCCCGATAGGCCACCGGCGGCTTGGAGCCCAGCCCTTCGGCATCAAGCCGCGCCAGCACGTCATAGGCGCCCATCGCGGCGTGGCCCTCGAGCAGGATTTCGAGCACGCGGCGGCGCAGCGGCGTCAGACGCGCGCCGCTGGCCGCGCAACGCGCTTCGGCGGCGCCGATCGCGCCGCGGATGCAGGCGGAATGATCGCCGCAGGCAAAACCGTCTGCGCTCATGGCTCCTCCGGGAATGCATCGGTCGGGTCTTGACCGGCTGTTACGTTATAACATAGCTCATAGCTTCCCACCCCGGAATGCTCAAGAGGTCTTCATGCGCCCTGCCCTGCCCTTTGCCGCCAGCCTGGCCCTTCTTGCCACGCCCAGCCTTGCCGAGGCGCCGCGGGTGATCGCCGATACGCCGCCCGTGCACAGCCTCGTGGTGCGGGTGATGGAGGGCGTCGGCACGCCGGAGCTTCTTCTGCCGCCGGGCGGCTCGCCGCATGACGCGGCGCTGCGCCCCTCGGATGCGCGCCGCCTGTCGCAGGCCGATCTGATGGTCTGGACCGGGCCGGCGCTGCTGCCCTGGCTACCCGAGAGCCTCGAAGCGCTGGCGCCCGAGGCCCGAAGCCTCGCACTGCTGGAGACCGAAGGCTGGGAAGCGCTGCCGCTCAGGCACGACCCGGCCTTCGACACCGGGCCGCATGACGGGCACGGCCATGGCCATGATGAAGACGACGATCACGACGCGCATGACGACGATCACGGTGATGACCACGACCATGACCACGACGCGATGCATGGCGGGGACGCCGGGGCCCGACAGGACCCGCATGCCTGGCTCGACCCGCAGGTGGCAGCGGTCTGGATGGAGCAGCTGGCCGAGGAGCTGGCTAGAGCAGACCCGGAGAACGCCGGGCTTTACCGCGATAATGCCGCCGCCGCGATCGCGGCCGATGCCGGGATGAGCGACCGGATCGCCGCGCGGCTCGCGCCCTTGGCGGGGCGGCCCTATCTCGTGCCGCATGATGCCTACCAGTATTTCGAAACCCGGTTCGGCCTTCCGGCGGCGGGGGCGATCGCGCTTTCGGATGCCACGGCCCCCGGCGCCGCCCGGCTGACCGCCTTGCGCGAGAGGGTCGAGGCGGGGGACATCGCCTGCGTGCTGAGCGACCCTGAAACGCCGGCCGACCTCGTAACGCTGCTGCGCGAGGGGACCGGCGCCGCCACCGCCGCGACCGACCCCGCCGGGCTCGGCCTCACCCCCGGTCCGGATCTCTACCCGGCGCTGATCGAGGGGCTGGCCCAAGCCTTTGAAGAGTGCCTCGGCTAGGCCGCACTCAGGCTGACGGTGACCCGGTTGCGGCCGGTCTCCTTGGCGGCATAGAGCGCCGCATCGGCGCGGCGCATCAGCGCCTCGGCCTCGGCCTCGGCCGCAGTGCCG
>NZ_JAMYXC010000198.1 GCF_024159025.1 Limimaricola litoreus
CGGTCGTCATGTCGGGCGGCGGCTGGGCCGCCCCGTCGGGCGGGCGCGCTCGCGCCCGGCCCTGTCGGTCATGCTCCGGCTCAGGCCGGGAACTCTTCCTTGGCGCCCGCGAGCCACTGCTCGTAGGCCTCGGGGCTCACCACCTTGACGGTGATCGGCATGTAGGCGTGGTCCTTGCCGCACAGCTCCGAGCACTGGCCGAAATAGACGCCTTCCTGCTCGGCCTCGAACCACAGCTGGGCGATCCGGCCCGGCACCGCGTCCTGCTTCACGCCGAAGGCGGGGATGGTCCAGGAGTGGATCACGTCGGCGCCGGTGACATCCATCACCACGGTGGCGCCCACGGGGACCACGACGGAGGTGTCGGTCGCCAGCTTGAACTCGTCGGCGCCGTAGCCCGCTTCGTTCAGCTCGGCCAGGATCTCCTCGTTGAGGTTGCCCATGCCCGCGCCGATCATGAAGCTTTCGAAGGCCACGTCCTCGTCGACATATTCATAGCCCCAGTACCACTGGAAGCCGGTGACCTTGATGTGCACGTCACCCTCGGGGATCTCCTGCTGGTCGAAGAGCACCGGCAGGGAGAAGGCGCCGATGAAGATCAGGATGACGATCGGCACGATGGTCCAGGCGATCTCGAGCGGCGAATTGTGGGTGAACACCGCCGGCTTGGGATTGGCCTTCTTGTTGTAGCGCAGGATCACGAAGGCCAGGAGGCCGGTGACGAGGAGCGTGATCGCGGTGATGATGACGAGCAGCATGCCGTCGAGCCAGTGGATGTCGCGCGCCAGCTTGGTCGCGGCGGGCTGCCAGCCCACGGCCCCGTCGACCGGACGGCCGATGATCGGCAGTTCGGCGATCTGCTCCTGTGCCGAGACCATGCCCGCCGTCAGTGTGGCGGTGAGGGTCCCGAGCACGGCGAGGGGCTTTGTGAGGTGCATGTCTCTACCTTGCGTGTGTGGCGTAAGTCGGCGCCCCGAGGCCCCCGCTTGGGCGGAATCCCCTGTCGTCCGCGGGTCTATTCCCATAAACTGCCGCGCAGAACAAGCTGTCGGGTTGCGGCAAACGGACGCCCGCCCTACCTGCCCTCCGCCTCTTGCATTCCGCTTCACCCGACGAGGACGCCCATGACCGCACGACAGGCCGAGCCCGCCTTCGATCCCTTCGCCACCCATCTCGACCGCGCCTCAGCACTGCGGCTGCTGCGCGAGGCGGTGGCGGGCGCCGATGACGGCGAGCTGTTTCTCGAACGGCGGCGCTCGGAGGTGCTGGGCTTCGACGACGGTCGTCTCAAACATGCCAATTTCGACGCGGCCGAGGGCTTCGGCCTGCGCGCCGTGCGCGGCGAGACCTCGGGCTATGCCCATTCCACCCAGATCGACGAACACGCGCTTGCGCGCGCCGTGGCGACCGCCCGGCTCGCCGTGGGCGATGGCGGCGGCAGCCTCGCCGATGCGCCCGCGCGCACCAACCGCCACCTTTATACCGATGCCGACCCGATCGCCGGGGCGGCCTTCGGGGTGAAGGTGGACCTCCTGCGCGAGATCGACGCCTTCGCCCGCGCGCTCGACCCGAAGGTCGTGCAGGTCACCGCGAGCCTCGCCGCCTCGCACCAGGAGGTGGCGATCCTGCGGCCCGAGGATGCGCTCTATACCGACATCCGCCCCATGGCGCGGATTTCGATCGGCGTGATCGTCGAAAAGGACGGCCGGCGCGAAAGCGGCCACATGGGCGGCGGCGGGCGCTTCGGGCTCGACGGTCTGATGGCGCGCGACCACTGGGAGCCGGTGGCGCGCGAGGCGCTGCGCATCGCGCTGGTCAATCTCGAGGCCGAATCCGCGCCCGCGGGCGTCATGGACGTGGTGCTCGGGCCGGGCTGGCCCGGCATCCTGCTGCACGAGGCGGTGGGCCACGGGCTGGAGGGCGATTTCAATCGCAAGGGGTCTTCGGCCTTCTCCGGGCTGATGGGCGCCCAGGTCGCGGCGAAGGGCGTCACCGTGCTCGACGACGGCACGATCCCCGACCGGCGTGGCTCGCTCACCTTCGACGACGAGGGCACGCCGTCGAACCGCACCACGCTGATCGAGGACGGCAGGCTCGTGGGCTACATGCAGGACCGGCAGAACGCGCGGCTGATGGGCGTGGCGCCCACCGGCAACGGCCGGCGCGAGAGCTTTGCCCATGCGCCGATGCCGCGGATGACCAACACATACATGCTCGCGGGCAACGATGATCCGGCGAGCATGGTCGCCGATCTCGAGGACGGCATCTGGGCCGTGGGCTTCGGCGGCGGTCAGGTCGACATCACCTCCGGCAAGTTCGTCTTCTCCTGCACCGAGGCCTACCGCGTGAAGAACGGCCTGATCGGCGCGCCGGTCAAGGGCGCGACGCTGATCGGCGACGGCGCGACGGCCCTGCAGAAGATCCGCGCCATCGGCAACGATCTCGCCCTCGATCCGGGCATCGGCAATTGCGGCAAGGCCGGGCAATGGGTGCCCGTCGGCGTGGGCCAGCCCTCGCTGATGATCGGCGGGCTGACGGTGGGCGGATCGGGGAGCTGATCGGTTTTTCGGTTTACGCGCTGTTAACCGAGTCGCCCTAGTTCTGGTCGGGCAACAGGCGAGGCGCGGATGGCCCAGAACCCGACTTCTTCCGCTCACCCCCCACTCCCACCCACCACGGAAGAGGATACGCTGTCCCGCCTGCGCCTGTTGCGCTCGCGCCGGGTCGGCATCGCCACCTACTGGCGGCTGATGGCCGAGCATGGCTCGGCCCGCGCCGCGCTCGACGCGCTGCCCGATATCGCCCGGGCGGCGGGGATCTCCGATTACGAAGCCTGCACGCCGCAGGCGGCGCGCGCCGAGATGCGGGCCGCGGAGGCGGCGGGCGCGCGGCTCCTGCTGCATGGCGATCCGCTCTACCCCGCCGATCTCGCGGCCCTCACCGATGCGCCGCCGCTGTGGTGGCTGCGCGGGCGCGCGGCGCTGTTGCGCAGGCCCATGCTGGCCCAGGTCGGCGCGCGCAATGCCACGTCGCTGGGCCGGCGC
>NZ_JAMYXC010000209.1 GCF_024159025.1 Limimaricola litoreus
GTCGCGCAGGGCCTCGGGGGCGGGCGCGCAGCTCCACATGCCCTTGCGAATGCTCGCCGTGTCTTCGAGGTAATCGGGCATGCGGCCCGCATCGGCGCGCTCCTGTCGGCGCTCGCGGGCGACGGAAAGCGCCTGCATCTTCGGGCCGAAACGGGTCTGAAGCTCGGCGGCCAGCGCCAGCGCGTCGTCGGTCAGGACGCGGGAGGCGCCGGGCACGTCGCGCAGCAGGACCGGCTTCGGGGCTGCGGGGGCGGGGACGAGATCGAGAGGCATCTGCGTGACCTTCCTGTTGGCGGCACCGGAGGGGAGAAGGGTGCCTGTTCTGTCTGTAAGGTTAGTATGGTCATATCGCAGTTGCAGCATAATTTTGTTGCGAGCGGGTAATCATGTAAGTTATGTGAGCGGTAAGTTTGAAACTTTGTTAGGTATGAAATGAGCGAGCGCGGTGAAAAGCTGCTGATCGGCCCTCGGCTCAAGGCGCTGCGGGTCTCTCTCGGGCTGACGCAGGCGCAGATGGCCGGACGCTTGGGCGTCTCGTCGAGCTACGTGACGCTGATGGAGGGCAACCAGCGCCCGGCCTCGGCCAAGCTGCTGATGCGGCTGGCCGAGGCCTTCGACATCAACGTGAGCGAGCTCGCGCCCGAGACCGACGCGCAGCTTGCCGCCGATCTCGCCGCAGCCCTCAAGGACCCCGCTTTGGAGGCCAGCGTCGGCCGGGTCGAGATCGAGCAGGCGCTTTCCGCCGCGCCGAACGTCGCCGCCGCCCTCGTGCGGCTGCACGACCGCTACCGCCAGCTTGTCCTGTCACGCCAGACCGACGCCAACCCGCTCGCCGATCGCGACAAGGTCGAGGTGCTGGAGGAGGGCAGCCGCGCGGTGCAGTCGGTGCGCGCCTGGCTGTTCGAGCGGCGCAACCATGTCGATGCGCTCGACCGCGCCGCCGAGGCCATGGCCGAGGAGATGAAGCTGCACCGGAGCGAGCCGCACACCGCGCTGACCGAGCGGCTGCGCGACCATGGCATCCGCGTGCGCATCCTGCCCTCCGAGGTGATGGCGGGGCGGTTGCGCCAGCACGTGGCGCATCGCGGCGAGCTGCGCCTGTCGGAACTTTTGGGCCAGTCGAGCCGCCGCTTCCAGATGGCGGTGCTGCTGGCGCGGCTGGAGCGCGGGCAGGAGATCGCCGACGAGGTCGCGGCCTCGGGGCTGACCGACCCTTCGGCGCTGGCGCTGGCGCGGGTGACGCTGGCCAACTACTTCGCCGCCGCTTTGCTGATGCCCTATGCGCGCTTTCTTGGCGCCTGCGAGAGCGCGCGCTACGACGTGGAGCTTCTGAGCCACCGCTTCGGCACCAGCTACGAGCAGGTGGCGCATCGGCTCACCACTCTGCAGCGCGAAGGCGCGCGCGGCATCCCGTTCTTCTTCGTGCGGGTCGATCAGGCGGGCAACATCTCCAAGCGGTTCAGCGCAGGTCGGTTTCCGTTCTCCTCCTTCGGCGGCACCTGCCCTTTGTGGAACATCCACGCCGCCTTCGAGGCGCCCGACCGGGTGCAGACCCAAGTGATCTCCATGCCCGACGGCGCGCGGTATTTCTCGATCGCCCGCACCGTGACGCGCCACGGCGGCACGCTGGGACAGGCCGCGACGCGGCTGGCCATCGGGCTGGGCTGCGACGTGGCCTATGCGCCGCGTCTCGCCCATGCCGAGGGGCTCGACCTCGATCGGATCACCCCGACCGGCATCGGCATCAACTGCTATCTCTGCGAGCGTCCCAACTGCGCCAGCCGCGCCCATGCGCCGGTCAATCGCAGGCTCGAGATCGACGAGAGCGAGCGCGGCCTCGCGATCTACCGCTTCGAGGGCGAGCGGTGAGAATGCCCTCCCTTGCGTCACTCAAAAGGCCCGGCTAACGTCCGCCCGAATCCGTTGGGGTGCCCGCGAGGGCTGAGAGGTGAAAGCCGACCCATCGAACCTGATCCGGCTAATACCGGCGGAGGGAACGGAGACGCGACCGGGGCCATGTCACGCCCGGAGTCCGTCCCGCGCCCCCGTCCGGGGGGAGAGCGAGACGATGCGCATCAAGACGGTCCTGACCATCGCGGGCTCCGACAGCGGCGGCGGCGCGGGCGTTCAGGCCGATCTCAAGAGCTTTGCCGCCTTTGGCGTTTACGGCACCTCCGCCATCACCGCGCTCACCGCACAGAACACGCGCGGCGTTTTTGGCGTGATGCCGGTGCCGCCCGAGATGGTGAGGGCGCAGATCACGACCGTGCTGGACGACATCCCGCCCGACGCGATCAAGATCGGCATGCCGGGCGACGCGGCGACGGTGGTGGCGGTGGCCGAGGCGCTCGTGGGTTACGCCGGGCCGATCGTGCTCGATCCGGTGATGGTGGCCAAATCGGGCGATGCGCTGCTCGACGACGCGGCGGTCGGGGCGCTGACCACCCGGCTCATTCCCCGCGCCGCGATCCTGACCCCGAACCTGCCCGAGGCGGCGCGGCTTCTCGGCACCGTGCAGGCCACGACGCCTGCCGAAATCGTGGAGCAAGGCCGTGCGCTGCTCGACCTTGGCCCGCGCGCGGTGCTGATGAAGGGCGGCCATGCGGACGGGCCGTGCTGCACCGACCGGCTGGTGAGCCGCACGGGCGTGCACGAGGTCACCGGCCCACGCATCGCCACGCGCAACACCCACGGCACCGGCTGCTCGCTCTCGGCGGCGCTGGCGGCGCTCTTGGCGACGGGACGCACCCCCGAAGCGGCCTTGGAGCGGGCGCAGAACTGGCTGTCGGGGGCGATCCGCGCGGCGGACGCGCTCGGCATCGGATCGGGGCACGGGCCGGTCGACCATTTCCACGAGGGGCGGCGATGAGGCAGCGGGTGATCGGCGGCGGCGTCATGGGGCTTGCCATGGCGGCCGAGCTGTCGTCGCGCGGGCGCGTGGTGACGGTGGTGGACCGGATGGCACAGGCC
>NZ_JAMYXC010000135.1 GCF_024159025.1 Limimaricola litoreus
GATGCCTTGCGCGACCTGCGCGGGGTGCGCGGCGAGATGCTGGTGCTGCGCGCGCCCGAGGTCGTGCTCACCCGGCCCGTCCGGCTGCTGCACCCGCGCCATCCGCTTTATGTCGTCCCACGCGGGGCGGGGCTTTACATGCTGGGCGCCACGCAGATCGAAAGCGAGGGGCGCGGGCCCGCCAGCGCGCGCGCGGTGCTGGAGCTGTTAAGCGCGGCTTATGCACTGCATCCCGCCTTTGGCGAGGCCGAGGTGCTGGAGATCGGCACCGACGCGCGCCCCGCCTTTCCCGACAACCTGCCGCGCATAAGGCGGCGGGGCGAGACAATTCATGTCAACGGGTTGTTCCGCCACGGTTTTCTTCTCGCGCCCGCGATGGCGCGGATGGTGGCGGACTGGCTCTGCGACGGCATCAGACCGGAGGTGTGCGATGAAGATCATGGTTAACGGCACGGCGCGCGAGGTCGCGGCCGACACGCTGGCCGAGGCGCTGGTGGCGCTGGGGCATGGGGGGGAGACGGTGGCGACGGCGCTCAACGAAGCCTTCGTGCCGGCAGGGGCGCGCGCGCGAACACCGCTATCCCCGGGCGACCGGATCGAAATCGTCGCACCACGGCAGGGGGGCTGAGGATGGTCACCTTCCATGGCACGACGCTGCCTTCGCGGCTGATGCTCGGCACGGCGCAATACCCCTCACCATCGGTTCTGGCCGAGGCGTTCCGCC
Source organism: Limimaricola litoreus (assembly GCF_024159025.1). Lineage (GTDB taxonomy): Bacteria > Pseudomonadota > Alphaproteobacteria > Rhodobacterales > Rhodobacteraceae > Limimaricola > Limimaricola litoreus. The sequence goes on from NZ_JAMYXC010000135.1 coordinate 725, forward strand.
GCTCCGGCGCGGGCGTCGCCACGGTCTCGGTGCGGCGCGAGGCGGCGGGCGGAGAGGCCGGGGCGTTCTGGGATCTGGTGCGCGAGTTGGGCGTGCGGCTCTTGCCCAACACCGCCGGATGTCATTCGTCGCGCGAGGCGGTGACCACCGCGCGAATGGCGCGCGAGCTCTTCGGCACGAACTGGATCAAACTCGAGGTGATCGGTCACGCCGACACGCTGCAACCCGACCCCTGGGGGCTGGTGGAGGCGGCGCGCGAGCTGTGCGCCGATGGCTTCGAAGTGTTCCCCTACACCACCGAGGATCTGGTGCTGGCCGAAAAGCTGCTCGACGCGGGCTGCGAGGTGCTGATGCCATGGGGCGCGCCGATCGGCACCGGGCTGGGGCTGGCCAACCGCTACGGGCTGCGGAGCCTGAGGGCGCAGTTTCCCGATGTGCCGATGGTGGTCGACGCGGGGCTGGGCCGCCCGTCTCAGGCCGCAGAGGCGATGGAGATGGGCTTCGACGCGGTGCTTTTGAACACCGCCGTGGCCCGCGCCGAAGATCCGGCGGCAATGGCCGAGGGCTTTGCCCGCGCGGTGGAGGCCGGGCGGCTGGGGTATGAGGCGGGGGCAATGGAGCCGCGCGACATGGCGGCCCCCTCGACACCGCTGATCGGAAAGGCGTTTCTCGCATGAAGCTCGATCGCTTCTACCCGATCTTCGATGATGTGGCGTGGCTTGAGCGGATGCTGCCCCTTGGGGTGAAGCTGGTGCAGCTGCGGCTGAAGGACCGGAGCGAGGCCGAAACCCGCGCGCAGATCATGCGCGCGCGCGATCTCTGCGCCACCCATGGGGCGACGCTCGTGGTCAACGACCATTGGCGCGACGCGATCGACCTCGAATGTGACTGGCTGCATCTGGGGCAGGAGGATCTCGACAGCGCCGATCTGCCCGCGATCCGCCGCGCCGGGCTGCGGCTCGGGGTCTCGACCCATGACCGCGCCGAGCTCGACCGCGCTCTATCGCTCGGCCCCGATTACGTGGCGCTGGGGCCGGTCTGGCCGACGATCCTCAAGAAGATGAAATGGGAGCGGCAGGGCGTGGAGCGGCTCACCGAATGGAAGCGCGAAATCGGCGACATCCCCCTCGTCGCCATCGGCGGGCTGTCGGTCGCGCGGGCACCCAAAGCCTTTGCGGCGGGGGCGGACGTGGTCTCGGTCGTGACCGACATCACGCTGAACCCTGACCCCGAGGGACGGCTGCGCGACTGGATCGGGGCGACGCGATGAGCCGCTATGCGCGACAGATCGCGGTGCGCGAGTTCGGGCCAGAGGGGCAGGCGCGGCTGGCAAGGGCCCATGCGCTGGTGATTGGCGCGGGCGGGCTTGCGACACCCGTGCTGCAATACCTTGCCGGCGCGGGCTTGGGGCGCATCCGGCTCGTCGATCCCGATCGCGTCGAGGCCACGAACCTGCACCGCCAGACGCTGTTTTGCGAGGCGGATGTCGGGCGGCCCAAGGCCATCGCGGCGGCGGCGCGGATGGTGGCGCTGAACCCCGATTGCGCGGTCGCGCCCTCGGTCGCGCGCTTCGATCCGGGCACCGCGGCGGCGCTTTGCGCGGGCGTCGACCTGGTGATCGACTGCGCCGACAGCTTCGCGGCGAGCTACGTGGCCTCGGACCACTGCGTGGAGACCGGGCTGCCGCTGATCAGCGCCTCGGTCACCGGGCTGTCGGGCTATGCGGGCGGCTTCTGCGGCGGGGGGCCGAGTTTGCGCGCGGTGTTTCCCGACCTGCCCGCGCGCATGGGCTCCTGCGCCGAGGAGGGCGTGCTCGGGCCGGTGGTCGGCGTGATCGGCGCGGTGCAGGCGCAGATGGCGCTGGCGCAGCTCGCAGGCATGGCGCCCTCGCCGCTGGGGCGGCTGGTGAGCTTCGACGCCGAGAGCTGGCGCTTTGGCGGCTTCGGCTTTGCCGGGGCGGAGGAGCCCGCCCATGCGCCACGGTTTCTTTCTGCCACGCAGATCGCGCCGGGAGATTTCGTGGTCGATCTGCGGCGCGAGGAGGAGGGAGCCTTGGTGCGCGCGGACGCCCTGCGCGCGCCGGTCGAGGCCTTTGGCCCACATGGCCCGCGCCCGCCCGAGGGCGCGCGCGCCGTGCTGT
>NZ_JAMYXC010000132.1 GCF_024159025.1 Limimaricola litoreus
GGGGCCTGCCCGAAGGGGGCGCTGCTCGCCCTCGACTCCGAAACCGGGCGCCTGCAGGCCGCCCCCGGAGCGCTGCTGCCCGGCGCGCTGGATCTGCTGGTCGAGCGGCTCGATGCGCTGCTCGCCGCCGGGGCGGAAGCGCCGGGCCTTGTCCTGTCGAACCTGCCCATAACCGGGCCGGGTGAGCGCGATCTGGTGGTCGAGGGCTGGAACGCGACCCGAGGCGCGATCCCCGAGGGCACGATCGATGCCGCCATCGCCGCGCGGGCGCGGCGCAGCCCCGAGGCCCCGGCGCTGATCTGTGGTGCCGAGCGGCTGAGTCATGCCGATCTGGAGGCGCGCGCCAACCGCATGGCGCGGGTGCTGATCGAGATGGGCGCGGGCCCGGGCCGTCATGTCGGGCTGCACCTGCGGCGCTCGGCCGAGATGGTCGTGGCGATGCTCGCGGTGCTGAAATCCGGTGCGGCCTATGTGCCGCTCGACCCGAACTACCCGGCCGAACGGCTGGCCTTCTACCTCGAGGACAGCCGCGCCGGGCTGGTGATCTGCGAGGGCGAGGATCCCGCCGGGCTGCCGACGGGCGCGGCGCAGCTGCTGCGGCTCGGTGATTCGCGCCTCGCGCAAGCCGCGGCCGGGCCGATCCCGGCGCGGGCCGGACCGGGCGATCTGGCCTATCTGATCTATACCTCCGGCTCGACCGGCCGTCCCAAGGGGGTGATGATCGAACACCGGCAGGTGATGAACTTCTTTGCCGGGATGGACGACCGGGTGCCGCATGTACCCGGCGACGTGCTCCTCGCCGTGACCTCGGTCTCCTTCGACATCTCGGTGCTGGAGCTCATGTGGACCCTGTCGCGCGGGATGACGGTGGTGATCCAGGGCGAGGAGGAGCGGCTGCTCACCTCCTCCGGGCCCAGTGCGGCGGCGAAACCGGCAGGGCCGGCGCTCAGCCTGTTCTACTGGGGTCACGAGGACAGCGACACGGCGGATTACCGGCTGCTGCTGGAGGGCGCGCGCTTTGCCGATGCGCATGGCTTCGAGGCGGTCTGGACGCCGGAGCGACACTTCCACGGCTTCGGTGCCGCCTATCCCAACCCCGCCGTCACCGGCGCCGCCGTCGCCGCCGTCACCTCGCGGCTGGCGATCCGGGCGGGCAGCTGCGTGGCGCCGCTGCACCATCCGGCGCGCATCGCCGAGGATTGGGCGGTGATCGACCGGCTCTCGGGCGGGCGCGCGGGGCTGGCGATGGCAGCGGGCTGGCAGCCCGGCGACTTCGTGCTGCGTCCCGAGACTGCGCCGCCGGACAACCGCGCCGCCTTGCAAAGCAGCATCGACGCGGTGCGCCGGCTGTGGCGCGGCGAGGCGGTGGCCTTTCCCCGCGCCGACGGCAGCCTGCAGGAGGTGACGACACGGCCCCGCCCGGTGCAGCCCGAGCTGCCCTTGTGGCTCACCATCGCGGGCAATCCCGACAGCTGGCGCGAGGCGGGGCGGATCGGGGCCAACGTGCTCACCCACCTTCTGGGGCAGAGCATCGAGGATCTGGCGGCGAGGATTGCCGACTGGCGCGCGGCGCTGGCCGAGGCGGGGCACGACCCTTCGGCCTTCCGCGTGACGGTGATGCTGCACAGCTATCTCGATGAGAGCCGCGAGGCCGCCCGCGATGTGGCGCGCGGCCCGATGAAGGCCTATCTGCGCTCTGCCGCCGAGTTGATCGCCAGCCACGCGGCGGCCTTTCCGGCGATCCGGCGCGGAGCCGACGGGGCGGTCGACCCCGATGCGCTGACGCCCGAGGAGATGGAGGCGGTGCTCGAACACGCCTTCGCGCGCTATTTCGAGACCCAAGGCCTGTTCGGCACCATCGAGGACGGCGCGGCGCGGCTGGCGCAGCTGCGCGCGATCGGGGTCGACGAGATCGCCTGCCTGATCGATTTCGGCATCGCGCCGGACCGGGTCCTGGCGGGGCTGCCGCGCCTTGCGGCGCTGGTGGATGCGGCGCCGGGCGAGGCGGAGGCACCGACCGATGAGGACCGCTCGATCGCAGCGCAGATCCGCCGCCACGGCGTGACCCACCTGCAATGCACCCCCTCGATGGCGCGGATGCTGGTGGCCGACGAGACCAGCCGCGCGGCACTTGGTCGGTTGTCGCATCTCATGCTGGGCGGAGAGGCGCTGCCCGCGGCGCTGGCCGAGGAGCTGCGCGGCGCCGGGGTCGGCTGGATCGAGAACATGTATGGCCCGACCGAAACCACGATCTGGTCGACAACGCGGCGGGTGACAGCGGATGCCCCCACGTCGGTGATCGGCACGCCGATCCGCAACACCAGCGCTTACGTGCTCGACGCGGCGATGACGCCCTGCCCGGTGGGGGCGCCGGGCGCGCTGTGGATCGGCGGCGCGGGGGTGGCGCGCGGCTACTGGGGCCGGGCCGATCTGACGCGGGCGCGGTTTCGCCCCGATCCGTTCCGGCCCAGCGAGCGGATCTACGAGACCGGCGATCTCGCGCGCTGGCGCGCGGACGGGACGCTCGAATACCTTGGCCGGGCCGACGCCCAGGTGAAGCTGCGCGGCCACCGGATCGAACCCGGTGAGATCGAGGCCGTGATCGATATGGTCTCGGGACTGGGGCCGAGCGTGGTGCTTCTGCGCGAGGATCGCCCCGGCGACGCGCGGCTCGTCGCCTATCTCGAAACCGCGGCACCGATCGACGAGGCGGGGCTGCGCGCGGCGCTGGCGGCGCGGCTGCCGGCCTTCATGGTCCCGGCGCGGATCGTGGCCCTCGTGCAGTTTCCGATAACGCCCAACCGCAAGACCGACCGCGCCGCGATGCCGCCGCC
>NZ_JAMYXC010000305.1 GCF_024159025.1 Limimaricola litoreus
AGGCGCCGCCGGGGGCGGTCTCTCGCGCGATCAGGCGGCGCGGGCCGCGTCGCGGGCGATCTGCCTGATCGCCGAGCGGGCGATGCCCAGATCGGCGAGGTCGCGCTCGGTGAGCAGGCTCAGCTCGCGCTGCGTCTGGCGGTAGACGCGGTTGCGTGCGAAGGCGGCCTTGAGACGGGCGGTGATCGCGGTGAGGCCGTTGGTTTCGGTGTTGAAAGTGGTGCGCTGGTCGATGGTGGCGGTGGCCATGTCAGAAATCCTTGGTTCGGGTCCGTGCTGGCCCAGTTCTAGGGCCTGATCGGCGTGGCGCGTATTCGCCGCGTCGTTGATCCCTAACTGGTAGCGATAACGGCGAAAGAAAACCCGTTGCCGGCGTAGACCCGCCATGCATCCGCTGCATGGGCCGGGGTTCAGCGCCGCCCGGTCCAATCGAGCACAACCTTGCCAGAGCCGCCGCCACGCATCGCGTCAAAGCCCGCGACATAATCTTCCACCGGCATCCGGTGGGTGATGACGCCGCGGATATCGAGGCCGTTCTCCAGCATGGCGATCATCTTGTACCAGGTCTCGAAGATCTCGCGCCCGTAGACCCCCTTGATGGTGATCGCCTTGAACACGATGCGGGACCAATCCACGGGCGACTTGCCCGGCGGGATGCCCAGCATGGCGATCCGCCCGCCCATCACCAGCCGCTCCACCATCTGGTCAAGCGCGCGCTGGTTGCCCGACATCTCCAGCCCGATGTCGAAGCCCTGCTTCATGCCGAGGCGCGGCACGACCTCGGCGAGGTCCTCTTCGGCCACGTTGACCGGCACCACGTCGGCCACCTTCGCGGCGAGCGCGAGGCGGTCGGGGTTGATGTCGGTGATGACGACATGGCGCGCGCCGACGTGGCGCGCCACCGCCGCCGCCATGATGCCGATCGGCCCGGCGCCGGTGATCAGCACGTCCTCGCCCACCAGATCGAAGCTGAGCGCGGTGTGCACCGCGTTGCCCAGGGGATCGAGGATCGCGCCGATCTCGTCGTCGATGGCGTCCGGGAGCGGCACCACGTTGAAGGCCGGAAGCCGCAGGTATTCGGCGAAGGCGCCCGGCTCGTTGACGCCGATGCCGCGGGTTTCGGGGTCGAGGTGGAACTTGCCCGACCGGCTCTGGCGCGAGTGCTTGCCGATCAGATGCCCCTCGCCCGAGCAGCGCTGGCCGATCGAGAGATCGGTCACGTTACGCCCCAACTCGACGATCTCTCCCGCGAACTCATGGCCTGTCACCAAGGGCACCGGCACCGCGCCCTGCGCCCACTCGTCCCAGTTCCAGATATGCACGTCGGTGCCGCAGATGCCGGTCTTGTTGACCCGGATCAGCACGTCGTCGGGGCCGATCTCGGGCACCGGCACGATCTGCCGCCACAGCCCTTCCTCGGGCCTGGCCTTGACCAGCGCCGTCATGCCGTTGGGGCGGCTCACGAGATCACGCCCAGCTCGCGGCCCGCCTTGGCAAAGGCCGAAAGCGCGGCATCCAGATCCTCGCGGGTGAGGGCGGCGTTCATCTGCGTGCGGATGCGGGCCTTGCCCTTGGGCACCACCGGAAAGAAGAAGGCCGAGATATAGACGCCCAGCTCGTCGAGCCGCTGGGCCATCTTCTGCGCCAACTTGGCGTCATGCAGCATGACCGGGATGATCGGATGCTCGCCGGGCAGGATCTCGAAGCCCAGATCGGTCAGCCCCTTGCGCCAGTATTCGGCGTTCTCGAAGAGATTGGCGCGCAGATCGTCGCTTTTCTCGATCAGGTGCAGCGCCTCCAGCCCCGCGGCGCAGACCATAGGCGGCAGCGCGTTGGAAAACAGATAGGGCCGCGCCCGCTGGCGCAGCAGGTCGATGACGGGCTGCGGCCCCGCGATATAGCCGCCGATCGCGCCGCCAAGCGCCTTGCCCAGCGTGCCGGTCAACAGGTCGGCCCTCACCCCGAAATGCGCAGGCGTGCCCGCCCCCTTCGGCCCCATGAAGCCGGTGGCGTGGCAGTCGTCGACCATCATCAGCGCGTCGTACTTGTCGGCCAGCGCACGGATCTCGTCGAGCCGGGCGAGGTAGCCATCCATCGAGAAGACGCCGTCGGTGGCGATCATCACGTGGCGCGCCCCTGCGTCGCGGGCCTCCTTCAGCTTGGCTTCGAGATCCGCCATGTCGGAATTGGCAAAGCGGTAGCGCTTGGCCTTGCACAGGCGGATGCCGTCGATGATCGAGGCGTGGTTGAGCGCATCCGAGATCACCGCGTCTTCGGGGCCCAAGAGCGGCTCGAACAGCGCGCCATTGGCATCGAAGCAGGCGGCGAAGAGGATCGTGTCGTCATGGCCGAGATATTCGGCGAGGCGCCTCTCCAGCTTGCGATGCAGATCCTGCGTGCCGCAGATGAAGCGCACCGAGGCCATGCCGTAGCCGTGCCGATCGAGCGATTCCTTGGCGGCATGGATCAGGTCGGGGTGATCGGCCAGCCCGAGATAGTTGTTGGCGCAAAGATTGATGACCTCTCGATCGCCGAGATCGACGCGCCCGCCCTGCGGCGAGGTGATCTCGCGCTCGGTCTTCCACAGCCCTTCCTCGCGGATCTCCTCGAGGCGGCTTTCGATGTCTTGCAGGAAACGGGTCATGGAAGCTCCTTTCGGGGGCGGCGCGGGCAGGCCCCGAGTCTATGCCCGCTGCGGCGTCTTGCAAGCTCTGCCGCCACGGCAGGATCAGCCGAGCGCCACCAGCCGGATCTCGCCTCCCCAATCCGCACCGAGCCGCGCCGCCGCCTGCCAGGCCCGAAGCCCCGAG
>NZ_JAMYXC010000267.1 GCF_024159025.1 Limimaricola litoreus
AGCGCGCAGGCCGCGGGTTGGGGCGCCAGGCCTCGGCCGAGGCGATCGGCGTGCCGGGCGGCGGCACCGTGCCGTATTGCGCGCGCGCCGCCTCGGGCACCCGTTCCCACAACGCCTTTTCCTCCTCATGCGGCAGGCGGATCACATGGGCGCGCATCCGCACCTGCAGCGCGGCTTCGGCATCCCAGAACTGGAGCGCGGCGCGCGGCCCGTCGGTGAGCTGCAGCACCTTGGCCGCGTCGGCGTCGGAATGCATATCCAGCGTCCAGTCCCCGGCATCGAAGCCGCGCAGCACCATGGTGCGCACCGAGGGCCAGCCCTGCGCGTCGCGCGTGGCCAGAACCGGCAGCCGCGCCGCGGCCTCACGATGCTCAAGCCCCGTAATGATGCGCGCGCGCACCAGCCCGAACAGCTCCGAAAGCGTGGTGATCTCACTCATAGCCCGTCATCTCCAGATATCCCTCGCCCACATGGCTCCCGGTGACCGTCACCGGCCCCTCCCAATAGGGCGGCGACAGCGCGTTCCATGCGCCCGCGTTCAGCGCCTCCACCTCGACCGCGACGCCTTCCTGCGGCAGCCGCACCGCCCAGCGCACCGGCACCTCTACCCCGTCGAGTTCCACCGTCTCCAGCGGCTCGGCCTCGAAGGCGCCGACATAGGGCGTCAGCGTCCCGTCGGGCGCGATCCAGCTGGCGTAACTGTAGCCCGCCGCATCCTTTTCGCGAAGCTGAAACCCCATGAGCTTGGCGCCGCCCTCGAACGACAGGGAAAACCAGTCCCAGCCGGTCTGCCGGTCCGACAGCGGCTGCGAGGACCATTCGTGGTCGAACCAGGCGCTGCCGGTCACCTCGACCGCGCCCGCAGGCAGGCGCAGCGTGCCCTCCACCGCAAAGAAGGGCTGCGAATAGTAATGGCTCGCCTGCCCCTCGGCCGATTTGACCGAGAACCCCGCCTCGCCGTGCCGCACCAGCGAACCCTGCGCATCAAGCGTCACCTCATAGGAAAACTCGGGCCCCGAAGCCGAGAGGGCGAGATCGTCGAAATCCGGCCCCGCCATGCGCCAATCGTCGATCCAGGCTTCGAAGGGCGCGGGCTCGACCCCGGCCTGCCCGATGCCGCCGCGCGCGAGGCGCTGGGCGAAGAGATGCGTCTCGGGGGTGGTGACCGCCGCATGGCCGAGCCAGAGCTGCGGGCTGTCCCAGCCTCGGGTTTCGCGCGGCGCGAGGGCGGAGCGGAACAGCGTCCATTGCAGCCCGTAGGGCGTGCCGTCGGGGCCTTCGAGATTGGCGGTGACGTACCACCATTCGATCCGGAACGCGGGGTGCGCGCCGTGATCGGCGGGAAAGGACAGGGCGCGGCCCTCCTGCGGCAGGGCGAACCCCTCCGCCGCGCCGCCCAGCCCGGCAAAGCCCTGCGCCTGCGCGGCTGCGGGCAGACACAGCAGAAGCAGGATCCTAGCGTTCACTGGCAAACACCCCCAACAACACGGCCGGCGGCGTGCGCGCCAACCGGATCGCCGGCCAAAGCGCCGCGGCCGCGGCGGCCAGGAGCGCGAAGAGCCCGAGCCAGCCGTAGGCCGCCGGAAAGACGAACATCGGCAGCCGCCAGCCAAAGGCCGCGACATTGACGACCGAGAGCAGCACCCAGGCCAGCGCCAGCCCCAGAGGCAATGCCAGAAGCGCGGTCAGCGCCGCCAGCAGCACGGCGCGCGCCATCTCCAGCGCGGCGAGGCGGCGGCGGGTGAGCCCCAGCGCCCAGACCGGCGCGAGCTGCGGCAACCGCAATGCCGCCAGCGTCAGCAGCGACATCAGGATGGCAAAGCCCGCGACGGCCAGCGTCAGCACGTTGAGCGCCGCCGTGACCGCGAAGGTGCGCTCGAAGACCTGCAACGAGAACCGCTTGAGCGCCGCCTGATCGGTGATCGCCCCGCCGGGCAGGCCCCGGGCCTCCAGCGCCGCGCGGATCTCGGGCACCCGGTCGGGATCGAGGCGCAGGCCGAAGCGGCGCGGCACGATCCCGGGGTGCAGGTCGGCAAACAGCGCCTCGGTCACGATCACCTGCCCCACCGGGTTGCCGTAATCGCCGTAGATGCCCAGCACCGGCAACGTGGTGTCGGGGCCAAGCCGGAGCGGATCGCCCAGGGCGAGCCCGGCCCGGCGGGCGAGCTGCTCGTTGATCAGCGCGCCCTCGCGCGCCGCCAGCCGCTGCCACGGCCGCTCGACCGATTGCAGGAAACGCCAGTTCTCGGGGTAGGTCGGATCGGGCCGCGCGAGGTTCAGCTCGGCGGGCTCGCCCGCCACCTCGATCTCGACCGAGGCCAGCGGCAGCACCGATCCCACCCGGGGAGCCAGAAAGGCCGCGATGGCGCGGGCCTCCTCGTCATCGGCGGTCTCGACATAAAGCTCGGGCGCAAGGCGCTGGTCGAGAAAGCCGGTGAAGGTCTGGCGGAACGAGCCCACCATGGTCGAGACGCCGATATTCGCCGCCATCGCCAGCAAGAGCGCCATCAGCGCCAGCGACAGCCCCGGAAGCTGCTGGCGCGTGTCGGCCCAGAACCATTGCGCCAGAGCGCCGCGCGCCAGCCGCGCCATGCCCGCCAGTATCGCCCCCAGCACCAGCGGCAGGGCCAGCGCGGCGGCGACGAGCCCCGCGCCCAGAAGCGCAAAGCCCGCCACCAGACCCTCGCCCCAGAGCGCAAGCCCGGTGGCCAGAGCGACGAGCGCCAGCACGGCGGCGCCCTGCCACCACGCGCCGCGGGCCTCCGCCATGGCCCAGGCGCGCCGCC
>NZ_JAMYXC010000242.1 GCF_024159025.1 Limimaricola litoreus
CGGGCCGGTCGGCATCCTCGGCGCCGCGGCCCTCGGCGCGATGGCGGGCGACGCGGCCACGCCGAACGACGAGACCATTACCTATGTCCGCGAGAACCCGGTCGAGCCGGTCGTGCTCGGCGGCGAGGTCGTGGTCGGCGCCACCGTGCCCGCCGAGGTCGAGCTGACTCCGGTGCCGGAGGCCGAATACAGCTATCTCTACCTCAACGGCACGCCTGTCGTGGTCGAGCCGGGCGAACGCCGGATCGTGCACATCATCCGCTGATCGCGACCCCCTGGAAAAACGGAAAGGGCGGCCCGATGGGCCGCCCTTTTTCGTGCCGAGGCCAGGGGCGCGCTCACTCGCCGCGCTGCTTGGCCACCAGCTCGCGCATCTGCGCCAGCGGCACGTAGCCGCGCAGCATCTGCTCGCCCAGCACGAAGCTCGGCGTGCCCGACACCTGCATTGCCTGCGCCAGCTGGCGGTTCTCGGCGATGATGCGCGCCACTTCGGGGCTCTTCATCTCGGCCTGCACCGCTTCGAAATCGGCGTCGAGGCTGTCCGCCAAGGCTTCGAGCGAGGTCTCGCTCACATCCGCGCGCATGGTCATCAGCGCGTTGTGCGCCTGCTTGTAGGCCGCGTCGCCCTCCAACGCGCGCACCGCCAGCGCGAATTGCGAGGCCATCAGCGACTGTTCGCCAAGGATCGGGAATTCCTTGAGGATGTAGCGGATGTTGCCGTCGCTCTCGATCAGCTCCTCGACCTCGGGAAAGGCGCGGCGGCAATAGCCGCACTTGTAATCCATGAACTCGACGACGGTGATGTCGCCCTCGGGGTTGCCACCCTGCCAGTCGCCCTCGTAGTCGTAGAGCGCGTCGGCATGCGCGGCGATCAGCGCGCTGTCGCCCTGGGCCGCGGCCTCGGCCTGGCGCTGGTCGAGCACGGCGATCGCCTCCATCAGCACCTCGGGGTTCTCCAGCAGGTAGGCGCGGACCTGCGCGCCGAAGGCGTCGCGTTCGGCGTCGCTCATCGCGTCGAGATCGAGCGCCATGGCGGGGCTGGCGAGCGCCAGAGTGACGGGCAGGGCGCGGGTGAGGCTGCGCAGCATGGAATGTCCTTTCCTCGTGTCGGGCCGTGCAGACCACATCGCCGCGCTTGTGCCAAGTTCCCGCGCAGAGGGGCGGGCCATTGACGGCGGGGCCGCGGGATTGGCACAACCGCGCCAAACCCTAGGGAGACTGTCATGCGGAACTCAAGGCGCGGCGAGGTTGATCCCTTCATCGTGATGGACGTGATGGAGGCGGCCCGGCAGGCCGAGGAAGCAGGCTGGCACATCATCCACATGGAGGTCGGCCAGCCCGGCACCGGCGCACCGCGCGAAGCGGTCGAGAAGGTGGCGCGCGAGATGGCGGCGGGGCCGATGGGCTACACCGTCGCGCTCGGCCTGCCAGAGCTGCGCGCGCGCATCGCGCGCCATTACGGAGACTGGTACGGCGTCGATCTCGACCCGGCGCGCGTCGTTGTCACCTCGGGCGCGTCGGGGGCGTTCCTTCTGAGCTTCACCCAGCTCTTCGACACCGGCGCGCGGGTGGGCTTGGGCGCGCCCTGCTACCCCTCCTACCGGCAGATCCTCAAGGCGCTCGACATGGCGCCGATCGACATCGCCACCCGGCTCGAAAACCGGATGCAGCCGGTGCCGGGCGACGTCGAGGCACACGCGCTCGACGGGCTGGTGCTGGCCTCGCCCTCCAACCCGGCGGGGACGATGCTCGACCGCGACGGCATCGCAGCGCTGGCCGAGGCCTGTGCGGCCCGCGACGCGGCGCTCATCTCCGACGAGATCTATCACGGCATCGGCGGGCGCGGCACTTCGGCGCTGGAGGTCACCGACGAGACCCATGTGATCGGCTCCTTCTCCAAGTATTTCTCGATGACCGGTTGGCGCGTCGGCTGGCTGATCGTGCCGCCCGAGCAGGTGCGCGGCATCGAGCGGATCGCGCAGAACATGTTCATCTGCACCCCGCATGCCTCCCAGCGCCTCGCCTTGCATGCGATGGACTGCACCGCGGAGCTGGAGGCCAACGCCGCCGTCTATGCCGCCAACCGCCGCCTGATGCTGGAGCGGCTGCCGCAGGCGGGTTTCACCCGCTTCGCGCCGCCCGACGGCGCCTTCTACGTCTATGCCGACGTCTCCGCCTTCACCGATGACAGCCGCGCCTTCGCCGCCGAGATCCTCGACGAGGCGGGGGTGGCGGTGACGCCGGGACTCGATTTCGATCCCGCCGAGGGGCATCGCTGGATCCGCTTCTCCTACGCGCGCTCCACCGCCGATATCGAGGAGGGGCTGGAGCGTCTGACCCGTTTCATGGCGGCGCGCGGCCATGCGGAGGCGGGCACCGCATGAGGCCCCGGCGCGGCGCGCGGGGCAGGCCGGGTATGCGTATTTGGGGAAAGATGAAGGGGATCGGCCTCGCGCTGCTGCTGGCCGCGCCGCTGCAGGCGCAGGAGTTCTCGGGGCTGGCGCGGCTCGATCCCGCGAAGAGCCGGATCGAGGACAGTCGGAAGGGCGTCGAGGTCGATCTCGCGCTGAGCCAGCCAGTGCCGTGGCGCGTCTTCACCTTGGATGCGCCGCGCCGCCTCGTGCTCGATTTCGCCGAGGCCGACTGGGCCGGGGCCGATCCGGCCGCACTGCTCTCGGGCGATCGCGCCACGGCGCTGCGGTTGGGGCGCGGGCGACCGGGCTGGTCGCGCCTCGTGCTCGATCTGGCCGAGCCGCTCGGCATCGACAGCGCGGAG
>NZ_JAMYXC010000230.1 GCF_024159025.1 Limimaricola litoreus
AGGGCTTCGCCGCCGAGCTGATCGACCGCTTCGGGACGTTGCCAAAGGAGGTCAACACGCTGATGCTGGTGGTGCGCCATCAGCAAGAGCGCCTCGGTCTCGTGCTCGACCGGGAAAAGGCCGCGCTGCACCGCATCGATCAGGAGCTCGCCGACCAGGCGGCCCGCGAGCTGGGCGCGGGCGGCATCGCCCGCGCCGGGCCGCAGCGCGGCCTGGTCGAGGATCATCACCAGCGCCCCTTGCGGGGCTTCCATCGCCAGCTCTTCCTCGATCACGTCACCAAGCGCCAGCGCCGGCAGAAGCTCGGTCTGCTCGGGCAGGATCTGCGCCCCCGCCCCGTGGCCACCGCGCGCAAGGCCGATCCGCCGCATCGGCGCCAGCGCGTCGAGAATGGCCCCGAGGCGGGCGCCGCCGTCACTGTCTTCGGCGCATGCGATATCGCCGCGCCAAATGGCTTCGAGAAGGTCACTGCTCTGCATCGATCCGCCCTGTTTTCCGGGTCTGTTCTGCCTGTCCCGCCCCACGCCGCTTTGCGGTTCGTGTCTTGGGTCTTCCACCCCGCCGCGGGCCTGTCCGCGGTGCCTGATCGGGGTTGTTTCAGATTGTCGGCCAAATGAGGCCGAAATGGGGCAGAAACATCTCCCTTGCCCCGCGGGGGCCATGAACGTGTCCGATCTGCATCAGCCCCGGCCGGGCGTGCCGCCCCTCTCAGCGCGGCGCGGCGGCCGCCTCGTGCCCCGGTTCGGGATACTCCAGCAACAGGCCGATCCGCCTGTTTTGCGGCGCTTCGGGGCGGTCGGGGTAGAGCGGCTGCGTATCGGCCAGACCGCTCACCCGGCTGATCCGCTCGGGCGCGAGCCCGGCCTCGATCAGCGCGCGCCGCGCGGCATTGGCGCGGTCCGAGGACAGCTCCCAGTTGCCATAGCCGTTCTGCCGTGCAAACGGCAGCGAATCCGTGTGTCCCGAAATCGCGAGCTCATGCGTCATGTCGCGCACCGTCTCGCCGACGATCTCGATCAGGGCGCGGGTCTGCGGCACGATGCTCGCGCTGCCGGTGGCGAACATCGGGCGCTCCTCCTCGTCGAGGATCTGCATGAGCAGCCCCTCGGGCGTGCGGTCGAGGCGCAGGTTGTCGCCGATGTCGGCCAGCGAAGGCTGGGCCGCGATGCGCGCGGCGATCTCCTCCTCGATGGCGTCGAGCTGGGCCTCGCGCCGGTCCTGCGCCGCGCGGGTCTGCGCCGCCGCCTCGGCCATGCGCCGCGTCTGCAGCTCTTCCTCGGTGGGCGGCGCGGCCTCGGCGGGCAGGTATTCGACCACCACCTGTGGCTCGGCATCGCGCAGCCGGCTGTCGAAGACCTGCAACGGATCATTCGCGCCGAAATCGGGCAGATCGGGCGCCTCGACCGGTGGCGCGCCCTCCGAGGCCTGCATCTCCCCGGCCAGTTCGATGACCTGCCCGCGCAGCACCCCGTCCGAACCGCTCGCCCCCACCGCGCTGATCGAGGGCGTGAAATACTCGGCCAGGCCTTCGAGCGTCTCCTCCTCGCTCGCCGCGAGAATCCACAACAGCAGGAAGAAGGCCATCATCGCGGTCATGAAGTCGGCATAGGCCACCTTCCAGCCGCCGCCATGATGGTCGTCATGGCCGTCGTCCTCGATTTTCTTGATGATGATCGTCTGACCGCCGGCCATGGCCCGTCCTCCTGCGCGCGCCGTGCCGCGCGCCTGTCCTGCCCGCGGGCCGTGCGGCGCCGCGGGGCTTCTTGCGATGTCGATGCGATGCGTCCGGCGGGCGGCCCTAGCCGACGGTCTCGTCGTCGCGCCGCGCGGTTTCGCGGCTGTAGCGGCCAAAGCCCACCTTGCGCGCGTAGCTGGCCTTGCGCCGCGAATAGCTCGGCGCCACCAGCGGCATGTCTTCGGGCAGGCCGAAGGCGGCGCGATACTCGGCCTCCGTCATGCCGTGCTCTGCGCCCAGGTGCCGCTTGAGCATCTTGAAGCCCTTGCCGCAGCACAGACAGAAGACCTTGTCCTCGGTCACGGCGCGCGACAGCGGTATGGCCGGTGTCATGCTGCCCTCGGGCGCCGCCTCGGTCGATGCGGCGGGCGCGTCCTGCGCCTCGATCCCCAACTCGCGGCGCAGCTTGGCCACGAGCGCCACGATATCGTCGCTGTCGACATCCGGGCGCGCGGCGTAGGAGGCCACGATGGTGCTGAGCAGTTCGGTCTTCGAATCCGGTTTCGTCATGTCCGCCCTTTCATCCAGGGTGCATGCCCCTTTGCGGCGGCCGGGCGAAGGAAAGCGTCGCTGCGGCGGCCTCGGCGGGCATCTGCAAGTCGAATTCTTCGACAGTAATCATGTAATCCTTGCAGGTATTGTTGCGATTTTCAAGAACTCCCTGCCAAGGGGCCGTCATGCGCGGGAAGCCGCCCGGGCCTGCATGTAGTTGGGCGCGGCCATCGGGTATTCCGGCGGCAGGCCCCAGCGGGCGCGGTATTGCTCGGGCGTGAGCTTCAGCCTTTCGCGCAGGTGGCGGCGCAGCAGCACCAGCCGGGCCCCGGTTTCGAGGCAGATGATGTAATCGGGCGTCACGCTGGTTTCGATCGGCACGGCGGGGCGGCGTCGCTCCGGCTCGCCCGCGGCTTGCGCGTTCACCGCGCCGTCTCCGCACCGGCGAGGGCCGAGAGCCCGGTGCGCGCCGGGATCAGCG
>NZ_JAMYXC010000023.1 GCF_024159025.1 Limimaricola litoreus
AGGGGATCTCGTGCAGGCGCGCACTGCGCCGCAAGGCGGCCGTGGCGGCGGCGGTCGATCTCCCAGCGCAGCCGCCGCGCGAACCAGTCCACCGGATAGGCCAGCCCGGCCCGGCGCAGCTCGATCGTCTGGATCGCCAGCCGGTCCTGCCAGCGCAGCGGCGGGCGCTGCGGCAAGGGCGTATCCAGCAGCATCAACTGCGCCACCTCTTCGCCTTGGTCCGTCAACTGCCGCGCCATTTCGAGGGCGATGAGCCCGCCGCCCGAGTAGCCCGCCAGAAGCCACGGCCCGCCCGGATGCACGCAGCGCATCTCGGCCAGGCAATCGCGCGCCGCCGCCTCGAAGCTGCGGTGCGGCGGCACCTCGCCGGTCAGACCGCGCGCCTGCAGGCCCCAGACCGGCCGTTCCGCACCCAGGTGCTGCGCGAGATGGCGCAGGTTCATGACATTGCCGAACATGCCCGCGGAGATGAAGAGCGGGGTCTTTTCGCCCTTCGCCCCGAGCGCGACGAGATGCACGTTCTCTTCGGCCGCCTGCCGCAGGACGGGGCTTGCAGACTGCTCCCCGGGCGCCGCCGCGCCCTCCTCCGGCTCCAGCCGCGCGGCGAGCGCGCGGATCGTCGGCGCCTCGAACAGCGCTGAGATCGGCAGCGCCGTGCCGGTCTCGCGGCGGATCGCCGCGAACAGCCGCACCGCGATCAGCGAATGCCCCCCGAGGTCGAAGAAGCTGTCGTCCGGCCCAACCCGGTCGACCCCGAGCAGCGCCATCCATTGCCCGGCGAGCCAGGCCTGCGCTCTTGTCTCGAACTCCTCCGACAGCGCGACGTCCGGCGCGGATGCCGCTGGCGCCGGGCGGATCGCGCGGGCCGCGGCGATCAGCTCGGGCAGCGGCTGCGCGGTCATCGCGATCTGCGGCAGACCGGCCCGCAGCGCCATCAGGAAGGCCGCGCCGCCCTCCTCGCGGCGGATGCCCTGCCGCCGGGCCTCTTCCAGCGGGTCGGTCCCAGAGGACGTGGCGCCGGGCGCGGCGCGCGTGGTCTGCAACGACAGCCCCGCCGCGAGGCGGCGCAGCTCGAAACCCTCGATCTCGACGCAGACCGCGCCCTCGGGCGTGCAGAGCGTGATGTCGAACCAGGCGACGCCGTCCTCCTGCCGCGCGAGCCGCGCATGGCTCACGATCCGGCCCGGCAGGGGCGCATGAATGCGCATCACCCCGTAGCCCGCGGGCACCCAGAGCTGCCCCGGGTCATAGCCCTCGATGAGGTCGATCGCCCATCCGGTGGCGATATCGAGCAGGCCCGGATGCAGCGGCATGCCGGCGGTCGCCTCGGGCGGCAGCCGCAGCCGGGCCAGCCCCTCGCGCGCGCCGCGTCGCGCCTCGCCCGTGACCTGCCACTGCGCGCCGAAATCAAGATGGTCCTGCTGCGGCAAGACGAGCGGTTCGGACGGCCCCATCCGCGCGGCGATGGCCGCAAGGTCGATGTCGCCGGGGGCGGTTTCGGCCCTGCCGATGCGGCAGGTGGCGACCGGAGCCCAATCCGCCCCCGGCGGCGCGGCCTCGATCTCGACCAGGCCCGGCATGGGCCCCTCCTGCTTCGGGGCGGCATCGCCGCTGCCATTGGCGTGCAGACGCGCGCGCACCCGGGTTTCGCCCCCATCGGGGGTGTGCAGGGGCGCAAGAAAGCGCAGATCGCGGATCTCGAACGGCCCAAAGCCCTCCGGCCCGGCCAGCTCGGCCATCATCTCGGCATATCCCGTGCCGGGCAAAAGCGCCTCGCCCGCCCGCGTGCGGTGCTGGTCGAGGAACCAGCGCGTCGCGGGGCTCCAGCGCGCGCTCAGCATGATCTTATCCCCCGTCTCGCGGTGATCGAACATCGCGCCCGGATCGGGCTGCGCCTTGGGGGCAAGCGTTGGCGGCGCGGTAGAGCCGCTGCCCCCCGTGGCCGTCATGCCCGTGTCCGCCCAGATGCCCCAATCGATCGCCACGACCCGCGTGGCCCCGCCCGCGTGCGATTGCGCATAGGCGTCGAGCGCGGCGTTGGCGGCGACGTAATCGGCCTGCCCCGCGGGGGTGGTCCAGCCTGAGCTCGAGGCGCAGAGCGCCATCCAGTCGAGGCGCCTGTCGGGAAACAGCGCGTCGAGCACCATCAGCCCCTGCAGCTTGGGCGCAAGAACCGCCTCGGCCGCCGCCGGATCGCGGCCCAGCACCGGCGCATCATCGAGCCGCCCGGCGGCATGGATCACGCCGCTGAGCGGCCCCAGCGCGGCGGTCGCCTGCGCGACGGCCCGGCGCATCTGTTCGAGGTCGGTCACATCGGCGCGCAGCACCAAGACCCGCCCGCCCAGCGCCTCGAGCCGCAGCACGGCGCGGATCAGGCGTAGCTGCCCCTCTTCGCCCCCCGCGGCGACGAGGCCCTCCCATGCCTCCCGCGGCGGCAGCCCGTGGCGCGAGACAAGCGCCACCGGGGCCTGCGCCTCGCGGATCAGCGTCTCGGCCAGCGTCAGGCCGATGCCGCCCAGACCGCCGGTGATCATCACCGCGCCGCCATGTTCGGGGCAGGCCTCGACCATCTCCGACAGCGGCCGGACGATCTCGTCCTTGTAGGCGGTGAGGTTGCCGAAAGCGGGCGGG
>NZ_JAMYXC010000136.1 GCF_024159025.1 Limimaricola litoreus
GGCACCTCGCGGCGCTGCGGCTCCGCCTCGGGGTCGCGCGTCCTGCGCGGGCGGGCGGCGGCCTTGTGCATGGTATAGGCGGCGCGGCCGATCGTGGCTTTTTCGTGGCGGCCATGGGCCTGCACCGGCGGCACGCGACCGAGAATGCGCATCATTTCATGGTGATCGATGAGATGGGCTTTGTCGCCGAAGGCCCGGGCGCCTGACTGCTGCATCGAAAAGCCTCCGAAATGACATATTTGCCATGGTGTAGCAGGGCTTAACGCATTGCGACACAATTAGATGCGTATTGTTGCCCATAAAACGCCATATTCCCGACGCGCCCTGCCATTGTTGGGCGAAACTGCCGGTTTTCGCGCCATTGGCCTCGGTGTCGGCGCCCCGTCTTCGCCCCATTTGCGCCACAAATGCAAAACGCCGCCCCGAAGGGCGGCGTTTTCTCGAATCGCGGTGGCCGGGGCGATCAGAAGCCGAGACCGGCGTACTTGTTCTTGAACTTCGACACGCGGCCGCCGGCGTCCATGAGACGCGAGGAGCCACCGGTCCAGGCCGGGTGCACCGAGGGGTCGATGTCGAGCGACAGCTGGTCGCCTTCCTTGCCCCAGGTGGACTTCATCTTGACGATGGTGCCGTCGGTCATCTTGACGTCGATGACGTGGTAGTCGGGATGGATATCCGCTTTCATGTCGGCGCTCCTCAGGCCTTGGCCGCGGCCGTGTCGGCCTTGGGCTTGTAGTTGCTGACTTCGGCGATACGGGCCGACTTGCCGCGACGCGAACGCAGGTAGTAGAGCTTCGCGCGGCGCACGCGGCCACGACGCACCACCTCGATCGAATCGATGTTGGTCGCATAGAGCGGGAAGACGCGCTCGACGCCTTCGCCGAACGAGATCTTGCGCACGGTGAACGAACCGGCGATGCCCGAGCCGTTCTTGCGGCTGATGCAGACGCCTTCGTACATCTGGACGCGGGTGCGGGTGCCCTCGGTCACCTTGTAGCCGACGCGCACGGTGTCACCGGCCTTGAAATCGGGGATGGTCTTCCCCAGCGAAGCGATCTGCTCCGCTTCGAGCTGTGCGATCAGGTCCATGCCTGTCACTCCTTGATTGCTCGCGGTTATCTCCGCGACGTTGCTCGCAACCTCAGAGCTCTCGGTCTTCGTCCGGGTCCGCACCGCGATCTTCGCAATACGCCCGCCAGAGATCAGGTCGCCGTTCTTTCGTCAGCCTCTCGGCCATGGTCCGGCGCCAGTCGGTGATCTTCGCGTGATGGCCCGAGAGAAGAATCTCGGGGATCGCACGACCCCTCCAGAGCGCGGGCTTGGTGTATTGCGGGTGTTCGAGGAGACCGTGGGAGAAGGATTCCTCCTCCGTGGACGCCTGATTCCCCAGCACGCGCGGTATAAGTCGGACGGTGGCGTCGATCAAGGCCTGCGCCGCGATCTCCCCGCCCGTCAAGACGAAATCTCCCAAGGAGACCTCCAGCACCTCGTGCTCCTCGAGCACCCGCTCGTCCACGCCCTCGAACCTGCCGCACAGCAGGATCACGCCGTCCGCCCGGCTCAGCTCGCGCGCCAGAGCCTGATCGAAGCGGCGGCCGCGGGGCGACAGGTAGATCACCGGCGTCACGCCCTTGGCGCGCGCCTTTGCGTCCTCGATGGCGCGGCCGACGATGTCGGGGCGCAGCACCATGCCCGCGCCGCCGCCCGCGGGGGTGTCGTCGACATTGCGATGCCTGCCTTCGCCGTAAGGGCGCAGATCCATGGGCTGGAGCTGCCACAGCCCGTCCTTGAGCGCCTTTCCCGTCAGGCTCTCGCCCAGCACGCCGGGAAAAGCCTGCGGAAACAGGGTGATGACCTGTGCCGTCCAGGCGCCCGCGAGATCGGGCGTGTCGGTCATCAGCTCGCGCGGCTGCGCGGAGGGGCGGGCACTAAGGCGCCCGGCGGCGCGGGAGGGGGGCATGTCGCTCATGGCTTCGGGCCATAGCGGATCGCGGGCCGCCGGGAAAGGTCCGGCGGCCCGGGGGCGCGGGTCAGGCCGCGAGGCCGATGATCCCGAACAGCACCAGCAGGAACAGCACCAGCGCGATGATGGCGAGCCACTTGGCCCCGGTGAGGGCGGCGCCGGAGATCCGGCCCATGCCCAGAAGACCGGCGACGGCGGCAATGGCAAGGAGGATGAGAATCCATTCGATCATGAACATGCCTTTCGGTCTGCGCCCGGAAAAACTCCGGCGCTTCAGCCAGTCAACACGAACAAGTGGGGCGGGTTCCGGGCGCGATCAGCCCGCGAAGAGCCCCTCGGGCGGATCGGCCACGATGCGCCCCGCAGCGAGATCGACGGTCGGCACCGCCGCCAGGGTGAAGGGCAAGAGCACCGTCTCGCTGCCACCGGGCGGCGCGATTTCGAGCAGGTCGCCTGCGCCGTGGTTGAGCACGGCCCGCACCGTGCCCAGGAGCGCGCCGCCGGTATCATGCACCGCAAGCCCGATCAGGTCGGCGTGGTAATATTCGTCGTCGGGCAGGGCGGGCAGCCGGTCGCGCGGGGCGAAGAGGTCGGTGCCCTTGAGCGCATCGGCCTCCTCCTTGGTGGTGATGCCGTCGATGCGGGCGGTATAGGCGCCCGAGCCCTGGCCGGTCAGCACGATCTGCCGGAACTCGCAGCCCTCGGCGGTCACCAGCGGCGCGTAATCGACGATGGTTTCGGGCTCGGCGCAAAAGCTCTTGAGCCGCACCTCGCCGCGCACCCCGAAGGCGCCCGCCAGCCGCCCCACGCAGATCATGTCGCTCATATCACGTCCTCCAAGCCTGTCGCCGCGTTGGAACAACAGCCCGCGCCCGAAGGCAAGCCTCAGCGCGTCTCGACCGGCAGGTGGCCGCGCCGGACCTCCCAGCCCTCGGCCTCGAGCTCGGGCACGCGGTCGAGCGTCTGCGCGTGGCCGACGCAGAGATAGCCCACCAGCGCCCAGCCGGGCGGTACGTCCAGGTCGCGGGCGAGCCGTACGGGGTCGAGGATCGAGACCCAGCCGGTGCCGAGCCCCTCGGCCCGGGCGGTGAGCCAGAACTGGGTGATCGCGGCGACGACCGAGTAGCGGCGCATCTCGGGCATGGTCGCGGCCCCGAGGCCGTGGCCCTTGGGTGTCGTCTCGTCGCACCAGACGGCGAGCTGCACCGGCGCGTCGCGCATGCCCGACAGCTTCAGCCGGGCGTAGAGCGTGGCGCGGCTGCGCGACTGGTCGGCCAATGCGGCGGCGTTGGCCTCTTCGAAATTGGCCAGCGCTGCGGCGCGGGCCTGTGCGCTCTCGACCCGGATCACCCGCCACGGTTCGGACAGCCCCACCGAGGGGGCGGTCAGAAACGAATCGAGGCAGCGCGTCAGCGCTGCCTCGTCCACGGGCTCGGTGAGAAAGCGGCGCACGTCGCGGCGCCGGTCCATCAGCCGGGCCAGCTCGGCCCGGAACTCCGGTGCGAAGGCGCCGGGGCGTTCCGGGCCGGGCTGCATCACTCGGCCGCGTCTTCGGCCGGGGCGGCGTCGCGCGCGGCCTTCTTCTCGGCGCGGTCCTTGGCGGCCTTGCCCGGCTCACCCTTCTTGGGGTTGGAGCGGTTTTTCTTCTCGGTCACGCCGGCGGCTTCGAGCATGCGCGCGACGCGGTCGGTCGGCTGGGCGCCCTTCGACAGCCAGTCCTTGACGCGCTCGACGTCCATCTTCACGCGCTCTTCGCTGTCCTTGGCAAGGAGCGGGTTGTAGGTGCCGAGCTTCTCGAGGAAGCGGCCGTCGCGCGGCATGCGGCTGTCGGTGGCGACGATCGAATAGTGGGGGCGCTTCTTGGAACCGCCGCGGGCGAGCCGGATCTTCATGGCCATGGGAGTGTCTCCTTGGGTATGGTCGGTGACGGGAAAGGCCCCGTCAGGATTGGTGTTTCTCGTGGTGCTTGATGACTTCCTGGATGATGAAAGCCAGGAACTTCTTGGCGAATTCGGGGTCGAGATCGGCCTCGTTCGCAAGATCGGTGAGCCGGGCGATCTGCGCTTCTTCGCGGATCGGATCGGCGGGGGGAAGGTCGTGGACGGCCTTCAGCCGGCCAACGGCCTGGGTGTGCTTGAACCGCTCGCCCAGCGTGTAGACGAGGATCGCGTCGAGCCGGTCGATGCTCTCGCGGTGCTCCTTGAGCAGCTGTGCGGCGCGGGCGGCTTCGGTCATGCGCGCGCTCCCGTCAGGTCGTGGCGCCAGATCTCGACGGCGGGGCCGTCGGGGTCGGCGCAAAATTCGCGGCCGGTGTTCTCGGCCCCCAGCCGCCGCGCGACCGACTGGCTCGCGGCATTGGCGGGGTCGATCATCGAGGCCAGCTCGCGCATGCCGAGGCGGTCGCGCGCGAAATCGAGCACAGCGCGCCCGGCCTCGGTCGCATAGCCCTTGCCCTCGGCCCCCTCATAGAGGTGATAGGCCAGCTCGGGCATCGGCCAGGGCTCGGGGCCCCAGATCCCGACGAGGCCCACGGGCATGCCGCTGTCGCGCTCGATCGCGGCCCACATCCCAAAGCCCAGGATCTGCCAGTGGCCCAGGTGCAGCGCGATCACGCGCCAGGTCTTGTGCCGCGGCGCCGGGCCGCCGACGAAGGACGAGCGCTCGGAGGCGAGGAACTCGCGCTCCGCCGGCAGGTGCGACAGCGACGGCGGCACGAGGTGCAGCCGATCGGTGGAGAGCGAGGGGATCATTTCTTCCTCCCGAAGCCCGACAGCCCCGGCGGCAGGCCGGCGCCGCCGCCCATGCCCGGAAGCTTGCCCATGCCGCCGGGCAGCTGCTTGCCCAGCATCTTGGCGGCCTTTTCCATCGCGGCGGGGTCGTTGGCATCGGGCATCTCGCCGCCCTTGCCCAACATGCCCTTCATGGCCTGCTTGAGCATGCCGCCCTTGCCCATCTTCTTCATCATGTCGGCCATCTGGCGCTGCTGCTTGAGAAGCTTGTTGAGCTCCGACACTTCGAGCCCCGCGCCCTTGGCGATGCGCTTCTTGCGGCTGGCCTGCAGAAGATCGGGGTTGGCGCGCTCGCGCTTGGTCATGGAGTTGATCAGCGCGATCTGGCGCTTCAACATGCGGTCGTCGAAGCCCGCCGAGCTGGCCTGCTTGGCCATCTTGCCCATGCCGGGCAGCATGCCCATCAGGCTCTCCATGCCGCCCATCTTGAGCATCTGCTCGAGCTGCATCTTCAGATCGTTCATGTTGAAGCGGCCCTTCTGGAACCGCTTCAACATTTTTTCGGCCTGCTCGGCCTCGATGGTCTGCTGCGCCTTCTCGACGAGGGCCACGATGTCGCCCATGCCGAGGATGCGGCCCGCGATGCGTTCGGCCTCGAAGGTCTCGATCGCGTCCATCTTCTCGCCGAGGCCGACGAAGCGGATCGGCTTGCCGGTGACCTTGCGCATCGACAGCGCCGCACCGCCGCGCCCGTCGCCGTCCATCCGCGTCAGCACCACGCCGGAGACGCCGATCTTGTCGTCGAACTCGGTGGCGACGTTGACGGCGTCCTGGCCGGTCAGGCCGTCCACCACCAAGAGCGTCTCGCGCGGGGTGACGGCATCGCGCACCGCCGCTGCTTGCGCGATCAGCTCCTGATCGATGTGCAGGCGACCCGCCGTATCCAGCATGTAGACGTCGTAGCCGCCCAAGGACGCCTGCGTCTTGGCACGCTTGGCGATGGCGACGGGGTCCTCGCCCTTGACGATGGGCAGGGTGTCGACGCCGATCTGGCGGCCGAGAATCTCCAGCTGCTCCATCGCGGCGGGGCGGTTGACGTCGAGCGAGGCCATCAGCACGCGCTTGCCGTCGCGCTCGGTGAGGCGCTTGGCGAGCTTGGCGGTGGTGGTGGTCTTGCCCGAGCCCTGCAGGCCGACCATCAGGATCGGCGCGGGCGGGCTGTCGATCTTGAGCTTGCCCGGATCGCTGTCGCCGGTCAGCACCGAGACCAGCTCGTCATGCACGATCTTGACGACCTGCTGGCCGGGCGTGATCGACTTGGTCACCGCCTGGCCGGTTGCCTTCTCCTGCACGGCCTTGACGAAGTCGCGCGCCACGGACAGCGAGACGTCCGCCTCCAGCAGCGCCACGCGCACCTCGCGCAACGCGGTACGCACGTCCTCATCGGAGAGGGCGCCTTGCTTGGTGAGCCTGTCGAAGACGCCGGAGAGGCGGTCTGAGAGCGATTCGAACATGGCGGTCCTTTCCGACCGTTGCGTCAGTCCCGGCACACAATGCGGAACGGCGCCCGTGGGCGCAACGCGCTGACGGACGGCGATCCCCGATATGGGCCGGGGACCGGAAAGCCAAAGCTTCCGGGTTTGGGGGCCGCAGTTACGTCGGATCGCCCGCCGGGTCAAGAGCGGCGTCGAGCGCCGGGACGAAAGCGCGGGGCGGCTTGGAGACGGCGGCGATGCGCCCTAGAAGGAGGAGCCACGCCCGAGGAGAGCCGCATGGACAACTGGGATGAAATTCGCACCGCCTTTCACGTCGCCCGCATGGGCACGGTGTCGGGGGCGGCCGATGTGCTGGGGGTGCATCATGCGACGGTGATCCGCCATGTCGACGCGCTCGAGGCGCGGCTCGGGGTGAAGCTGTTCCAGCGCCACCCGCGCGGCTACACCTCGACCGAGGCGGGGCGCGACCTGCTGCAGGTGGCGCAGGCCACCGACGATCAGTTCGCGCAGCTGGTCAGCCGCCTGCGCGGGCAGGGCGACGGGGTCGAGGGCGAACTGGCGGTGACCACGCTCGACACACTGGCCGATCTGGTCATGCCTCTCCTGATCGATTTCCAGGCCGAGTATCCGGCGGTCATCGTGCGGCTGCTGACCGGCACGCGGCTGTTCCGGCTCGAATACGGCGAGGCGCATGTGGCGATCCGCGCAGGCGCGGCGCCCGACCAGCCCGACAACGTGGTGCAGCCCCTCATGCAGATGCAGGTCGTGCTCGTCGGCGCGCGCAGCTACATCGCCCGCCACGGCCTGCCCGGCGGGGTCGAGGATCTGCCGCAGCACCGCTTCGTCTGCTCGGACGACATGGAGAGCCGCGCGCCCTTCTACCGCTGGCTGCGGGAGACCGTCCCCGCCGAGCGCATCGCCTTTCGGGCCTACGGCGAACGTAACCAGCGCGACGCGGTGCTGGCGGGCGCAGGTCTGGGCTTCGTGCCGCTGCACGAGGCGCAGGCGCGCGAGGATCTGACCATCGTGCACGGGCCGCTGCCGGAGTGGGAGGTGCCGATCTGGGTGGTGACGCATGTGGACCTGCACCGCACGCCCAAGGTGCAGGCCTTTCTCAAGGCGCTGAAGGAGCGTGCGAAAAGCTGGAGCTAGGGCGAGGAACGAAATCGTGAGCGCGGCGTTGGCCCGACAGATTCATACTTTTGACCCCAGAGGGACAGTCATGCGCAACATCATCTACATCATCGGTCTCGTCGTCGTCGTCATCGCGGTCCTGTCGCTGATCGGCCTCGTCTGATCCTCAGCCCTCCGGCGCCGACTCCGACCCTTCGGGGGCGGTGCCGGGGGCGCCCAGTTCCAGCGCGAGAAAGCGCTCGAAGGCATCGAGATCGATGCCTTCCATCTGCCCGAAGCCCTGCATCCAGACCGAAGCCTCGCGCAGCCCCTCCGGCTCAAGCTGGCACCATGTCACCCGTCCGCGCCTGTCGCGATTGATGAGCCCGGCCTCGGCCAGAACCCCCAGATGCTTGGAGATCGCCGCGAGCGACATCTCGAACGGCTCGGCCACATCCGTGACGGCCATGTCGTCCTCGAGCAGCAGCGCGAGGATCGCGCGGCGTGTCGGGTCGGCAAGGGCGGAGAATACCAGATCCAGTGAAGCGGCCATGAGGCGACCTGACCCCGGTGCGGGGCGAACGTCAACCGCGCGGTTGAATGTCCCCCGAGCCCCGCCCATGGCCCCAAGCCACGCACCTGCCACGCCTCGTCCAGAAAATGCGCAATGAAAACAGCGCCGAAGCCGCCGGTTCTCCGGGGATTTCCGGCGCTTGACCAATCCGGCCCCGCGCTATAGCACCTCCTCGACCGATGAGGGGGCCGAACCGGAGTGTCCAACAGCCACGACGAAGACGATCACGCCGCGCGGATGCGCGCGCTGGAAGAGCGTCTCGCCAGGCACAGGGACAAGCCGGAGGAAACCGCCCATCAGGAGAACCATTACAGCCAGGCGCAGGTCGCCTGGCGGATGGTGATCGAGCTTGTGGCCGGTCTTGGGATCGGCTTCGGGATCGGGTACGGCCTGGACACCCTCTTCGGGACCATGCCGATCTTCCTGATCCCGTTCATATTTCTGGGCCTCGCGGCGGGCGTGAAGACGATGCTGCGCACGGCCCGGGAGCTGCAGGTAAAACAGCAGGCCGATCAGGCCGGCGACGACGAGGGCTGAGAGAATGGCGACAGAGACGGTTGCGGTGGTCGACGGGCATGTGGAAGAGGCCGGCGGTCTGGTGTTCCATCCCTTCGACCAGTTCGAGATCAAGCCGCTCTTCGGCGAGATCGGCGATCCGGTGTCGTGGTACACCATCTCCAACGCCACCTTCTGGATGGCGCTCGCCGCGCTTTGCGTCGTGCTGCTGCTGGTCATCGGCACCCGCGGCCGCGCCGTGATCCCGACCCGCGTGCAGTCGGCGGCCGAGCTGGTCTACGGTTTCGTCTACAAGATGGTCGAGGACGTCACCGGCAAGGAAGGCCTCAAGTACTTCCCCTGGATCATGACGCTGTTCCTGTTCATCCTGTTCTCGAACTACCTTGGCCTGCTGCCGCTGGCCTTCACGCCCACCTCGCACATCGCCGTCACCGCCGTTCTGGCGCTGGGCGTGTTCATCTCGGTCACGGTGATCGGTTTCATGAAGAACGGCATGGCCTTCCTTGGCCTGTTCTGGATGAAGGAAGCGCCGCTGTTCCTGCGCCCCGTCATCGCGATCATCGAGGTGATCTCGTACTTCGTGCGCCCCGTCAGCCACTCCATCCGTCTTGCCGGCAACCTCGTCGCCGGTCACGCGATGATCAAGGTGTTCGCGGGCTTTGCCGCCATCGCCGCCATCTCGCCGCTCTCGGTCGTGGCGATCACCGCGATCTACGGGCTCGAAGTGCTCGTGGCCGGCATCCAGGCCTACGTGTTCACCATCCTCACCTGCATCTACCTCAAGGACGCGCTGCACCCGTCGCACTGAGACGGGGCGCGATCCTCGCGGTCGGTTCACCCTTCACCAAACACGCAATTCCAAATCAGGAGATACCCCCATGGAAGGCGATATCGCACTCTTCGGTCAGTTCATCGGCGCCGGCCTCGCGGCCATCGGTTCGGGCCTTTCGGCCATCGGCGTGGGCTCGGTCGCGGCCAACTACCTCTCGGGCGCGCTGCGCAACCCCTCGGCTGCCGCCTCGCAGACCGCCACGCTGTTCATCGGCCTGGCCTTCGCCGAAGCGCTCGGGATCTTCTCGTTCCTCGTCGCCCTGCTGCTGATGTTCGCGGTCTGATCCAGACCACGATCTCCTGACCGGCGGCGCGGGGCACGAACCCCCGCGCCGCCATTTCCTTAGGGCTCGATGGAGGACGCCGTGGCGACCGAAATTATTACCGCCGACGAAGTGGTGGTGCACGGAGCCGAAGCCGCTGGGCCGGGCATGCCCCAGCTCGACGTCTCCAGCTTCCCGAACCAGATCTTCTGGCTCCTGGTCACGCTCGGCGTGATCTATTTCGTCCTGTCCCGCTTTGCCCTGCCGCGCATCGGCGCGGTGCTGGCCGAGCGCGCGGGCACGATCACCAATGACATCGCCGCCGCCGAGGAGCTGCGGCACCGGGCACGCGAAGCCGAGACCGCCTATGACAAGGCCCTCGCCGATGCGCGCACGGAGGCGAACCGGATCGTCGCCGAGACCAAGGCGCAGATCCAGGCCGACCTCGACGTCGAGATGGAAAAGGCCGACGCGCAGATCGCCGCGAAGACCGCCGAGAGCCAGAAGGCGATCGACGAGATCCGCGACAATGCGGCGCGCAACGTGAGCGAGGTCGCCCGCGACGTCGCGCGCGAGATCGTGAGCGCCTTCGGCGCCGATGCCGACGCCAAGAAGGTCGACGCCGCGGTCGATGCCAAGCTGGGAGAGCGCGCATGAAACTCGTTCTCGCGACACTCGCCCTGAGCATGGCCGCCGCCCCGGCGATGGCTGCGACGGGGCCGTTCTTCTCGCTCGGCAACACCGACTTCGTGGTGCTGCTGGCCTTCCTGCTCTTCGTCGGCGTGCTGCTCTACTTCCGCGTTCCGCGCGAGGTGGGCAAGATGCTCGACAAGCGGGCCGACGGCATCCGTGCCGAGCTCGACGAGGCCCGCGGGCTGCGCGAAGAGGCGCAGTCGCTGCTGGCCTCCTACGAGCGCAAGCAAAAGGATGTGCAGACGCAGGCCGACCGCATCGTCTCGAACGCCCGTGACGAGGCCAACCGCTCGGCCGAGCAGGCCAAGATCGACATCGAGAAGTCGATCCAGCGCCGTCTGACCGCCGCCGAGGAGCAGATCCAGTCGGCGCAGGACAAGGCCGTCCGCGACGTCCGCGACCAGGCCGTCACCGTGGCCGTGGCCGCCGCGCGCCAGGTCATCACCGAGCAGATGACCGCCCAGCGCGCCGACAAAATGATCGACGAGTCGATCCAGACGGTAGGCGCAAAGCTGCACTGACGGATCGAGGCTTCGAAACAGAAGGCCCGGGCGCGAAGGCGTCCGGGCTTTTTTCGTCTGTCGGGGTCACGAAGTCTCAGCGCAGCGTGGTCCCGGGCGGTGCATCCTCCGGTGCCGTGGCATCGAGAAAGGCCAGCACATCGGCCCATCGGGTCTCATCCCCGGTCGCGTGCTCCGGCGCTTGGGCCATTTCGCTCATGGCCTTCCCGGCGTCGGGAACGGGGCTCATCCCGGTGCTCGCGGTGACGTCGTGGCTGCGTCCGCCGCAGCCGGGTCCGGCGAGGGCGGTGGACGCGGACGCCAGCGCGGCGATGGCCGCGATGGTGGGAAACAGCAGTCTCATGGCATATCCTCCTGTGAGGACATCCTAGCACGAAGTTGCCCTAGCGTCGCGTTTCCCGGCTCAGCCGCCGCTGCGCGATTTCCTCGTGGCGGTCGGCCTGTCGCTGATCGCTCAGCGCGCCCTGCACGTAATCGAGATGCGCGGCCACGGCGGCGCGGGCGGCGACCGGGTCGCGGGCTTGCAGCGCCTCGTTGATGGCGCGGTGCTGTTCGAGCACCGAGGCGCGGGTCGTGCGCTGCCGGAACATGACCTGCCGGTTGTAGAACACGCCCTCGCGCAGCAGCTCGTAGATCGAGCGCATCATGTGCAGCATGACGACGTTGTGGCTCGCCTCGACGATGGCGAGGTGGAACTCGGCATCGAGCCCGGCCTCGCTCTCGGCATTGGCGGAGGGGCGCGACTGCGCCGTCTCCATCCGCCTGAAGACCGCGTCGATCACGGCAAGATCGCTGTCGGAGCCGAGCCGGGCCGCGCGTTCGGCGGCCAGCCCCTCGATGTCGCGGCGAAAGGCCACCATGTCCGAGACGGCCTCCTCATGGCTGCCGAACAGGCGCACGAGAGCGGGGGAGAAAGCCGAGCCGATCACTTCGGAGATGTAGACCCCGGCGCCGGCGCGGGTTTCCACGAGGCCGCGGGTCTGAAGCTCGGCCAGCGCCTCACGCAGCGAGGGGCGCGAGACGCCGAGCCGCTCGGCCAGTTCACGCTCGGGCGGCAGCCGGTCGCCGGGGCGCAGCACGCCGCGCAGCACCAGCTCCTCGATCTGGCGCACCACGCCATGCGAAAGCTTCTCGGGCTGGATCGGCTTGAACGGCATCGGCGCACTCCACGTCTGGTAAACTTGTATGACCGGAAAGGGCTTTGCTCAATACGAAAGAAAAAGGCCGCCCCGAAGGGCGGCCCGACGCAGGCATGACGCGGTGATCAGCCGTTGGGGGTGATGATGATCTCGACCCGGCGGTTCTGGCGACGGCCCTCGGGGCTCAGGTTGGAGGCGACGGGCGCATCCTCGCCGCGGCCGATGGCGCGCACGCGGCTCGGCGCCACGCCGGAGGAGGTCAGCACCGAGGCGACGGCCTGGGCGCGGCGCTCGGAGAGCTGCTGGTTGTAGGCGGCGGCCCCGGTGTTGTCGGCATGGCCCACGACGTTGACGGTGGTGTTGGGGTAGTTGTTGAGCGAGCCCGCGATGGCGCGCAGGTCGGTCTGCAGCGAGCCGGTCAGCTGGGCGCTGTCGGTGGCGAAGAGGATGTCCTGCGGCAGGGTCACGACCAGCTCTTCGCCGGTGTTGACGATGCCGACGTTGGCGCCGAGCTGGTTGCGCAGTTCGGCTTCCTGACGGTCGAGCATGGCGCCGGTGCCGGCACCCGCAGCCCCACCGACGGCCGCGCCGATCGCGGCATTGCGCAGTCGGTCGTCCTTGTCATCCGCGGTGAGCGCGCCCACGGCGGCACCGAGTCCAGCCCCCACCAGCGCGCCGCGCCGGGTGTTGGCATTGGGGTCGGGGTTGTTCGGGGTCACCGGCTGGCAGGCGGCCACGCCGAGGGCGGAGACGGTGACGAGCGCGAGGGGAAGCTTGGTGATCATGTGTCTTTCCAGTTCTTGCGTAACGCGCGGAAGCGGGGCCCCGCGCCTGTCCCTGAATGATTGAGGCCGCGAGCGGCTGCTATGCAATAACGTCGGTTTGATAGCCGGGTTCCGGGTTGAGATGGAACCGGATGCGCTGTGGCATGAATGCCTCAGCTCTCGCCGCGCGCCGCCTCGAAGGCCAGCATCGCCCGCTTGACCGGCAGGCCCCAGTGATAGCCACCCAGCTCGCCCGACTTGCGCAAGGCGCGGTGGCAGGGGATCAGCCAGGAGATCGGATTGCGGCCCACCGCCGTGGCGGCGGCGCGCACCGCGCGCAGCGCGCCGATCCGCGCGGCGATGTCGGAATAGGTCGTCACATGCCCTGTCGGCACCTCCAGAAGCGCCTGCCAGACCTTGATCGCGAAGGGCGCGCCAATGAGCTGCAGCCGCGCTTCGCCGCGCCCCGAGAAGGCCGCCTCGACCCAAGGGGCGAGCGCGCCCGGATCCTCGACGAAACGCGCGGCGGGCCAGCGGGCGCGCAGATCACGCTGGGTGGCCTCCATCCCGGTTTCGGCGGCAAAGCCCAGCCCGCACAGCCCGCGCTCCGTGCCCATGGCCACGACCGGGCCAAAGGGGCTGTCGAAGCGGCCTTCCCGGATCTCGAGCCCCGCACCGCCCGCGCCGTAATCACCGGGACTCATCGCCTCCCAGCGCAGGAACAGGTCGTGCAGACGCCCGGTCCCCGACAGGCCAACCTCCTGCGCCGTCTCCAGCGTGGTGCGCCGCTCGCGCAAAAGCGCCTTGGCGTGGCCGAGGGCGAGGTATTGCTGGTAACGCTTGGGCGAGACGCCGACCCAGGCGGAGAAGACGCGCTGGAAATGCGCGGGCGACATTTCCATCCGCGCCGCGAGATCCTCGAGCGCGAGCGGGGCGGGGGCGGCATCGATGGCATCGATGGCGCGGCGCATGACGCCGTAATGATATGCGTGGCTCTGATCCATGGGACGACATTAGGCGGCCCCGGTCGCCCATGCGACCCGGAAGCTGCGCATCCTGCCAAACGGCAGGGCGGCATTGGCCGGTCGCCCTGCGTATTTGGAGAAAGATGAACCATGGACGCGCCGCCCCTTGGTTCATTTTCCCATAAATACGCATGGCGACCGGCCGGCCTCCCGCGCGCCGCCGGGCTTGTGAGGCGGGGCGGGGGCGGGCATAGAGGCCCGATGACCCGACAGCTCGACTACCACGCCATCGACGCGATCTTTGCCCGCCTGCACGAGGCCGAACCGGAGCCCAAGGGCGAGCTCGACCACGTCAACGCCTATACGCTGCTCGTCGCCGTGGCGCTTTCGGCGCAGGCCACGGATGCCGGCGTCAACAAGGCGACCAAGCGCCTGTTCGAGATCGCCGACACGCCCGAAAAGATGCTGGAGCTGGGCGAGGAGGGTCTGATCGAGCACATCAGGACGATCGGGCTTTACCGCAACAAGGCCAGGAACGTCATCCGCATGAGCGAGATCCTCGTGGAGCGCTTCGGCGGCGAGGTGCCCTCCTCGCGCGCGGCGCTGGTCTCGCTTCCCGGCGTGGGGCGCAAGACGGCGAATGTCGTGCTCAACATGTGGTGGAAGCATCCCGCGCAGGCGGTGGACACGCATATCTTCCGCGTCTGCAATCGCACCGGCATCGCGCCGGGAAAGGATGTCGATGCGGTCGAGCGCGGCATCGAGGACCACATCCCCGCGCGCTGGCAGGGCCATGCGCATCACTGGCTGATCCTGCACGGGCGCTACATCTGCGTCGCGCGCAAGCCCAAATGCCCGACCTGCCCGATCCGCGAATATTGTCTCTTCGAGGAGAAGACCGCATGAGCACCCTTCGCATCCTCGGCATCGGCAATGCCATCGTCGACGTCTTCGCCGAGGCCGATGACAGCTTTCTTGACCTGATGGGGATCGAGAAGGGCATCATGCAGCTGGTCGAGCGCGAGCGCGGCGAGATGCTCTATGGTGCCATGGAAAAGCGGCGGCAGGCGCCCGGCGGCTCGGTCGCCAACACGCTGGCGGGGCTTGGCGCGCTGGGGCTCGAGACCTCCTTCATCGGCCGCGTACGCGACGATGCGCTGGGCCGCTTTTATGCCACGAGCATGGAGGCGGGCGGCACGCGCTTTGCCAATGCCCCGGTCGAGGGCGGCGAGCTTCCGACCTCGCGCTCTATGATCTTCGTCAGCCCGGACGGCGAGCGGTCAATGAACACTTATCTCGGCATCTCTGCCGAGCTTGGTCCCGACGACGTCTCCGACGCCGTGGCGGGGCAGGCGGGGCTGCTGTTTCTCGAGGGCTATCTCTACGACAAGCCCAAGGGCAAGCAGGCCTTCGAGCGCGCCACCGCGCTGACCCATGCGGGCGGCGGCATCGCGGGGATCGCGCTGTCGGACCCGTTCTGCGCCGACCGGCACCGCGCCGATTTCCAGCGGCTGGTGCGCGAGCTCGATTTCGTCATCGGCAACGAGCACGAATGGGAAAGCCTCTACCAGTGCCGCCTCGACGAGGCGCTGACGCGCGCCGCCGCCGACTGCCGCCTCGTGGTCTGCACCCGTTCGGGCGCCGACGTGGTGCTGATCCGGGGCGAGGAACGAGTGGTGGTGCCGGTGAAGAAGGTGACGCCGGTCGATGCCACCGGCGCGGGCGATCTCTTCGCCGCGGGGTTCCTCTACGGCATCGCCACGGAGCGCGACCTGGAGACGGCGGGGCGCATGGGCTGCGTCGCCGCCGCCGAGGTGATCTCGCATTTCGGGGCGCGGCCCGAGGCCGATCTCAAGGCGCTCTTTGCGCAGGCCGGGCTGCTCTAGTCCTTGGCGTCCTCGGCCGGCTCGATCCGGCCCCTGCGCTGCATCCACTGCGCCACCAGCAGGCACAGTACCGCCCAGCCCGCCCCTGCGGTCCAGCCGGCGATCACGTCGGTGGGCCAATGCACCCCGAGATAGACGCGGCTGGCGCCGACGAGGCCCGTGAGGATGATCGCGCAGGTCATGATGTAGACCTTGATCACCCGCCGCGGCTCCAACCGCGACAGCATCACCGCCAGCGTCAGGTAGGTCACGGCCGAGAGCATGGTGTGCCCGGAGGGGAAGCTCGCGGTATAGACATAGGAGCCATGCGGCACGAGATCGGGGCGGGCGCGCTCGAACAGCATTTTGGCGCCACGGCTGATCAGCGTGCCGCTGCCGATCGCGACCAGCAGGAACACCATGGTGCGCGTGTGGCGCGACAGCGCGAGGTAGCCCGCCACCCCCGCCGTCAGCAGCACCAGCCAGGCCACGCCGCCAAGCGCCGTCATGTCGCGTGCCATCTCCTCGACCCAGTGCGAGCCGATCGGATCGCTCAGGTCGCCCGGGGTCCTGAGCGCCAGCAGGATCGCCTCGTCGAAGGCCATGGTGTCGCCCTCGACCACCTCGCCCGCGAGCAGGGCGAAGCCCAGCACCGCCAGCGAGACGAGAAACAGCAGGACCATCCACAGTTCGGGACGGCGGCGCAGGCGGGCGGGGATGTCTTTGGTCTCAGGCATGTCGGCTCCTCAACCAAGCGATGCGGCGCGGGTTCCGAAGGCGCGTCAGTTGCCGAGCTTGGCGTGGACCGCGTCGAGATCGATCCCGCGCAGGGGGGCGCGGCGCGAGGGGTCGTCGATGTCATAGCCGAACAGCTCGAAATCGCGGCCATAGATTTCGCGCATGAGGTGCATCGACAGATCGTCGAAGAAATCCTCGACCGGGTGCGCACGCTTGGGCCCGTGGCCCTCGCTTTCGTTGAAGCGCGGCATCGCGGCGAGATCGACCGGGTGGCGCAGCGGCGCACGCGCCAGCACCGCGCTCATGCCGGCGTCGAAATTTTCGGTGTCGAAGATCATGTCGTAGCGGCCGCCCCCGCGGATCAGCGTCGAGACATGGCCCGACATGGCCGCCCAGTGGATGTCGGGGTCCATCGGCTTGCGAAACCGGATCGTGTCGCGGGCAAAGAGCAGGAAGCGGCGGAAGCTGCGGATCTGGTCGAATTCGAAACCGCTCTCGGGATCGCCCACCTCGATCCCGTATTTCTGCACCAGCATGGGCACGAGATTGCCGCGGTAGCGGCGGCCGTTGCGCTGGATGCCGCAGATCTTGTCGAAGAAGGAGGACAGGATGCGGCCGTAGGGATTGCGCACGCAGGTGAAGACGAGGCTCTTTCGCGCGGTCACGTTGTCGGTGATCGGCCCCTGGCTGCGCTCCTGCGCCCATTTGTGCAGCCCCTCCTGCGCATCATGGATGTCGCCGTCGAAGAAGCGGCCATGGTCGGAGCGATACATGATCTGGCCGATGGTCGAGCAGGCGCATTTGGGCACCACCCGGTACACCATGCTTTCGCTTTCGGTCATCCAGGTGCCCGGAAATCCCATTCGCCGTCCCATCCGCTGCCGCGCTTGGGCCACAAGGAGCCCCGAAAACCCTGGAGACCTGTTTATGCGACGGTTTCGCGCGCTATCAAGGCGCAAACCGCGCGTGATCCTGACCGCGTGGCGCCCGGGGAACGCATATGACGCGCATCGCTTTCATTCTGTTGTGCCACAAGGACCCCGGCGCGGTGATCCGGCAGGCGCGCGGGCTCGCCGCCTCGGGGGATGCGGTGGTGGTGCACATGGACGCGCGCGCCTCGCGTGCCGATTGGCTGCGCCTGCGCGGCGGGCTGGCGGGGCATCCGGGCATCGCGCTCGTGGAGCGGCGGCAGCGTTGCGGCTGGGGCGAGTGGAGCCTCGTGGCCGCGACGATCTCGGCGCTGCGGCTGGCGCTCGCGCGGTTCGGTGCCGCCACGCATTTCTACCTGCTGTCAGGCGATTGCATGGCGATCAAATCGGCCGTTCACGCCCATGAGAAGCTCGCCGCCGACCCGGCCGACTGGATCGAGAGCGTCGATTTCTTCGATGGCGGCTGGATCAAGACCGGCATGCACGAGGAGCGCCTGACGCGCTGGCATTTCCTCAACGAGCGGGACCGCAAGTGGCTGTTCTATGCCAGCCTTGCGGTGCAGCGCCGGCTCGGCATCACGCGCGCGCTGCCTGCCGACATCCGCCCGATGATCGGCTCGCAGTGGTGGTGCCTGAGGCGCGCTACGGTGGAGGCGGTGCTGGCCTTTCTCGACGCGCGGCCTGACGTGTGCCGCCTGTTCCGGTGGAGCTGGATTCCCGACGAGACGATGTTCCAGACCCTCGTGCGCCATCTCGTGCCGCGTGAGGAGATCCGCTCGCGCAGTCCGACCTTCCTGACCTTCACCGATTACGGCATGCCCGCGAGCTTTCACAACGACCACTACGATCTGCTCTTGGGGCAGGACGCGCTCTTCGCGCGCAAGATCAGCCCCGGTGCCGCGCGGCTGCGCGAACGCCTGCGCGATCTTTGGGCCTCGGGCCGGCGCGATTTTCCGGCGGGCGGCGACGGGCGGCGGCTGCACGGTTTCCTGACCGGGCGCGGCCGGGTGGGCTTGCGCTTCGCTCCGCGCGCCTGGGATGTCGGCGGCTCGCTCGGGGCGGGGCGGGTGCTGCTCGTGGTGATCGGCCACAAGCGGCACGTCGCCAAGCGGCTGGTGGGGGCGATCAAGCACCACACCGGGATGCTCGGCATTGATTACCTCTTCGACGAGGAGGAGACCGCGCTTCCCCCCATGGGCGGGCTGGAGCACGGGCTGGACAAGCGGTCGCGGCATCGCCGCGCCATGCTCCGGCTGCTCTACGAGATGCACGGGGTGGACCGGATGATCATCTGCATCGATCCCGCGCGGACCGACCTGATCCGCGACGTGATGGGCGACAGGGCCGAGGTGCGGCTGCTGGAGATCGACGCGCGTCTCGATGATGCCTATCTGCGCGAACACGCGATCCGCAGCGAGCTTGCGGGGCGCAGCGAATCCGGGCTCGACCTGCTGATGCCGGCCTTGCGCCAGCAGATGCAGGCCGAGACTCGCGCGCTGCGCGAGGCGCGCTTCGTCAATCACTACACCCTTGCGCAAGAGGCGAGCGCCGAGGAGAACGGCCGGGCGCTGCGGGGGTTTCTCGGGGTCGACCCCGAGCTGGCCCGCGATATCGGCGAGACGCCACATCTGTTCGACGACTGAGGAGGACGCGATGCGCTTTGCGTATGACGACGACAACATCTTTGCCAGGATCCTGCGCGGCGAGATCCCCAACAAGACCGTGCTGGAGACCGAGCACAGCCTCGCCTTCGAGGACATCTCGGCGCAGGCGCCGGTGCATGTGCTGGTGATCCCCAAGGGGGCTTACGTCAGCTACGACCATTTCGCGCGCGACGCCTCGGATGCCGAGATCCTCGATTTCAACCGCGCCGTCGCCAAGGTCTGCGAACAGTGCGATCTCGGGGACGGCTTCCGGGCCATCACCAATGCCCGCGCCCACGGGCTGCAAGAGGTGCCGCATTTCCACATGCACATCCTTGGCGGTCGGCCGCTCGGGCGGCTGCTGGAGCGCAACTGAGCCTCGGAGCCGAAGGGGGCGGCCCCCTTCGGCCTGTTGCGCGCGGGCGCAGCGCTCAGCTCTCCTTCGAGGCGCCCTTGCGGATCGCATCCTCGATCCGGCGCGGCGCGGGGCTGTCGCCCTTGACGGGCCAGCCCTCGCGCTGGGCGGTGCGGTCGCCGTCGGTCGCCTCGGTCTGGTCGTGAAACAGCACCATGCGCGTCGGGTAGGGCAGGTCGACGCCCTTGGCGTCGAGCGCGTTGTAGACGTCGCGGATCACCCGGCCCCGGACATGCACCACGTCGGCGCGCGCGGGCTGGGTCCACCAGCGCAGGCGGATGGTGTTGCCGTCGGCATCCATCCCCCACGGGATCGCCTCTGGCGCGGGGTCCGAGAGCACGCCTTCGCATTTGCCCGCCGTCTCGATCATCAGCGCGCAGGCCTCGTCGATATCGTCCGAGCAGCCGATCAACACGTCGTATTGCGAGCGGCGCTTGTCGAAGGCGGTGTTGACCACCACCGCGTCGGTGTAGATGTCCGAATTGGGGATCACCACGCGGCGGCCGTCATAGGTCTTGATGAGCGTGGCGCGGGTCTCGATCCGCTCGACCGTGCCCTCGTGCCCGCCCGAGACGATCTGATCGCCCACCTCGAAGGGCTGGCGGATCAGGATCAGGATGCCCGCCAGCATGTTCTGCAGGATGTCCTTGAAGGCGAAGCCGATCGCGACCGAGCCGATGCCCAGCCCCGCGAAGAGATCGCCCGGAGAGATCGAGGGGGCGACGATGGTGACGGCGAGCATGAAGCCGATGATCAGCGTCAGCCAGCGCAGCAGGCTGGCGCCGACATTGCCGAGGTTGTCGCGGCCCCGCGCCTTGCCCGAGCGGCGCACCAGCCAGGCCACACCGCGCGCCAGAAACCAGAACAGC
This sequence comes from Limimaricola litoreus, assembly GCF_024159025.1. Lineage (GTDB taxonomy): Bacteria > Pseudomonadota > Alphaproteobacteria > Rhodobacterales > Rhodobacteraceae > Limimaricola > Limimaricola litoreus. The sequence goes on from NZ_JAMYXC010000136.1 coordinate 20,027, forward strand.
ACGAGCACCACGATCGCCACCGCGATGTTGGGCAGAAGCCGGAAGAAACCGTCGGCCCAGGCGTCGATCTTCTCGAAGATGTTGCCGGTGTCGGCATCGACGCCCGCGAGGCTGTCGATCTCCTCGCGCGGGGCGGCTTCGGTCTCGTCTTCCATGCGTGTCCCTCCGTGGTCGGCGGAGGGGCAACCTCAGGCGGCGGAGACGGGTTCCCCGGCCTTGGAGGTGAGCTGCAGGAACACGTCCTCGAGATCGGCCTCCTCGGTCTTGACGTCCATCAAGGTCATGCCGCCCGCGCGGATCGCGTCGAGCACCGCGCCCGCGCCCATCTTGGAGGCATCATAGGTGAAGGCCAGCGTGCCGCCCGCGCGCTCGGTGACGGTGACGCCCTCGGGCAGGGCAGGGATGGCGGCGGGGCCGTCCGGGGTCACCACCAGCGTCTTGCCGCTGACCCGGCCCACGAGGTTCGCCGTGGTGTCGCGGGTGATGACGCGGCCCTGGTCGATGATCGCGATCTCGTCGCACATCTCCTGCGCCTCTTCGAGGTAATGGGTCGTCAGGATGATGGTCGTGCCTTGCTGTTCGTTGAGCTTGCGCACGTTGCGCCACAGCATGTTGCGAAGCTCGATGTCGACGCCGGCCGTCGGCTCGTCGAGCACCAGAACGCGGGGGGAATGCACCAGCGCCTTGGCGAGCAGGAGCCTGCGCCGCATGCCGCCCGAAAGCGAGCGCGCATAGGCGTCGGCCTTGTCGGCGAGGCCCACGAGGTCGAGAAGCTCCATCGTCTTGCGCTGCGATTTCGGCACGCCCCAGAGCCCGGCCTGCACGTCGAGCGCGCCGCGCGGCGTGAAGAACGGATCGAGCACCAGCTCCTGCGGCATCACGCCGATGGCGGCGCGGGACTGGCGCGGGTTCACGTCCTGATCGAAGCCCCAGATCTTCACGCGGCCTTCGGATTTCAGCACCAGCCCGGCCATGATGTTGATCATGGTCGACTTGCCCGCGCCGTTGGGGCCCAGAAGCCCGAAGATCGAGCCTGCCGGGATCGTCAGGTCAACGCCGTCAAGCGCCACCTTGGCGGGCGACTTGGCGCTGGGCGCATAGGTCTTTTTCAGGCCGGTGATCTCGATGGCGGCGTCGGTCATGGATGCGTCCTTTCGCGTCTTGTCCCTGCGGGCCGGGCGGCTAGAATGTAGCCCGATCAGAGCCGGGTCCATGCCCGGCCGCTCCCGTTAGCAAGGCAAGGCCCCTCATGACACTTCCCGCGCCCGAGACCAAGATCGTCGACACATGGCGCATCGCCTGCGACGGCGGCAGCGCGGGGCTTGGCCATCCGCGCGTCTGGCTGATGATCCCGCACGACACCGGCTTCGTCGACTGCTCCTATTGCGATGCGCGCTACATCCACCGCGAATTCGCGGAGAAGGGCGCCGAGGGGCTCGACGAGATCACCCGCGGGCAGGACCGCTCGGGGCAGGAGAACGAGACCCGCTGAGGCGGGGCTCACCCTGACAGCATCGAAGATTTTCCCCGAAACCCGCCCGGGTTTCGGCTAGACAGACACGCGACATCGCAAGAGGGGACGCGGGCATGACGCAATTCGGCAAGGGGTGCCACCTGCACCTGATCGACGGCTCGGCCTTCATCTTCCGCGCCTACCACGCGCTGCCGCCGCTGACGCGCAAGTCGGACGGCATGCCGGTGGGCGCGGTCTCGGGCTTCGTCAACATGCTGCAGCGCTACATCGACGGCAACACCGGACCCGATGCCGCCACCCATGTCGCGGTGATCTTCGACAAGGGCTCCCACACCTTCCGCAACGATCTTTATGACCTCTACAAGGCCAACCGCGATGCCATGCCCGAGGATCTGCGCCCGCAGATCCCGCTGACCCGCGCCGCGACCGAGGCGTTCAACATCGCCTGCAAGGAAAAGGAGGGCTTCGAGGCCGACGACATCATCGCCGCCCTGTCGTGCCAGGCGCGCGACGCGGGCGGGCGGGTGACGATCATCTCCTCGGACAAGGACCTGATGCAGCTCGTCGGCGACGGGGTCGAGATGCTCGACCCGATGAAGAACCGCCGCATCGACCGCGACGGCGTGTTCGAGAAGTTCGGCGTCGGGCCCGACCGCGTCGTCGATGTGCAGGCGCTGGCGGGCGATTCGGTCGACAACGTGCCCGGCGCGCCGGGCATCGGCATCAAGACGGCGGCGCTGCTGATCAACGAGTTCGGCGATCTGGAAACGCTTCTGGAACGCGCGGGCGAGATCAAGCAGCCCAAGCGCCGCCAGACCCTGATCGACCACGAAAAGCAGATCCGGCTGTCGAAGCAGCTCGTGGCGCTCGATTGCAACACGCCGCTCGACTTCACGCTCGACGATCTGGAGATCCGCGACCCCGAGCCCGAGACGCTTCTGGCCTTTCTCGCCGAGATGGAGTTCCGCACCATCACGCGCCGTGTGGCCGAGAAGCTCGGCCGCGAGGCCCCCGCCGTGCCCGAGGTGGCCAGCACCGCGCCCGAGGCCGCCGAGCCCGAGCCCGAGGCCCCCTTCGACCATGCCGCCTATGAGAAGGTGACAAGCGCCGCGGCGCTGCAGCTCTGGATCGACGCGATCCGCGAGCAGGGGCATGTCGCGATCGACACCGAGACCACCAGCCTCGACGAGATGCGCGCCGATCTGGTGGGCATCTCGCTGGCGCTGGCGCCGGGGCGGGCCTGCTACATCCCGCTGTGCCACGTCGAGGGCGGTGACGATCTCTTCGGCGGCGAAAAGCTCTGCGAGGGGCAGATGCCCATGGCGCAGGCGCTGGAGATGCTGGGGCCGGTTCTGGAGGATGCCTCGATCCTCAAGATCGGCCAGAACATGAAATACGATCTGAAGATCTTCGCCGGTCTCGGGATCGACGTGGCCCCCTTCGACGACACCATGCTGCTCAGCTACGCGATGCACGCGGGGCTGCACGGGCATGGCATGGACACGCTGTCGGAGCGCTACCTCGGCCATGCGCCGATCCCGATCAAGCAGGTGATCGGCACCGGCAAATCGGCCGTGACCTTCGACAAGGTCGAGATCGACGCGGCGGTGAAATACGCCGCCGAGGACGCCGACATCACGCTGCGCCTGTGGAAGCGCTTCAAGCCGCAGCTGCACCAGATGCGCGTCACCACCGTCTATGAGACGCTGGAGCGGCCGCTGGTGCCGGTGCTGGCGCGGATGGAGCGGGCGGGGGTCGAGGTCGACCGCGAAGTGCTCAGCCGCATGTCCAATGCTTTCGCGCAGAAGATGGCGGGGCTGGAGGCGGAAATCCACGCCAAGGCCGGGCGGCCCTTCAACGTCGGGAGCCCGAAGCAACTCGGTGAAATCCTGTTCGACGATCTCTCCCTGCCCGGCGGCAAGAAGGGCAAGACCGGCGCCTATGCCACCGGCGCCGACATCCTCGAAGACCTCGCCACCGAACACGAGCTGCCGCGCCTCGTGCTCGACTGGCGCCAGATCTCCAAGCTGAAATCGACCTATACCGACAGCCTGCAGGAGCACATCCACCCCGAGACGGGGCGCGTGCACACGTCGTATTCCATCGCGGGCGCCAACACCGGCCGCCTCGCCTCGACCGACCCGAACCTGCAGAACATCCCGATCCGCACCGAGGAAGGCCGCCGCATCCGCGAGGCCTTCGTCGCGCCGAAGGGCCGCGTGCTCGTCTCGCTCGACTATTCCCAGATCGAGCTGCGCATCCTTGCCCACATGGCCGATATCGAAGCGCTGAAGCAGGCGTTCCGCGAGGGGCAGGACATCCATGCCGCCACCGCGTCGGAGATGTTCAACGTGCCGCTCGAAGAGATGACGCCCGAGATCCGCAGACAGGCCAAGGCGATCAATTTCGGCGTGATCTACGGCATCTCGGGCTTCGGGCTGGCGCGCAACCTGCGCATTCCGCGCGATCAGGCGCAGGGCTTCATCGACCGCTACTTCGAACGCTTCCCCGGTATCCGCGCCTACATGGACGAGACCACCGCCTTCGCGAAGGCCAATGGCTTCGTGCAGACCCTGTTCGGGCGGCGGATCAACACGCCCGAGATCAACGCCAAGGGGCCGGGCGCGGGATTCGCCAAGCGCGCTGCGATCAACGCGCCGATCCAGGGCACCGCCGCCGACATCATCCGCCGCGCGATGATCCGCATGGACGAGGCGATCGCTGCCGTGCCCTCGGCGCGGATGCTGCTGCAGGTGCACGACGAACTGTTGTTCGAGGTGGACGAGGCCGAGACCGAGGCGCTCATCGCGATCGCGCGCGAGGTGATGGAGGGGGCGGCGCATCCGGCGGTGCATCTCGACGTGCACCTTGCTGCCGAGGCCGGGCAGGGGCCGAACTGGGCGCTGGCGCACTGACGGAACCGCGCCTCGCGCGCATCGTTGCACTCCCGAAGCGGGCGGCGGCATCGTGGCCGCCCGTCCAAGGATTGGATCGAAAGATGAGCGAGCATAGCCAAGAGAAACGCGTCGAGATGTTCTGGAAGCGGATCGACGGCCTGCATGCCGGTCTGATCGGGCTCAAGGGCACCGACCGGCTGATCCCGATGGCCCATTACACCGACCCCGCCAAGGGCTGCCTGTGGTTCATCGGCCATGACGGCACCGAGCTGGCCGAACGTGCCGAGACCGGCCCGCAGGACGCGATCTTCGCGCTGACCAGCGACGATCACGGCATCTACACCCATGCGCATGGCACGTTGAGCCTCGTCCACGACGAGCAGAAGCTCGACGAGCTGTGGAACAAGGTCGCGGCAAGCTGGTTCGAGGACGGCCGCCGCGATCCCGACGTGCGGCTTTTGTGCCTGACCCTGCGCTCGGCCGAGGTCTGGACCTCCACCACCTCCGCCGCGCGCTTCCTCTACGAGACGGCCAAGGGCAATCTCGCGGAGCGCAAGCCCGACGTGGGCGACAACTACTCCCTGACCTTCTGATCGGGGCCGGAATGCAAAAAGGGGCGGCCCGATGGGGCCGCCCCTTTCATCTGCGGGTCAGGTCGGATCAGTTGACCGATTTTTCCTCGATCAGGTTCGCATCCTGCGGCTTCTGGCTCGAGATCTCGATACGGCGCGGCTTCAGCGCCTCGGGCACCTCGCGCACGAGGTCGATGTGCAGCATGCCGTCGAGATGGCTCGCGCCAGTGACCTTCACGTGGTCGGCAAGGTGGAAGCGGCGCTCGAAGGCGCGCGTGGCGATGCCGCGGTGCAGGAAGGTGCGGCTCTCGGTGTCGTCCTCGGCCTTGCGCGCGGTGACGATCAGCGCGTTCTCGCGGACCTCGACGGAGAGGTCGTCGGCACCGAAGCCGGCAACGGCGATCGAGATGCGCCAGGCGCTCTCGTCGGTCTTCTCGATGTTGTAGGGCGGGTAGTTGTTCTGGGCGGGCTCACCGGCGAGCACGCGGTCCATCAGGTCGGCGACCTGGTCGAAACCCACGGTGGCACGGTAGAGCGGGGCAAGATCGAAGTTACGCATTTTGGTCATCCTCTGTCTCAAGCGATAACGTCGTGATGGCCTTCCCGCGATAGGACAGGCCGGGTGTCCGGAGCCCGGTGTGGCGCTCCGTGCCTTGCAATGTGGGAGAGGATTTTCGGGGTTTCAAGATCCCCCGGTGTCGATGTCGGTGATGCCGTCAGGGGCGGACGAAATGCGCGCCGGTTTCGGCTCTCTGGCCCGCGCCGACGACCCTGACCTGCCCGGTGGAGAGCCCGCCGAAGGCCCCCGGCCGGTCGGCCATGCGGCTACGCAGCCCCGGCAGCGGATGTTCGAGCGCCACGCCGATGGCGACGTTGCGCCCCTCCATCTCGGCCTTGGCCGAGATCACCGAGACGATCCGTGCCACGCCGTCCTTGATGCTGAACACCGGCGAGCCGGAGGAGCCGTAATCGACGTCGCAGCCCATGACGAGCAGACCGTTCTCCTCGCCCAGCACGTCGCAGGTCTGCTGCAGCGAAGGCGCCTCGGCCCGGTCGTGCGCATAGGAGACGACGCCGACCTGCGCGCCTGCCACGACGGTCTCGACCGTCTCGAAGGGGGTGATGCGGGCCGAGCGGATCGGCTGCGACAGTTCGAGCAGCGCCACGTCCTCGGCGCTCGCCGCTCCCGAGCCGGTGCCGACGAAGGCGTAGCCCTCGGGCGTCATGGCCCGGCGCACGCCGCGGTAGGCCAGCGCCCGGCCGCCGCGCATCCCGGCCTTGAACTCGATCTCGGCGGGGTCGATCCGCTCGCCGCTGTCGCGGTCGTAAAGACAATGCGCGGCGGTGAGCACGAGGTCGGTGGCGATCAGTGCCCCGGTGCAGAAGCCGCGCCCGCCCAGGTCGAGCCGGCCCACGGCCTCCCAGCCGCGCGCGTCGTCGCCGGTCACCATCAGGGTGAGATCGTGCCGATCCGCGCGCACCGGCAGCGACAGGGCCACGAGCACCAGCAAGGCCACCGCGATCGCGTGCTGCATTCGTCCTCCGCATCCGGGCCGGGCGGGGATCGCTCGACCCAAGCGCGAGACTAGGCCAGCGCGAGGCGGCTTCAAAGGGCAATCAGGCGGATTGTTTCGAAATCGCGGGCGGTTGTGGTCCGCCCGTCGCCCAGTCGAGAAGCTGCACCGAATGCACCACCGGAACGCCGGTGCCGCGGCCGATCTGCATCATGCAGCCGATGTTGCCCGCGGCGATCACCTGCGGCTTGAGAACCTCCAGCGTCTCGACCTTGCGGGTGCGCAGCTCGGCCGAGATCTCGGGCTGCATCAGGTTGTAGGTGCCCGCCGAGCCGCAGCACAGGTGGCTGTCGGCGGGTTCCGACACCTCGAACCCGGCGGCCTTCAAAAGCGCCTTCGGCCCGGCCTTGAGCTTCTGCCCGTGCTGCAGCGAGCAGGCGGCGTGGTAGGCGACGCGCAGCGGCGCGGCCCGCGTCCCCTCGGGCAGGCCCAACTCGGCCACGATCTCGCTCACGTCGCGGCACAGCCCGCCGATGCGGGTGGCCTCGGCCTCCATCTCGTGGCCCGCGAACATGTGGCCGTAATCCTTCATCGTGGTGCCGCAGCCGGAGGTGTTGATCACCACCGCGTCGAGCCCCTCGATCGAGCCCATCGAGCGGATCAGCCTGGCGGCCGTGCCGCGCGCCTCGTCATGGCGGCCCATGTGCTCGGTCAGCGCGCCGCAGCAGCCGACGCCCTCGGGGATCACCACCTCGCAGCCGAGCCGGGTCAGCAGCCGGATCGTCGCGTCGTTGATCTCCGTGTCCAGCGCGCGCTGGGCACAGCCGATCGACAGGCCGACGCGCATCCTGCGCTGGCCCACCGCCGGGAACACCTGCGGGTCGTCATTGCGCGAGACGGGGGGCAGCTTGGGCGGGGCCATGTCGAGCATCGCCTTCAGGCGCTTGTCCGGCATCAGCCCCTTGAACGGCTTGCCCGCTCGTGCCGCCAGGAGCGCCAGCCGGAAGCGGCCCGGATAGGGCAGGATGCGCGCCAGCGTCCAGCGCAGGAAGCGGTCCATCGGCGGGCGCTTGTAATGGTCCTCGATATAGCCGCGCGCCTGGTCGATCAGATGGCCGTAATGCACGCCCGAGGGGCAGGTGGTCATGCAGGCGAGGCAGCCGAGGCAGCGGTCGAGATGGGTCACCGTCTTGTCATCCGGCACCCGCTCGTTCTCGAGCATGTCCTTGATCAGGTAGATCCGGCCGCGAGGGCTGTCGAGCTCGTCGCCCAGCACCTGATAGGTCGGGCAGGTCGCCGTGCAGAAGCCGCAATGCACGCAGGCGCGCAGGATCTCGTTGGCCTCGGCGGTCTTGGGGTCGCGCAGCTGGTCTTGCGTGAAATTGGTCTGCATGGGGTCTCCGTCAGGCGGCGAGGATGCCGCGCGGGTCGAATTTCTCGCGCAGGCCGCGGCTCAGCGCCTGCAGGGCGGGCGGCTCGGGCTGCAGCCTGTGCAGCGCCGCATGGGTTTCGGGGGCGGCGCGCACCAGCGTGGCATGGCCGTCGTAGCGGCCGAGCCGGGCGCGCAGGTCGCAGCCCTCGGGCAGGCGTAGCCAGACGAGCCCGCCGCCCCAGTCGTAGAAGACCTGATCGGCCCCGGCGCGGGCCGCGAGATCGGCGGCCTCGCTCGGGCGGACCGAGACGCGCCAGACATTGCCCGTGGTGCCGTGGAAGGGGGCGACGTCGCGGATGCCGCGCCATTCGGCACGCACCGCCTCGCGGTCGTCCTCGATCTGCCATGTGCCATGTGGGCGCAGCGCCTCCACGAGGGCCCTGCTGCGGTAGGCCACCGACGGGGCGAAGCCCTCGATGCGAAGCACCGTGCGCGGGCCCTCCGCGGCATGGGGGTCATGCGCGGCGCCCGTCACCTCGTAGGGCGTGCCGAGTGCTGCCGACATGGCGCGCACCGCCGCTGCGTCGTCGAGGCCGTGGGCCACGAGGTTGGCGCAGGTCTCGGTGCCGGGCAGCACCTTGAGCGCGACCTCGGTGATCGCGCCGAGCGCGCCGCGACTGCCCGCGAGAAGGCGGGCGAGATCGTAGCCGGTGACGTTCTTCATCACCCGCCCGCCGTTCTTGATCACGCTGCCCTCGCCATCGACGAAGCGCAGCCCGAGCAGGTGATCGCGCGCGGCCCCCACCAGCACCCGGCGCGGGCCCGAGACATTGGCCGCCACCACGCCACCGATGGTCGGCGTGCCGGTGCTGCCCAGAAGGGCGCGATGATCCATCGGCTCGAAGGCGAGGCACTGGTTCGCGCCCGCCAGCGCCGCGTCGATCTCATCGACGGGCGTGCCCGCGCGCACCACCAGCGTCAGCGCCGCGGGGTCGTGCAGCACGATGCCGGTGAGACCGGAGGTGGTGATCGCCGTGCCCTCGGGCAGGGGCCCGCGCGTGCCGCCGCCGCGCAGCGAGAGCGGGGCGTCCGCGTCGCGGATGGCCTCGGCCAGCTCGGCCTCGGAGCCGGGGCGGATCATGCCCGGCGCCCTTCGCTGACGTCGAGCGGAAAGACCTTGGCGGGGTTGAGAAGCCACTTGGGGTCGAACACGTCCTTCACCTTCATCTGCGCCTCGAGGTCGACGGGGTCGAACTGCACCGACATCAGGTCGCGCTTCTCGACGCCGACGCCGTGCTCACCGGTCAGGCAGCCGCCCACCTCGACGCAAAGCCGCAGCACGTCGGCCCCCATCGCCTCGCATTTCTCCAGATCGCCCTCCTTGTTCGCGTCGAACAGGATCAGCGGATGCATGTTGCCGTCGCCTGCGTGGAACACGTTGGCGACGCCGAGGCCGTAGTCGTCGCTCAGCTCGCCGATGCGTTTGAGCACCTCCGGCAGGGCCGAAACCGGGATCGTACCGTCGAGGCACATGTAATCGTTGATCTGCCCCATCGCGCCGAAGGCCGATTTGCGGCCCAGCCAGATCCGCGCCGCCTCGTCGGCATCCTGCGCCGCGCGGATTTCGACCGGATCATGGTCGCGTGCGATCTTCAGGATGGTCTCAAGCTGGTAATTGATCTCGTCGGCCGAGCCCTCGACCTCGACGATCAAGAGCGCCTCGCAATCGGGGTAGCCCGCCTTGGCGAAGGCCTCGCAGGCGCGGATGCAGGGGCGGTCCATGTATTCGATCGCCACCGGCAGCACCCCCGCCTCGATGATGTCGGCCACGCAGGCGCCCGCCGCCTCGGCGCTGTCGTAGCCCAGCATGACGGGCAGCGCGCCCTCGGGCTTGGGCAGGATGCGCAGCGTGGCCTCGGTGACGACGCCGAGCTGGCCCTCGGAGCCGCAGATCACGCCCAGAAGGTCGAGCCCGCCCGCATCCATATGCGCGCCGCCGATCTCGACCACCGTGCCGTCCATCTGCACCATGGTCACGCCGAGCAGGTTGTTGGTCGTCACCCCGTATTTCAGGCAATGCGCCCCGCCGGAGTTCATCGCGATATTACCCGCGATGGCGCAGGCGAGCTGGCTCGACGGGTCGGGCGCGTAGAAGAAGCCCAGCTCCTCGACCGCGCCGGTGACGCTGAGATTGGTGCGCCCGGTCTGGACCCTGATGATCCGGTCGGCGGTGTCGGTCTCCAGCACCCGGTTCATCCGCGACACCCCGAGGATCACCGAATCGGCCGTGGGCAGCGCGCCGCCGGCGAGCGATGTGCCCGAGCCGCGCGGCACCACCGGCACGTTCTCCTCGTGGCAGACCTTCAGTGCCGCCGCGACCTCCTCGGTGGTGGCGGGCAGCACCACGCAGAGCGGTGGGCAGCGATAGGCGGTGAGCGCGTCGCATTCATAGGCACGGGTTTCGGCGGGGTCGTGGATCACGCCGCGATCGCCCAGCACCTGCGCCAGCCGGGCGACGACCTGCGCCTTCTTCGCCATGATCCGGGCATCGGGGGATGGCATCTGCATGATCTCGTCTCCTGTCGAACGCGCGGCGCGCCGGATTGGTAAGGAAATATAACCAAAGCCGCCCCATGGCAAGCATGTGCCTGCGCGGCTAGGGTACCGCGCATGGATACGCTGGCCCGACTGACTCTTCTGACTCCTCCCGACATCGCCGCGCTGGGCTTGCTGGTGCTGGTCTATTGGGGGATCGGCTGGCGAATCGAGCATCCGGGGCGGCGCCCGTCGGTGACGGTGCTGATGGCGGAATACCGCCGCGAATGGATGCGCGGCTTCGTGGAGCGCGACCCGCGCATCTTCGACGCGCAGATCGTTGCGAGCCTGCGGCAGGGCACGTCGTTCTTCGCCTCCACCTGCCTGCTGGCGGTGGGGGGCGTGCTGGCGCTGATCGGCAATGTGGAGCCCTTGCAGGGCGTGGCCGAGGGGCTGGGCGGCGATACCCTCCCGGCGCTGCTGTGGCAGATCAAGCTGGTGCCGGTGGCGCTGCTGCTGACCCATGCCTTCCTCAAATTCGTCTGGGCGCAGCGGATCTTCGGCTATTGCTCGGTGATGATGGCGGCGGTGCCCAACGATCCCGCCGATCCGCGGTCGTTGCCGCGGGCGATGCAGGCGGCGGAGCTCAACATCCGCGCGGCGTGGAACTTCAACCGCGGGCTTCGGGCGATGTATTTCGCGCTGGGGGCGGTGGCGTGGCTCCTGGGGCCATGGGGGCTGATGGCGGCGACGCTGGCGGTGCTGTGGCTGGTCTGGAGCCGGGAGTTCGCCTCCGTCCCAAGGGCGGTGCTGCTGGGAGAGAGCTGAGGGGGCTGCCGCCCCCGCCGCTGCGCGGCCCCCGCGCGTATTTGCAGAAAGATGAACAGGGGGGTCGCGCCCACGTGTTCATCTTTCCTCAAATACGCAGATCCCGACCCCTCCGCCTAGCGCCGTGCCTCGCGCAGCCAGGCGCCGAGCATCAGGGCTGCCGCAAGCAAGAGCAGCGCCCAAGCGGGGACTAGCGGGATCACGGTGAGGTCGAGCGTGCGATACGCACCGCGCGGGGTCATCCCGATCCAGCCGCGCCCGGCGGCGGGGCGGCCCGCGCGCACCTCGCGCAGGGCGGGCAGGCCGTCTTCGATGCGCTTGATGCCGCCGCGGGTCGGCGCGGTGATCTCCTCGAGCGCCTCGCCGCTGGCGATGGTCTCCTCGAACTCGCGCGGTGCGGCGGGGCCGAGCGCGATCACCGCCTCCTGATCCCCCTCCGACAGGCGATAGAGCCCCATGCGCGGCGCGGCCCAGAGCGCCTCGAAGCGCCCCGGCTCGACCTCCTCGAGCGGCACCTGCGTCTCCCCGCCCTCCGGCCCGGTGACGGTGACCGGGCCCACCTCCTCGGAAAGCGAGCGGCGCACGATCCGCATGGTCAGCCCCGAGGGCTCGGCCCAGAGCGCCTCCTCCTCAAGCTCGGGCTCCTTCATCATCCAATGCGCGAGACGGCGCAGCAGGTCGAGCTGCGGGCCACCGCCGTCGTAGCCCCGGCCCCAGAGCCAGACCTGATCGGAGGCCAGAAGCGCCACGCGCCCCTCTCCGACGCGGTCGAGCGCCAGAAGCGGGCGGGCGTCCGGGCCGGTAAGGGCGATGGTGGCGCTCTGGGTCGGGTCGATCTCCACCTGCCGGAACCAGCGGCCCCAGTCGGGCCTGAGCGGATCGCCCTCGGCATCGAGCCACGGATCGGCGAGGCCAGAGGTGACGGGATGGCGCGTGCCGATCTCGGTCAGCTCGGGCCGGAACGCCCGTTCGACCACCCGCGCGCTGGGCGCGCCGGGCAGCACGAAGCCCAGTGGGCTGCGGTAGATGCTCTCGGCGCCCGCGTATTCCGGCCCGGCGGTGACCAGCACCGCGCCACCCTCTTCGACATAGCGGCCGACATTGGCGAAATACTCAGACGGCAGGATGCCGCGGCGGCTGTAGCGGTCGAAGACGATCAGGTCGAACTCGTCGATCTTCTCGATGAACAGCTCGCGCGTCGGAAAGGCGATGAGCGACAGCTCCTCGACCGGCACGCCGTCCTGTTTCTCGGGCGGGCGCAGGATGGTGAAATGCACGAGATCCACCGATGGGTCGGATTTCAGCAGGTTGCGCCATGTCCGCTCGCCCGCATAGGGCTCGCCCGAGACCAGAAGCACCCGCAGCCTGTCGCGCACGCCGTTGATCTGCACCACGCTTTCGTTGTTGCGCGGCGTCAGCTCGCCTTCCGCCTCGGGGGTGGCGAACTGCAGCACGTTCATGCCGCCATGCGGCAGCGCCACCGGCAGGCGGATGTCGCGCCCCAGCGGCACCTCGAAGCGCATCGGTTCGGCCCCGTCCACGGCGATGGTCAGCGGCACGGGGCCGGCGGCCCCGGGCGCGGCACCGCTGTCCTCGATGCGCAGCGTCAGCTCCACCTCCTCACCCAGAATGGCGAAGGCCGGGGCGTTGCGCACCACGAGGCGGCGGTCCCAATCGCTCTCGCGCCCGGTGAGCAGCACATGCGCCGGGGCGGGCAGGGCGGGGGCGCGTGCCGTGTCGTGCAGCCGGCCATCGGTCAGAAGCACGATACCGGCAATGCGGCCCAAGGGCTCCTCGGCCAGTGCCTCGGTGAGCGCGGTCATGAGCTGCGTGCCGCCGTCCTGCGGCGCATCGCCAAGGCGCACCACGCGCAGCTCGGTGGCCTCGCGCGCCGCGACCTTGGCGGAAAGGTCCTCGAGCGCGGCCTCGGTCTGGGCGGCGCGGTCGGAGAGCCCCTGGCTCGCGCTTTCGTCCACCACGGCGACGATGATGTCCGACAGCGGCTGGCGCTCCTCGCGCTGCAGCGCCGGGTTCGCCAGCCCCGCAAGCAGCGCGATCCCGGCCAGCGCGCGCAGCCACCAGCCCGGCAGGCGACGCCAGAGCGCCAGTGCCACCACCGCCGCGGTCAGCGCCGCCAGCGTCCAGAGCGCGGGCCAGGGCAGGAGCGGGTCGAAGATCACCGTGCCGGTCATTGGCCGAGCCTTTCGAGCAGGGCGGGCACATGGACCTGGTCGGATTTGTAGTTGCCGGTAAGCACGTGCATCACGAGGTTCACCCCGAAGCGGTAGGCCATCTCGCGTTGCCGTTCACCGGCCATGCCGCGCCCGACCGGGTAGAGCGGCATGCCGACCGGGTTCATCGCCCAGGCCGAGGCCCAGTCGTTGCCGCCGATCACCACCGGCGTCACGTTGTCGTTGAGGTTGCGAAAAGGCATGCCCGGCGTCGGCTCCTCCTCGGGGGCCGCCTCGACCCAGACGGCGCGGCCCGCATGGCGGCCGGGGAAATCCTGCAGCAGGTAGAAGGTGCGGGTCAGCACGTGGTCCTCTGGCACGGGCGAGAGCGGCGGCACGTCGAGCGGGCGGGCGATGGCCTGCAGGCGGCGGCCCTCGGGGGTGGTCGTCCCGAACCCCGCGATCCCCGCGTCGCGCGTGTCGAAGACGATCATGCCGCCGCCGCGCAGATAGGCGTTGAGCTTGTCATAGGCTGCGCCCGAGGGGATCGGCGTCTGCGCCGTGATCGGCCAGTAGAGCAGCGGGAAGAAGGCCAGCTCGTCGGTCTCGGGATCGACCGCCATTGGTGCTGCGGGCTCGACCGAGGTGCGCTGCCACAGCGTGCGCCCGAGGCCTTCGAGCCCCTGCCGCGCCACCTCGTCGACCTGCGCATCGCCCGACAGGATATGCCCCAGCACGACCGACCCGGTCGCGGCCTGGGCGAAGGCCTCGTCCTGAGCCGACATCGGCGGCTCGGCGCTTTGCGCCTGCGCGCCGGGCATCGGCGGCAGCAGCAACGCCGCGAGCAGCAGCGCCGCACCCGCGCGCAGTCGCCCGCCCACCGCGAGAGAGGCCAGCGCGTCGAGCGCCATTAGCGTGACGGCAAGC
>NZ_JAMYXC010000091.1 GCF_024159025.1 Limimaricola litoreus
GGCCGGGCCATCGACGCGCGCCTCTTGGGGCCGGGGGCCGATCCGGTCGAGACGGGCCGCGTCGACCGGTTTCGCCTCACCGGCGCGGGCGAGGGCGCGCCGATCGCCCGGCTCTGGGGGCGGATGCGGATCGGCGGGCAGGTGATCTGGGCCTCGGATTTCGAGGAGCGCCGCAGCACCTCGGGCGGCGGCAAGGGTGCGCCCCGACCGGAGGTGACCGAGTTTTCCTATGCGGTGAGCCTCGCCGTGGGGCTTTGCGAGGGGCGGGTGACCCGCGTGGCGCGGATCTGGGCCGACGGGGTCGAGCTGGGGCGCGACGAGATCACCTGGCGGCTCTACGAGGGGGGCGAGGACCAGCTGCCCGACCCCAAGATCGAGGCCGCGCTGGGCATCGGGCGTGCGCCCGCCTATCGCGGGCTGGCCTATGTGGTGATCGAGGATCTGGATCTCGCGCGCTTCGGCAACCGCGTGCCGCAGCTCAGCTTCGAGGTGCTGCGCCCCGCCGATGTCAGCGACCCCTCGCGCGCTGAGGACATCGCGCGGTTGCTGCGCGGCGTCGCGGTGATCCCCGGCACGGGCGAATACGCGCTGGCCTCCACGCCGGTGCACAAGGCCACGGGCTTTGCCGAGCGGAGCCCCGCCAACCTGCACGGGCCGTCCGGCCCAAGCGATGCCGAGGCCGCGCTCGACGATCTCGTCGAGGAGCTGCCGCTCTGCCGCGCCGCCTCTCTCGTGGTGTCGTGGTTCGGGGATGATCTGCGCGCCGGGCAGTGCCGCATCCGGCCCAAGGTCGAGCAGCGCGAGAGCGACGGCGAGGAGATGGCTTGGCGCGTCTCGGGGCTCGGGCGCGACGCGGCGATGGAGGTGCCGCGCGTCGAGGATCGCCCGGTCTACGGCGGCACGCCCTCGGACCGCGCTGTGATCGAGGCGATCCGTGCAATGGCCGCGCGCGGGCTGGAGGTGACCTATTACCCCTTCATCCTGATGGATCAGCTGCCCGGCAACGGGCTGCCCGACCCCTGGGGCGGGGCCGAGCAGGCGGCCCTGCCGTGGCGCGGGCGGATCACCACCGCGCTGGCACCGGGGCAGAGCGGCACCACCGACCGCACGGCAGCCGCCGAGGCCGAGGTCGCGGCCTTTTTCGGCACGGCGCGGGCGGAGGATTTCTCCATCACACCCGATGGCCCGGTCTACGAGGGCCCCGAGGATTGGGGCCTGCGCCGCTTCGTGCTGCATCAGGCGCATATCTGCGCCATGGGGGGGGGGTGTCGAGGCCTTCTGCATCGGCTCCGAGTTGGTGGCGCTGACCACGATCCGGGGCGAGGGCGACAGCTACCCCGCCGTCACCGCGCTGCGCGATCTGGCGAGGGACGTGCGCGGCATCCTCGGGCCGGAGGTGAAGCTCTCCTACGCCGCCGACTGGACCGAATATCACGGCCACCAGCCCGGCGGCGCGACCAAGCGGTTTCACCTCGACCCGCTCTGGGCCGATCCAGAGATCGATTTCATCGGCATCGACAATTACATGCCGCTCTCGGACTGGCGCGACGGATGGGACCATCTCGACGCTCAAGACCACCGCTCGATCTACGATCTCGACTATCTCACCGGCAATGTCGCGGGCGGCGAGGGGTATGACTGGTTCTACCATTCGCCCGAGGCGCGCGCGGCCCAGATCCGCACCCCGATCACCGATGGCGACGGCGAGCCCTGGGTCTGGCGCTACAAGGACCTCAAAGGCTGGTGGGGCAATCCGCATCACGAGCGCATCGACGGCGTACGCCAGTCCGATCCCACCGCATGGCAGCCCGGCTCGAAGCCCATCCGCTTCACCGAGCTGGGCTGCGCCGCCGTCGATCGCGGCACCAACCAGCCCAACAAGTTCCTCGATCCCAAATCCTCGGAATCCTCGCTGCCCTACCACTCGCGCGGGCATCGCGACGAGCTGATCCAGATGCAGTATCTGCGCGCCATGCACCGCCATTTTGCGGCACCCGGGGCCAACCCGGTCTCGGAGATCTATGGCGGCCCGATGCTCGACACCGGGCGGATGCTGGTCTGGGCCTGGGACCTGCGGCCCTACCCGTGGTTCCCGGGGCTGTCTCAGGTCTGGAGCGATGGGGCGAACTGGGCGCGCGGGCATTGGATCACCGGGCGCACGGCGCATCGCGACCTCGCTTCCGTCGTGGCCGAGATCTGCGCCGAGGCGGGGGTGAGCAAGATCGACACCTCGCAGCTTTTCGGCCTCGTGCGCGGCTATGTCGCCCAAGGGGCGCAGAGCGCGCGGGCGCTGCTGCAGCCCTTGATGCTGGCGCATGGCTTCGATGCGGTGGAGCGGGGCGGCAGGCTGGTGTTTCGCAGCCGCGACGGGCGGGCCGATGCGCTGCTCGACCCCGAGAGCTTGGTCCGCGTCTCGCCCGAGACGCCCGGAAACGAGATCGCGCGCGACGGCGCGGGCGCGCTGCCCGACCGGGTGCGGCTGGGCTATGTCGAGGCGAATGGCACCGGAGAGGCGGGCAGCGTCGAGGCGGCGCTGCCGGGGCAGGCGGGGCTTCATGTCGAGGCGGCGGAGCTGCCCATGGCGCTG
>NZ_JAMYXC010000233.1 GCF_024159025.1 Limimaricola litoreus
GGCGCCTCCGCCGACGCGCGGGCGCCGGGGGCCGCCACGTCGCGAAACCCCGCGATCCGGCTGTTGGCGGTTTCGATGTTGCCGCGCAGCGCGGCGAGGTAGATCTTCTGCGCCTCGGGCGTGCGCGAATGATAGGCGCCGGCGGCGGCGGTCCAGTCGCCGAACTCCTCGTAGAGCCGGCGCAGGAAGCGCGCGGCGTATTCGACGTTGACCGCCGGGTCGAAGCCCTGCGCCGCGCCGTCGAAGGCCTCGGGATGCCAGCGCATGTTGATCTGCATGCAGCCCACGTCGATGCTGTCGATCCCGGCCGCGCGCCGCGCCGCGATCCAGCCCAGCGCCGCCCCGGCATCGTCGAACAGCCGGCCTTCGCCCGCGGCGTTGACCGCCCATGGCCAGATGGTGAGCTGGCCGTTCCGCGTCACACCGGCCTCCTGGATGCCGATCGCCAGAAGCAGGTTGCCGGGGATGCGGTGGCGCAATTGCGCGCGCAGGATCTCGGCCACGCAGACGCCGTGCTCCAGCGGCGCGCCCCGCGCATCGGCCCCCGCCGTGGCGCCCTGCGCGGGCGGCGCGTTGCTGCCGCGGTAGAAATCGCCCCAGCCGGCGAGGCCGGGCCGGGGGGCGAGCGTCAGCGCCAGCGCGAGGAGAACGCCCAGCCGCCTCATGCGCCGCCGCTCGCGATCAGGTCGAACACCCGGTCCGACAACTGCGTCAGCGTGGCATAGATGAAGGGGGTCGCGGCCAGCAGGCCGAGGAAGATCGCCGCGATCTTCGGCACGAAGGTCAGCGTCATCTCCTGGATCTGGGTCAGCGCCTGGAAAAACGCGATGACGAGGCCGACGCCCAGCGCCAGCGCCAGGATCGGGCCGGAGCCGATCAGCACCGCGAGGATCGTGTCCGACAGGATGTCGTAGGTGTCTCTTTCGGTCATCGCCGCCCCCGCGCCCCCGCCGGTGCCGCGATCAGAGCGGCATCCGCATGATTTCCTGGTAGGCCTCGACGACCTTGTCGCGCATCGAGACCATCACCTTGACCGTGCTTTCGAGCTCCAGCGTCGCCTCGACGACGCGCTGGGTGCCCATCTCGCCGGTCAGCCCCTTCTGCGCCACCGCCTCGGCCTCGCGGACCTTGCCCACGGCATTGGTCGTGGCGCTTTGCAGCATCTCGGAAAAGCTTTCGCCCTTGCCGGTCACGGCCTCGGGGCCGGGCAGGCCGGAAAGCTCCTTGGAAGAGCGATAGGCGCCGCGGACGCCGGAGGTGGAGAGGATCGAGGATATCTCGGTCATCGGTCAGCCTTATCTGAGGAGGTCGAGCATCTGGCTGCGCATGTCGCGCCCGGCTTCGAACATGTTCATGTTCGCCTCGTAGCTGCGCGAGGCCTCGCGCATGTTGCTCATTTCGAGGATCGGGTTGACGTTGGGCATCTTGACCATGCCCGCGGCATCAGCGGCCGGATGGGCGGGGTCGTGCATCAGGGTGAAGGGCGTCTTGTCGCGGCCGATCTTGTCGACCGTGACCAGCGAGGCGCCGATCTCGCGATCGACCAGCTCCTCGAAGGCCAGCGTCTTGCGGCGGTAGGGATCGGCGCCGGGCGTGCTGCCGGTCGAATCCGCGTTGGCGACGTTCTCGGACACGATCTTGAGCCGTTCGCCCTGTGCCCTCATGCCGCTGGCGGCGATGGCGCTGATCGAGGAAAGCGGATCCATGGCGGTCTCCTATGCGCTCAGCGCAGGCCGGTGGCGGAAAGGGTGAGAAGCTCATGACCCTTGCGGTAGAGCTGCGCCGCGAGGCGGTAGCTTTCGCTGACCTCGGCGGATTTGACGGTCTGCTGCTCCAGCACGACGGTGTTGCCGTCGATCGATCGCTCCCAGGCGGCGCTGTCGGTCATGGCCCGCGGCGCGCCATGGCTGCCGCCGCTGCTGATATGGCGCGGGTCGGTGGTGACGGCGCCGGGCTGGGCGTTGGCCAGCACCGCATCGAACCCGGCCAGATCCTTGGCGCGGTATTGCGGCGTGTTGGCGTTGGCGATGTTCTCGGAGATCACCTTCTGCCGCGCCGCGAGCCAGTCGAGCCGCTTCGAGGCGAGAGCAAAGAAGGACATGCCATCGAGCATTTGCGTTTCCTTTCGGGTCGAGCATGGATAGCATGTATAAATCCGCATGACTATGGGATCAGCACCATGCAAACCGCATTTTCCGATCTGACGTCGCAACTGCGCAACGCCTCGGACGCACGCGTTACCGGCGAGGTGCGCGCGGTGCTGGGCCTCTCGCTCACGGTGAGCGGGCTGGAGCGCGCGGTGGGCATCGGCGGGCGCTGCACCGTGCATGGGGCGCGTGGGCCGGTGCTGGGCGAGGTGGTCGGCATCGATGCCCGCGGCACGCATCTTCTGCCCTTCGGCTCATGGGCCGGGGTGGTGGTCGGCGACAAGGTCGAGCACAGCCCGCGCGGCGATCTCGTGCGGCCCGATGCCGGGTGGATCGGCCGGGTGGTCAATGCGCTGGGCGAGCCGCTCGACGGGCGCGGGCCGCTGATGGAGGGCGAGGCGGCGCGGATGGTGCGCGCGGGCCCGCCATCGGCCTTC
>NZ_JAMYXC010000243.1 GCF_024159025.1 Limimaricola litoreus
GTCGCGGGCCGCGGCATCGCGCGGCTGCGCGCGGCAGGGGTCGCGGTCGAGACGGGGCTGATGGAGGCCGAGGCGCGGCGCGACCTCGCGGGGTTCCTCAGCCGGATCGAACGCGCGCGGCCCTTCGTCACGCTCAAGCTCGCCGCCAGCCTCGACGGGCGCATCGCCACCGGCACAGGAGAAAGCCGATGGATCACCGGGCCGCAGGCGCGGGCCCGGGTGCACATGATGCGCGCCCGGCACGACGCGGTGATGGTCGGCGGCGGCACGGCGCGGGCGGATGACCCGATGCTCACCGTGCGGGGCTTGGGCATCGACCGCCAACCGGTGCGGGTGGTGGTGTCGCGCAGGCTCGATCTGCCGCTCGAGGGCGCGCTGGCGCAGAGCGCCAAGGACATTCCGCTCTGGCTGTGCCACGACCGAGCCGTCGATGCCGCGGCCTGGGAAGGGCGCGGCGCGGTCAGCCTGCCATGCGGTCTGTCGAACGGGCAGGTCGATGTGGCTCAGGCGCTGGAGGCGCTGGCGGCGCGGGGTCTCACGCGGGTGTTCTGCGAGGGCGGGGCGGGGCTGGCCGCCTCCTTGCTCGGGGCGGGTCTCGTGGACGAACTGGCCCTCTTCACCGCCGGCTGCGCGATCGGGGCCGAGGGCACCCCGGCGCTCGCCGCGATGGGCGTCGACCGGCTGGCCGAGGCGCCGCGCCTGCAGCTAGCACATCAGGAGCGCATCGGCCCCGATCTTCTCAGTCTGTGGCGCAGGCCCTGAGCCTGCCTCATCGTCGCCAGAGCGGCGCGGCGGAGGCAAAGGCCCCTTGCAGCCTGGCCAGCGCGCGCAGCCCCGGGCGGCGCGCGACCTCTCCCGCGGCAAGCCGGTCGAGCACCAGTTCGGGCGGGCAGGGCCTGCCGCTTACGGGGTCGAAATAGCGCGGCCAACCGATCAGCGCCGCATGGGCAAGGCCCCAAAGATCGGGGCGGGCTTGTCGGCGCGGGCAGAGCGGGCCGAGGTCGCGGGTCAGCCCCCAGCCCGCGTAGAAGGGCGTGCCGAGGCAGGTGACGGGGCGTTCGCGCAACAAGGCCTCGAAGCCGAGGCCCGAGGTCATGGTCCAGACCTCGTCGGCGATTTCGAGCGCCTGCACCGCGCCGACGCCCGAGAGCACCGCATCGGCGAGGAGATGCGGCTCGGGCACCGCGCCGGGTCTGAGCCCCGCCTCGACGTCGGGGTGCGGCTTATAGAGGATCACCGCCTCGGGATGCGCGGCGCGGACCGCCTGCAACAGGGCGAGATTGCTGCGCACCGCGCCGGCCCCGAGCCGGATCGCAGCGTCGTCCTCGACCTGCCCGGGCACGAGAATGCGGTGGCCCTCGGGCAGCGGCGGCAGCGCCGCTCCCGCGAGGTTGTATTTCGAAAGCCCCGCCGCGCGCAGCCGTTCGACCAGCCGGCGCGCGCGGCGGCGCTCGGCCTCGGGCAGGGCGGAGGACGCCGCGATCAACCGTTCCATCCGGCTTTCGCGGGCGGGATCGTAATGCAGGCCCAGATCGTCGAGGCCGAGGCTCGCGGGCGGCACCAGCGCGGCACCCAGCCCGCGCGAACGCAAGAAGCCGTCCTCGATCCGCACCGCGCCGTCGGGGGCCGCGCGATCACCCCAGACCATCAGCCGCCGCCCCTGTTTTTGCGCCAGCGCAGCGGCGCGATCCGGCGGATCGACGAAGCGCACGGCCCGCTGCGTGCCGAAACCCGT
This sequence comes from Limimaricola litoreus, assembly GCF_024159025.1. Classification (GTDB taxonomy): domain Bacteria; phylum Pseudomonadota; class Alphaproteobacteria; order Rhodobacterales; family Rhodobacteraceae; genus Limimaricola; species Limimaricola litoreus. The sequence continues at coordinate 1,736 of NZ_JAMYXC010000243.1, forward strand.
CTGGATATGGCGGCGCTTCCACAGCCGCATGCCACTGGCGACCCAGCCCTTGCGGTCCTCGCGCCAGGCGCGGGTGTCGGCTTCGAAGACGTCAAGGGCGGTCTCGAAGCTGCAGGCGCGGCGCTCATGCGGGTCGTGCCAATGCGGATAGAGGATCATCGCCGCGGCGAAAAGCTGCGCGCGGGTCAGCCGCCGCTGCCGCCGGTCGATCGGCGCGCGGTCCTGGGTGAGACCCCAGCCGGCGTAGAAGGGCTGGCCGTGGACCACCGGCCTGTGCCCCGCGAGGATCGCCTCGAAGCCCATCTGCGAGGAAAACACATGCACCGCCACGGCCCCCTCCAAGAGTCGCCATGGGGATATGGGCGCGTCGCAGATCTGCATGTCCGGCCCGAGATCCGAGGCGCGCAGATGCCCGGCGCGAAAGCCCTGCTGCGTCTCGGGGTGGGTCTTGACGACGATGCGCGCGCCGGGATGCGCCTCGCGCGCCTCGAACAGCATTTCGAGAAAGCTGTTGCGGTCGCCCCGGCTGGCGCGCACCGCCGCGTCCCCCGCCGTCTGATCGATCACGAGGACGTAGCCCGGCGCGGGGGCGTCCAGATCCGGGTCGAAGCCGCTGTACTTGCTCAGCTCGGCCCCGCGCATCCGTGCGATGCCGTCGCGTGCGCGGTCGAGCAGCACGGTGTCGTCGAGCGGATGCGTGGCCAGCAGGGTTTCGAGATCGCTGGGGCGGGCGGGATCGAAATGCGCCCCGGCGTGATCGATCAGCAGGCCCAGCGGCGGCGCGCCGGCCCGGCCGGGGCGCACCGAGCGCAAGAACGCGTCCTCGATCCGCACCAGCGCCGCGCCGCG
>NZ_JAMYXC010000234.1 GCF_024159025.1 Limimaricola litoreus
GGCCGCGCGGGGTGGTGGTGCAGCTCGGGCTGGGCGGCGACATGACGCTGCCGATGACGCTGGTCACCGCCAAGGAGCTCGACCTGCGCGGCTCTTTCCGGTTTCACGAGGAGTTCGCCGAAGGCGTGGCCGCGATGCGGGCCGGGCGGATCGAGGTGAAGCCGCTGCTGACCCATGTGGTCGGGCTTGACGAGGCGCGCGCGGGCTTCGAGCTGGCGGGCGACCGCGCCCGGGCGATCAAGGTGCAGATCCGCTTTGACGGCTGAGCGCGGGGCGGGGGCGCTCAGCCCGGCGCGGAGAGCACCGGCAGGCTGAGCACGAAGCGGGTGATCCCGCCCTCGCAGTCGAGCTCGATCCGGCCGCCATGCGCGGCGGCGATGGAGGCGGCGATGTAGAGCCCGAGCCCCAGCCCCTCGCCGCGCGTTTCCGTGCCGCGCTGGTAGGGCTCAAACAGCTTTTCGCGCAGCGCCTCGGGGATCGACGGGCCCTGGTTGGCCACGGTGATCGCCACCTCGCCGCCATGGATCGCGCCGCTCAGCGTGATGGGCGTGCCCGGCGTGCCGTGGCGCAGGGCGTTCGACAGCAGGTTCGAGACGGCCTGCGCGATGCGCGGCGCGTCGCAGGCGACGGGGCGGTCGAAGGCGAGGTCGAGCGCGATTTCGCGCTCGGGTGCTGCGGCGCGAACCTCCTCGACCACCTGCGTCAGGCTTTCGGCGAGCGGCGCGTTCGGCGTGGCGAGGATGCGGATGCCGCCGCCCAGCCGGGCCTTGGCGTGCAGCATGATGTTGTCGATCAGGTCGTTCATGCGCTGCAGCGAGGCGCGCATCAGGGGCAGCACCCGGCGCGCCTTGTCGGTCAGGGGCTCCCGGTCGAGCTGGCGCAGTCCGGCGTCGAGTGCTGCGACCGGGTTGCGCAGATCGTGGCCCAGTACCGCGACGAACTCCTCCTGGATGCGCGTCAGCTCGCGCTCCTGCGCGACGAGGCGTTCCTGGGCTTCGAGCCGCTCCTCGGTTTCGAGGCCGCGGCCGATGACCTCGGCGAACATCTCCAGCATCGCCACCGCGCGGGGGGCCTTCACGTCGCGCGGCTCGGTGTCGATGGCGCAGAGCGTGCCGAAGAAGCTGCCGTCGCTGCGGTGGATCGGGATCGAGGCGTAGCTGACGATGCCGAACTTGGCGGCGATCGGATGGTTGCCATAGACCTCGTCGGTGTTGACGTCGTTGAAGAGCACCTTGGTCGAGGTCTCGCGCACCGATTGGCAGAAGGTCGAGCCGATCTCGATCTCGTCGCCCTCGGCCAGGCCGAAATTCACCTCGTCGACCGTCCGGCAGGCGACCCAGCGATCCGCCGTCACCCGCGCCACGGCGGCAAAGCGCATGTCGGTGGCGAGCATGACGGTTTCGAGGATGGTGCCGACCAGATCGCTGGCGGCGAGCATCTCGATATCGGTCTGGAAATCATGCCGTCCCGCGAGGAAGGCGGCATGGTCCTGTATGGTCGCGCGTCGCTGGTTGTCGTCGCTCATCTTCGCCCCTCGGTTGCCCATCACCCCTATCACGCACGGGGGGCATGGCAATGCGGGTCGCCTGTCATGGTCGCTTCGCCGCAACAGATATCCCTTCGGTTGCATCTTCGCCAGTCCCGGCCGGGGCGCGCAATGGGTTCAGCGCGGGCCGCGCCGCAGCAGCCGCCATGCCCGCAGATCGCGAATGGCGAGGGCCAGCGCGGCGAGCGCCAGTGCGCAGAGCACGGCCTTCGAGACCGGCCCCATCGTGCCCTCGATCAAGAGCGCATGGATCACCGTGGCGGGGGTGATCACCAGCGCCAGCGCGCTATGCCATAGCCGCCAGCGGTGTGGGCCGAGGCGTCGCCGTCCCGCGGCCAGCGCGGCCGTGGCGAAGACGGCCCACATGGCGATCACGCCCCAGGCCGAGAAGGGCGTGGGCGAGGCGAAGAGCAGCGCGTCGATCACGTCGGGCGGGCTGGTGATCCAAAGCCCCGCGACATGGGCGATCACGAGCGCGACGAGCGCCGCGCCGAGCCAGCGATGCGCGCGCCGTCCGGCCGGAGCGGGCAGGCCCGGAAGGCGGTCCGCCACGAGGAGCGGCTGCAGCACCAGAAGCGCCAAAGCGGCAACGCCCGCCAGCCCGGCAATGACATAGACCGGGCCGCGCCAGGCGAGCAGCGGGCTCGTGGCCGCGATGGCGATGGGGGCGGCGAGGGCCGTGGCGAGACCGGCCCAGACCAGCGCCGCGCGAAGGGGGGCGGAGCGGCTCAGACCGGGCTCAGACGGGGCGCAGGACGAAATGCGCGTCGAGCCGCGTGTCGCGTGCGCTGGCCATCACCGGACGCAGGAACACCGTCTCATAGGCGCCGCCGTCATAGGCGAGGTGCCCGTGCGGCTGGCCGAAGGCGGGGACGATCTGCGGCATTTCGAGCGCAAAGCTGCCATCGGGCCCGGTCAGCGTCGCGCCGTGGCTGTGCGGGTCGCGCTCGTGGCCCTCGGTGGTGTGCGCCCAGATCTGGATGCGCAGCCCTTCGAGCGGGGCGCCGTCGCCGGCGCGGCGCACGCTGCCGGTCA
>NZ_JAMYXC010000314.1 GCF_024159025.1 Limimaricola litoreus
CGGGAACCTCGATGGCGACAGGCTCGCGCAGCACCAGCTGGCAGGCCAGATGCAGCCCGCCGCGCCGCTCCGCGCGCGACAGCAGCGCGGTCTCGGCGGGCAGGGGCGCAGGGCTTCCTTGCGTCACGCGCACCCGGCAAAGCCCGCAGGTGCCCGCCCCGCCGCAGGCCGCCGGCAGCAGGATGTCGTTCTCGGCCAGCGCCGTCAGAAGCTTCGTGCCAAAGCGGCTTTCGAACCCCGCGCCGCCGTTCACCGCCACCGCGATCGCACGGTCGGGCACCAAAAGTCGCCGCGCCAGCAAGAGCGCCGCACTCAGCGCCAGCACCAGCCCGGTCAGCAGCGCGATGCCCAAGGCCACCTCCGTCATCGCGCCAGCCCCCCGAAGCCCGCGAAGCCCAGCGACATCAGCCCGGTGACGATGAAGGCCGAGCCCAGCCCCTGCAGCCCCCGCGGCGTGTCCGAATAGCGCAGCCGCTCGCGGATCGCGGCGAAAAGGACGATCGCCAGCGCCCAGCCCGCACCGCTGCCGATGCCCCATGCGACCGCCTCGGCCAGATCATAGCGCCGCTCGACCATGAAGAGGCTGCCGCCAAGGATCGCGCAGTTCACGGTGATCAGCGGCAGGAAGACCCCCAGCGCGCGGTGCAGCGAGGGCACGAAGCGATCGAGCAGCAGCTCCAGAAGCTGCACCATCGCGGCGATGACGCCGATGAAGACGAGGATCCGAAGAAAGCCCAGATCGACCTGCGGCAGCCCGGCCCAGCCGAGGGCGCCGGGCGCGAGCAGGTGGCGGTGGATCAGCGCGTTCACCGGCACGGTGATCGCCTGCACCACGATCACCGACAGCCCCAGCCCCAGCGCCGTCGACAGGCGCTGCGACACGGCGAGAAAGGTGCAGATGCCAAGAAAGAACGACAGCGCGAGATTGTCGGTGAAGATTGCGGCGATGAGGATATCGGTCATGACCCCGTCCCCGCCTTCAGGGCGACGAGCTGGTGGCTTGGGTCTTCGACCTGTTCGGGGCGCGCGGCGCGGATCGCCCAGATTAGCAGCCCGATGATGAAGAAGGCCGAAGGGGCGAGCTGCATCAGGCCCAAGGGCACGAACCATCCGCCCTCCGCCACGGTCGGCAGGATCGAAATGCCAAATAGCGTGCCCGCGCCCAGAAGCTCGCGGATCGTCGCCACGATCACCAGCACGAGGCTGTAGCCAAGCGCGTTGCCCAGGCCGTCGAGCACCGAGGGCCAGACCGGGTGATGCATGGCAAAGCTTTCGGCCCGGCCCAGCACGATGCAATTGGTGACGATCAGCCCGACGAAAATCGACAATCGCTGGCTGATCTCGAAGGCAATCGCGCGCAGCACCTCGTCGATGACGATGACCAGCGTGGCGATGATGGTGATCTGCAAGATGAGCCGGATCGATCGCGGAATGTGTCGCCGGATCGCGCTGATCAGCCCCGAGGCCGCGCAAAGCACGAAGATCAGCGCCCCACACATGGTCAGCGCCGTGACGAGCGAGGTCGTCACCGCCAGCGCCGAGCAGATCCCGAGGATCTGCAGTGTCACCGGATTGGCCCGGATCAGCGGATCGGTGAGGGCGCGCGGCAGAAGCATCATCCCATCCCCTCCTGCTCCAGCCGGTCGAGAAAGGGGCCATAGCCCCACGGCCCCATCCAGAAGCGGATCATGGCGGCCACGCCGTTGCCGGTCCGCGTGGCGCCCGAGATGCCATCGACCTCGTATGGGCTTGCCGCCTCGCCGCGCACCACCTCGATCCGCATCACGCCGGTCTCGTCGGCGATCCGCCGACCGGGCCAGAGCGCCTGCCAGGCCTCGCTTTCGATCCGGGCGCCGAGGCCCGGCGTCTCGGCCTGCTCGATCACGGTCAGCGCCGCTATGGTGTTGAGATCGGGCTCAAGCGCCAGTAGCGCGCTGATGGTGGACTGGTAGCCCGCGCCGCGCACCGGCAGCACCACCAGCTTCGGCGCGCCGTCGCGCGCGAGAAGATGCACGAGGGCCTGCGCCTCCCGCCGCCCCAGCCCGGCGATGTCGGCCTCCTCGGGCAGGGCGATGCTGGTCTCGGGGTCGCGCGCCGCCGCCACCGGATCAAAGCCCGGGGCCGCCTCCGCCATCATCCGCCCGGTGCCGAGATCGACGAGGCGCGTCTCGAGCTCGGTCACCCCAAGCTCCTCCATCACCGCGCGCAGCCCCGGCAGCGCCTGCACCATCGCCTGCATCCTCTCCTGCCGCGCCGCCTCGACATTGGCGATCTGGCGCGGCCGCATCGTGGTGGCGACGGTGGAGACGGTGACGGCGGAGGCCAGCGCGATCAGCCCCGCCATGCCGAGCGCCTTCACCGGGTCCTTATTAGGGCGGGCGAGGAATCGCGCCCAAGGGCCGCGCGACCTATCCATGGCGCAGCTTCGCGCGCAGATCATCCGCCGCGATCACGCCCGCGTCGACCAGCGGCGCGCAGATGCCGGCCAGCACCACCGCGAAGACCAGCCCCGCCACATCGACCCCCGGCAGCGCCGCGCCGCCCAGCACGGCGGCCAGCCCGCC
>NZ_JAMYXC010000081.1 GCF_024159025.1 Limimaricola litoreus
GGCCAGATCGGTGAAATGCGCATAGCCCGCGGTGGGCGCACCGGCGGCGTCGCAGATCGCCTTGGTGAAGTTCTTCGGCGTCGATGCGGCGCTGGTGCTGCCCTATGATCCGCGCAGCGACCGGGTGCTGCTGGTCGAGCAGTTCCGCACCGGACCGGCGCGGCGCGGCGCGGCCAATCCCTGGACGCTGGAGCCCGTCGCCGGGATCGTCGATCCGGGTGAGACCCCCGAGGAGGCCGGGCTGCGCGAGGCGCGCGAGGAGGCGGGGCTGGTGCTCGACAGGCTGATCCCGATCTTCGACGGCTATCCCTCGCCCGGCTCGAACACCGATTTCTTTCACTGCTTCCTCGCGCTCGCCGAGCTACCGCGAGAGGAAAGCTGGCGCGGCGGGCTTGCCGAGGAGGACGAGGATCTGCGGCTGCACGCGGTCTCCTTCGACCGGGCCATGGCGCTCGTCGGGAGGGGCGAGATCGAGGTGCTGCCGCTGCAGGCGATGCTCTACTGGCTCGCACATCATCGTGTAAGCTTGCGCGACGCCGCGCCTCCGTCGGGTGCTTGAGTTTCGGGCGCACGCTGCCTATTGCTCGGACAACACAGGAAAGGCTGCCCCATGGACATCAAATCCGACCTCGCCGCCGCCGTCGGCAACACCCCCCTGATCCGGCTCAAGGCCGCCTCCGAGGCGACGGGCTGCGAGATCCTGGGCAAGGCCGAATTCCTGAACCCCGGCCAATCGGTCAAGGACCGCGCGGCGCTGTGGATGATCCGCGACGCGGTTCAGAAGGGCACGCTCAAGCCCGGCGGCACCATCGTCGAGGGCACCGCCGGCAACACCGGCATCGGTCTGGCACTGGTCGGCGCTTCGATGGGCTTCAAGACGGTGATCGTGATCCCCGAGACCCAGAGCCAGGAAAAGAAGGACATGCTGCGGCTGGCGGGCGCCGAGCTGGTGCAGGTCCCCGCCGCGCCCTATCGCAACCCCAACAACTACGTGCGCTATTCGGGCCGGCTGGCCGAGGAGCTGGCGCGCACCACGCCCGAGGGCGTGCTCTGGGCCAACCAGTTCGACAACGTGGCCAACCGTCAGGCGCATATCGACGCCACCGGCCCCGAGATCTGGGAGCAGACCAAGGGCAAGGTCGACGGCTTCATCTGCGCGGTGGGCACGGGCGGCACGCTGGCGGGCACCGGCATGGCGCTTCAGCCCAAGGGCGTGAAGATCGGCCTTGCCGATCCCGAGGGTGCGGCGCTGCACAGCTTCTACACCACCGGGGAGCTGAAGTCCGAGGGCGATTCGATCACCGAGGGTATCGGGCAGGGGCGGATCACCGCCAATCTCGAGGGCTTCACCCCCGATTACAGCTACAAGATCCCCGACAGCGAGGCGCTGCCGATCGTCTTCGACCTCCTCAAGCACGAGGGGCTGTGCCTTGGCGGTTCCTCGGGCATCAATGTCGCGGGCGCGATCCGTCTGGCGCGCGAGCTGGGGCCGGGGCACACCATCGTCACCGTGCTGTGCGATTACGGCACGCGCTACCAGTCCAAGCTGTTCAACCCCGACTTCCTGAAGTCCAAGGGGCTGCCCGCGCCGGACTGGCTCGACCGGGGCCCGTCCTCCATCCCGGGCGTCTTCGAGGACGCATGATCGCCCGCATTTCGGCGGGGCCGCGCCTCGCGGCCGCGCTGCTGTTGTCGCTTTGGTGCGCGCTCGCGGCCGGAGCTGTCATGGCGCAAGGCATCGCGCCCGCGGTGGGCGGGCTGTTCGGCACCACCGAAAGCACCGGGACCGAGGAGGCCGCGGCGCCGGAGGCCGTGCCCCCCGACCCGCCCGCCGCCAGCGTCGAGGAGACGCTGAGCCCCGAGGTCGTCCTGCCGGACGAGGGCGAGACCACCGGGGACGAGGCGGATGCAACCGAGGAAGTTGAAGCCGAGACGACACTGACCCCGGCCACGGCCTATGCCGCGCCCGACACGGCGCTGCCCGGCACCGGCCCGCTCGCGGCGGTTCTGGCCGAAAATGGCGTGAACTGGGAAAGCTGGGAGCGCACGGCGGCGCGCAGCGAGTCGCTCTCGCAGCGCGGGCAGGGATCGGATTTCGCGCTGCAACGGCTGCGCGGCGATCTGGTGGTCTGGCGCGACAGGTTCCAGTTGGCACGCGGCGCCAACAGCAGCCGTATCGGCACCGTCGAGGCGCAGCTCACCGCGCTTGGTGCCGCGCCCGAGGGCGGCGGCGAGGATGGCTCGATCGCCGAGCGGCGCGCGGCGCTCACCGAGCGGCTGATGCAGCTGCGCGCCCCGGTGCGGCTGGCCGACGAGGCCTATGCCCATGCCGACGGGCTGATCCGCGAGATCGACCGGCTGATCCGCGAGCGGCGCGGACGGGCGCTGGGCGATCGCGGCGTCTCGCCGCTCAACCCCGGGCTCTGGCCCGCCGCCCTGGTGGTGATGTATGAGCGCGCCGCGGCGCTGCGGGCCGAGCTCTGGGCC
>NZ_JAMYXC010000285.1 GCF_024159025.1 Limimaricola litoreus
ACCACGGTGACCCCGGCGTCCTCATAGGCCGCGTCGGTAAACCCCGCGGCCACACCCGCCCCGGCCTCGATCAGGCACGCATGTCCCAGCTTTTTCAGATCTTTCGCCGAGGCCGGGGTCATCGATACCCGCGCCTCGCCGTCATGAATTTCCCTCGGTGCCCCGATCCTCACGCGCCGTCCCCTTCGGTCATTCTGCGGTTGCGAGAGGAGTAGCGGGGGAAAGAATGTTGCACAAGGGCACCGGCAGACTTTGCTGCCGCCGCGTCACGACGCCCTCACAGCCAGCGCCGCGTGCGCCCGGCCCAGGCTTCGAAACCCGCGCCGAAGCGCTTGCGCAGCATCGCCTCCTCGGGCCGGATGAAGCGGGCCTGCAGGATCGCGGCGAGCAGCGGCACCAGCGCGAGCGCCAGCGGCGCGTCGAAGATGAGAGCCGCCCCCGTGAGCAGCATGAGGTCGCCCAGATAGATCGGGTTGCGCGAGAAGCGAAACGGCCCGTCGGTGACCAGCGCCGCCGCCTCGCGGCCCGGCATGACTTCCGTTTTCCGGCGCAGCATCGTCGCACTCGCCCAAAGCATCAGCCCCAGCCCGAGCGCGATGACGGCCCCGCCCAGCGCCGCATGATACGGTCCGAAGACGAGCCAACCCGGCTCGATGCGCGACAGGCCCCATGCGGCGAGCGCGCCGTAGAGGGTCCAGGCGGGCGGAAAATCGATCCAGTACATGCCCCCATCCTTGCCCTGCCGTCGGGGCGCTGTCACGCGCAGTTGCGCAAGGGCGGCCCTGCTGCCACAACTTCGCGGGCTGACGCGAGGAGGAGCGCCGAGATGACCGATTTCCAAGCCACCAAGGCAATGTTCGAACTGCCGGATGGCGTGACATATCTCGACGGCAATTCGCTCGGCCCCCTGCCCCGGGCCGCGCCCGAGCGCATGGCGCGAGCGATGACGGGCGAATGGGGCGAGATGCTGATCACCGGCTGGAACAAGGCGGGATGGATGGATCAGCCCGCCAGCCTCGGCGACCGGGTCGGGCGGCTGATCGGCGCGCCCGAGGGGACCACGGTGCTCGGCGACACGCTGTCGATCAAGGTGCACCAGGCGCTTGCTGCCGCTCTCGCGCTGCGCCCCGAGCGCCGCGTGATCCTGAGCGACAGTGGCAACTTCCCCTCGGATCTCTACATGGCGCAGGGGCTGATCGAACAGCTCGGCCGCGGACATGAGCTGCGCGTCGTGGCGCCCGAGGAGGTCGAGGCCGCGATCGACGAGGATGTCGCGGTGATGATGATCACCGAGGTCGACTATCGCACCGGGCGTCGCCACGACATGCCCGCGCTCATCGCCCGCGCCCATGCGGCGGGCGCGCTGGCGATCTGGGATCTCGCGCATTCGGCGGGGGCCGTGGATCTCGACGTGGCGGGCGCGGATACCGATTTCGCGGTGGGCTGCACCTACAAGTTCCTCAATGGCGGCCCCGGTGCGCCCGCCTTCATCCACGTGGCCCCGCGCCTGATCGACCAGGTGCGGCCCGCGCTTTCGGGCTGGCTCGGCCATGCCGACCCCTTCGCCTTCGAGCCGGGCTACCGTCCCGGTGCGGCGATCGCGCGGATGCGCGTCGGCACGCCGCCCGTGCTCGCCATGGCGGCGCTGGAGGCGGCGCTCGACATCTGGGACGGGGTCGACATGACCGATCTGCGCGCCGCCTCGCTGGCTCTGGGCGATCGCTTCATCGCGGGCGTCGAGGCAGCCTGCCCCGGCCTGGAGCTCGCCACGCCGCGCGACCACGCCCTGCGCGGCAGCCAGGTCTCGTTCCGCCACCCCCAGGGCTACGCGGTGATGCAGGCGCTGATCGCCGAAGGCGTGATCGGCGATTTCCGCGCGCCCGACATCCTGCGCTTCGGCATCACGCCGCTTTACCTCGACGAGGGCGACATCGACCGGGCGGTCGAAGTTCTGGCGCGGATCCTGCGCGACGGATCGTGGGACCGGCCCGAATTCCACACCCGCGCCGCCGTGACCTGACCTCGGGGTGTGCGATGCCGCGTCGGTTATGCTTCGGCCATGTTTCCAGTGCCTGGAAGCGCGCACAGCGCTGAAGGCTACACCCGATCTTGACGGTTTCTCCGCAAGATGGGGCGGGATACGGGGAGGGGCCGGGCATGGGCGGAAAACGCATCGAAACGAACGCGCGGATCGGGGCCGACAGGGCCGGCCTGCCTGCGGGCACCCGCATCGCCACCCCCCTGGGCGAGCGCGCGGTCGAGACGCTGCGCCCGGGCGATCTGGTGTTGACCCGCGATCACGGCTTTCAGCCCCTGCTGCGGCTGGAGGTCGGGCGTTCGGAGGCGGTCGATGCGCCGCTGCAGCTCATGCCCGCCGCGCTGCCCGGTCTGGAGCGCGCCCTGCGCCTGCCGCCGCGCCAGCGC
>NZ_JAMYXC010000046.1 GCF_024159025.1 Limimaricola litoreus
GGCCGCCTTGCGGCGCAGCCGAGCGCGAGCCCGGTCGAGGCGGCGATCGAGGCCGCCTTCTACGAGGCCAGCGCCGCCTACCGGCTGCGGCGCTGGGACGGCCCCATGACGCTGTTCCGCCCGCCGGTGACGGGGCGCTGGCACCTTGCGGGCGGGCGCGTGGTGGACAAGGATCGGCAATATGTTCTCGACGACAACGGCTGGCGCGACTGGGCACCGGCGCTGGAGGTGATTGAAGTGCCGGGCGATCACGACAGCATGGTGCTGGACCCCAACGCACAGGCGCTCGCGGCCCGGATCCGGGCCGTGATGGCGGCGACCGAGACCGATGCGCCGACCTCGAGGCTGCATGCCGCGGAGTGACGGGCACGACACCCGCCTGCTGACGGTCATCCTGAACTGGCGCACGCCGGAGATGACGCTGCGCGCCACCGAGAGCGCGCTCCATGCGATGCGGACAATTCAGGGCGGCATCGTCATCGTTGACAACGATTCGGGCGACGGGTCGGAGGCGCTGCTGCGCGAGGCAGTGGCGGCGCGCGGCTGGGCGCCGCGGGTGCGGGTGGTGCAATCGGGGCGCAATGGCGGCTTCGGCGCGGGCAACAACGCGGGCATCCGCGCCGGGCTCGCGGAGGGCAGGGCCGCGGATTTCGTCTATGTGCTCAACTCCGACGCCTTTCCCGACGAACACGCGATCACCGCGCTTCTGGCGCATATGCAGGCGCACCCCGAGGCGGGGCTGGCCGGCAGCCGGCTCGAAGGGGCCGACGGCGCGCCGCATGTCTCGGCCTTCCGCTTTCCCTCGCTCCTGTCGGAGATCGAGGGGCCGCTGCGCTTCGGCCCGGTGTCGCGGCTTATGTCGCGGCACAGCGTCTGGATGCGGATGCCCGAGCAGAGCGGCCCGGTGGACTGGGTGGCCGGGGCGAGCCTGATGATGCGCGCCGGGATGCTCGATGCGACCGGCGGCTTCGACGAAGGGTTCTTTCTGTATTTCGAGGAGACCGACCTGTGCCGCCGCGCCCGCACCGCCGGCTTCGAGACGCATTTCGTCCGCGAGAGCCACGTGCAGCACATCGGTTCGGTCTCGACCGGCATGGGCTCCTGGGCCCGCGTGCCGGACTACTGGTACGATTCGCGCCGCCTCTATTTCCGCAGGCATTTCGGCGCGGCGGGCGGCTTTGCGGCGACGGGGCTGCATCTTCTGTCCGGCGGGCTGCACCGGCTGCGCTGCCTCGCGATGCGGCGCGAAACGGGCGATCCGCCGGGGTTCCTGCGCGGCATGATCCGTCACGAGCTGGGCCATGTGTCCGGGTCGCGCGCGGTTTCGACGAGGACGAGGGCATGAGCATGACGCTGGCACTGATCGGGGAGACCGCGCTGGCGCTCGAGGCGGCGCGGATGGCGCAGGAGGCAGGGCTGCGGGTCTCGCTCGTGATCACGCGACACGCGCCGCTGCGCGCCCATGCCGAGGCGCAGGGCATCGCCACGCTGCCGCCCGACCGGCTCGACGAACTGCCGGGCGGGATCGACTGGCTGCTCAGCGCGGGCAACCTGCGGCCCTTGCCCGGGGCGGTGCTGGCGCGCTTCGCGAAGGGTGCGATCAACTTTCACGACGGGCCATTGCCCGAACGGGCGGGGCGCAACGTGCCGGTCTGGGCGCTGCTCGAGGGCGCGCGCCGCCACGCCGTGACCTGGCACCTGATGACCGCCGGGATCGACGCGGGCGACATCCTCGTGCGGCAGGGCTTCGACATTCCGCCCGGGGCCACGGCCCAAAGCCTCAACGCGCTGTGCTTTGCCGCCGCGATCGAGAGCCTGGCGGAGGTCTTCGCGCAGATGCGCCACGGGTTACGGCCCCGGCCGCAGCCCGCCGGGCAGGGACGGATGCACCGCGCCGCCGACCGCCCGCCCGCCGATGCGCTGATCGACGGGCGTGGCCCGCTCAAAGCGGCGCTGCGGCTGGTGCGCGCGCTCGATCACGGCGATCGGGAAAACCCGCTGTGCTGTCCCAAGATCGCCGGCCCGCAGGGGCCGGTGCTGGTGGGCGCGGCCGCGCTTGGCGACGATGCGCGTCCGAACGAGGCGCCCGGCACGCTGCACGCCGTTTCGGAGGAAAGCCTCGATCTGGTCTTCGAGGACGGGGTGTTGCGCCTGTCGGGGCTGCGCCGCCCCGATGGCCGGCCCTGTGCCGCCGATACGCTCTTTGCCGCCGGTGACCGGCTGCCTGTCACGCAGGCGGAACCGCTGACGGCGCGGATGGCGCGGCTGGCCGGGGCCGAGCCGGGCTGGCGCGCGCGGCTCGAAGCGCTGCGCCCGGTCGCGCTTGCCGGATTTGCCACGCCGCAGGCGACCGGTGAGGGAGAGGGCGAAAGCCGCGCGCTGTCGGTCGATGCCACGCCGGAGCGGCGCATCGCGGCGCTGGC
>NZ_JAMYXC010000032.1 GCF_024159025.1 Limimaricola litoreus
CGTCTGGCGCCGCGCGCGCTCGGGCGGGCTCTGGCAGGGCTGGCGGCGCGAGATCGGCCAGGCCGACCTGCTCGGACCGGTATCGCTCGCGGGCGGGCTGCCCGGCGGCGCGGTGTTCGAAAACGGCGACACGGCGGCAGGGCGCTACCTGCGCTTTGCCGACGGCACCCAGATCGCCCAGGCCGACGCGGCGCTGTTCGCACGGATCTCGGACGACCGGCTCGAACATGTCTGGAGCTTTCCCGCCCCCTTCGCCGAGAGCCCGCAGGTCATAGCCACCCTGCCCGGCGCGGAGGCCGATTTCACCAGCCTCGCGCCCGGCGACCTCGGGCCGCTCCTGCAGGAAACGGGCACCGGCTCGGCCGCGCTCAGGATGCCCCGTGCGGCAGGCGCGGTGGCATTCCCCGGTGGCGCGCAGGTCGCCAATGTCAGGCTCTGCGCCGTGGGGCGCTGGAGCGCCTAGAGCCCCACGCCGACCCGGCTGGCAAGCCCGAGGCTGGTGCCCAGCAGGCTGAAGATCGTCTGCGCCGAGGTCACCGGGCTCTCGGTGGCATAGACGAGGTCGCCGGGCAGGATCTCGAACTCTCCGGCGCTGAACAGCCCGTCAGCCGAGGTGAGGTCGATGGTAAAGACGACGCGGGCGTGGTCCGGCCCGGCCGGCCCCGGCGTCACCATCTTGGGGGCATAGCGCCGCAGCACGAGGATGCCGCCCGGATCGGCGCGGTTCTCGGCCACCCCGCCGATGATCGACATCGCCTCCAGCGCGTCGAGCCGGTCTTCGGTGAAGTAGTGCACGCTTTCGCTGCCCGCCGCGCCGAGCGACAGGAACTTGCGGTCGTCGGCCTCGATATGGATCTTGTCGCCACCCTTGAGCGTGGTGTCGAGCCGCGGGTTGTCCAAGAGCCGCTCGACCGAGGTGCCGTAGAGCCGCCCGTCGCGGTTCAGCCGGATCTGCGGATTGCGCAGCGATCCTGCGACACCGCCGCCCTCGGCGATGAGCCCCAGCACCGTGAAATCGCTGTCGGGCAGCGGGTAGCTGCCCGGCTTGGCCACGCCGGAGACAAGGCTCACGGTGTTCTGCCGCCCCTCGCTGAAGTCGAGCTGCACCTGCGCCGAGGGCGTGACCTCGACGTATTCCGCCTCGATCCGGTCGCGCGCCGTCTCGGGGCTCATGCCCGAGACCTTGACGGTGCCGACATAGGGCAGAAACACCGTGCCGCCCGCGCCGACCCGCTGCTGCGGCAGCGCCACGAAGCGCTGCCCCGGCGTGGTCAGCAGGCCGTTCTCCTCGGTGCTCCAGATCGTGATGTCGATGCTGTCACCGGGCGCGATGATCCGCGTCTCGGGCTGGTCGACCCGGTCGATCCAGGAATGACGCGTGCCGCCGTGCCCGGGCCAGGCGGCATAGACCGGCAGCAGCGCGCGGGTTACCGGCGCCACGGCAAAATCGCGCAGCGCCGGATCGTCGGCGACCTGCGTCTGCAGAATCTCGCTGCGCAGCGCAGCCCCCCGCGGCAGGCTGGAACAGCCCGCGGCAAGAACGATGAGCCCGAGGAGGACGGGAATGCGCAGAAGTGCCATGGGGGATCCGGTGCCTGCCTTGTTTTGCGCCAACCTATCCCAGCGGTAGGCATATGGAAACACCGGTGCGCGGGCTCAGATCAGCTCCCAGCCGGACTGTGCGGCATAAAGCGCCATCCACGGCAGGATCACGAGGTTTTCCAGAGGCCCGTTCACCTTGACGAGCCGCACTCCGGCCTTGGCCTCGGTCAGCGGCCACAGGAGCGGCACGCCCGCGCCGCTAATCTTGAAGCGCGGCCCCTGCCCGAAGCTGATCGCATCGGCGGCAAGATGGGTCAGGATCCCCGCCCCGAGCGCGATGGCCACGGGCGGCGACACCATCCAGATCGGTGCCATGGCCAGCGCCGTGAACAGCAGCGAATGCGTGCCGCCGCGATGGCCGAAGACGGCGAAGACCAGCTTGGAGACCGGCCAGAAGCGGCGGCCGAGCTTGCTGTAGGGCGTGTCGAGATCCGGCAGGATCGAGCCCAGCAGCGCCGCCGCCATGATCGGCAGGCCGAGCGCCGGAGTCAGCTCCGCCAGATGCACCCCCGCCACCGCCCCGAACGCCAGATGTGTCCGCCCCATCATCGCCGTCGATTCGCCTTTCGTTCCCTGTCCGCGCCCCCGATGGACGAGATGGGCCGCGAAGGCCAGAGAGGCCCGCCTCAGCGCACGGCTTCGGGCAGGAACTCGTAATAGAAGACGTCGCTGTCGATGAAGCGGTAAAGCGCATCGGCCCCCACGGGGCGGTGCACCGGGAAATTGCGCCCCCGCTTGCGCGCTTCGGCAAGCAGCGCCTCGACCGCGGCCGCGCTGCCCGCGCCCCA
>NZ_JAMYXC010000059.1 GCF_024159025.1 Limimaricola litoreus
AGCGCCTCGACCAGAAGGCCGAGCACGCCGCGGGGGGCGCGCGGGGTTTCGAGATCGGCGGCGACATCCGGGTGCCGCGGATCGGCGTCGGGGCCGTCGCGGTCGATGCCATAGGCCTTTTCGGTCACGGTGAGCGTGACGATGCGGATCTCGGGGGCGGTGAGCGCCTCCAGCACCGGCTCGGAGGCGCCGCGCGCTGCGATCACCCGGTCGATCGAGCCGATCACCCGCGCCCGGTCGTCCCCGCCCCGCTCGATCAGCGTGAACAGCCCGTCCTGGGGGCCGAGCGCCTCGGCCAGCGCGGTGGAGCGCAGGCTGACCCCAGTGATGCGCCAGTCGCCGCCCGAGGCCGCGAGTGCGGCATCGGTGATCGCGGCCTGATGCGCGCGGTGGAACGCCCCCGCCCCCAGATGCACGATACCCGCCCCATGCGCGGAAGGCTCATAGGCCGGGGCAACCCCCTCGGGCAGCCGCGACAGCGCGGTGCGCGACAGGCGGTTCATGGCCGCAACCCGTGTTCGGCATGGCCGAGCGCGGTCATGATGCCACGCAGCTCGGCCAGCCCCTTGAGCCGCCCGATCGCCGGATAGCCCGGCTGGGCGCGGCGCCCGAGATCGTCGAGGATGTCCTGGCCGTGATCGGGGCGGAAGGGGATCGAGGCATCGGCGCGGCCCGAGGCGCGGCGCCGCGCCTCCTCGCGCAGCACGGCGGCGACAAAGGCCACCATGTCGGTGTCGCCGCCCAGATGCTCGGCCTCGTGGAACGAGCAGGGCGTGCCCGCCGCCTCGCGCGTGACGTTGCGCATGTGCAGGAAATGCACGCGATCGCCCATCCGCGTCATCATGCCGGGAATGTCGTTGTCGGCGCGTGCGCCAAGCGAGCCCGAGCACAGGGTGATGCCGCTGGCGCGCAGCTCCACCGCCTCCATCACGGCACGGTAGTCCTCTTCGGTCGACATCACGCGCGGCAGGCCCAGAAGCGGAAACGGCGGATCGTCGGGGTGGCAGCAGAGCCTGAGCCCCAGCCGCTCGGCCAGGGGGGCCACCTCGGCGAGGAAATCGACGAGATGGCCGCGCAGCGTCCCGGCGCTCATGGCGGCATATTGCGCCAGATGCGCGCGCACGTCATCGAGCGTGAAGTGTTCGGCCGCGCCGGGAAGCCCGAAGACGACATTGGTGGCGAGCCGCTGGCGGACGGCTTCGTCCATGCGCCCGAACCGCTCCGCCGCAATCTCGGCCACGCCGGCGGGAAAGCTTTCGGCCGCGCCGGGGCGTTGCAGGATATGGATATCGAAGGCGGCGAAGTCGTGCAGATCGAAGCGCATCGCGGTGCCGCCATGGCCGACCCGGTACGCCAGATCGGTGCGGGTCCAGTCCAGGACCGGCATGAAATTGTAGCAGATCACCTCGATCCCGGCGGCGGCGAGATGCTCCATGCTTTGCTTGTAGGCATCAAGATGCGCGCGCCAGTCGCCGGTCTGCTTCTTGATGTCCTCGGAGACGGGCAGGCTCTCGACCACCTCCCAAGCGAGGCCCGACGGGCTGCCGTCCGCCCGGGTCGCGATCTCGCGCTGCCGCTGCGCGATCTCCTCGGGGGACCAGACCGCCCCGGTGGGGATGTGATGCAGCGCCGAGACGACGCCCTCGACTCCCGCCTGCAGCATGTCGTCGATGCCCACACCGTCCTGTGGTCCGAACCAGCGCCAGGTTTGCCGCATCTCTTCCTCCATCATGGTCGGCCCGACCCTAGCCTCGTCGATCAGTGTTGACAAGTATGGTAGTATGCTTCTAGCGTCCCGACAGGAGGAGTGCCCATGATGATCCCGGCCAGCGACCGCACATCCATGCTCGACGCGACCGCGCCGATCGGCGCGCAGCTGATCGCCAGCCTGCGCGCGCGGATCGTCACCGGCGAGCTGACGCCGGGCACCCGGCTCTCCGAACAGGACATCGCCAATGATTACGGCCTGTCGCGCCAGCCGGTGCGCGAGGCCTTCATCCGCCTCGCGGGGGAAAGGCTGGTCGAGGTGCGCCCGCAGCGCGGCACCTTCGTGTGCAAGATCGACGCGGGCGAGGTCGAGGTGTCGCGCTTCGTGCGCGAGGCGGTCGAGGCCGACATCCTGCGCCTTGCCGCGACCCATGCCGATGCCGCCGCCGTGGCCGAGCTGGAGCGTCAGGTCGCGGCGCAGGAGCGGCTGGCGCGCGCCGGCGAAGGCTTCATGGCGGCCGACGAGTTGTTCCACCGCACCCTCGCGGAGGCCGCGGGCCGGGCCGGCGCCTGGGCGCACCTGCAGCCGATCAAGATGCACATGGACCGGGTGCGCCACCTGACGGCGGCCGAGCTGCCGCTCGACCGTCGGGTCAGCC
>NZ_JAMYXC010000214.1 GCF_024159025.1 Limimaricola litoreus
CCTGCCACACAAGGCCCCATTCGGCCTGCGGCGCCTGCGCCAGCGCCCGGTGCCGCGCGGCCCCCTCGGCGACGACGAGACCGGGCCGGGCCTCGGGGGCCATGGGGCGGATCAGCGCCAGCAGCGCGATGAGCGCCGGTCCGGCGTGGTAGACGACGCGGTAGCCGATGATCGCGGCGAGCAGATCGGTCTCGGGCACCTGCGGCAAGAGTGCCAGCAGGCACAGCTCGAAGGCGCCGACGCCGCCGGGGCTCTGGCTCGCCAACCCCGCGCCCAGCGCGGCGAGATAGGCAAAGACCACCGTGGTGACCGGAACCTCGACCCCGGCGGGCAGCAGCAACCACAGCACCGCGCCCGCGGCGATGGTGTCGATGGTGGTCCAGAGCACCAGACGGGGCAGGGTGCCCGCGCGCATCTGCGGCAGGCCGGGCAGGCGGGTGATGCGCGACACCCCGGCAATGAGCGCGATCGCCAGCAGCGCCGCCAGCGCGCTGTGCCCGTCGAGCAGCAGCAGCGACAGGCCCGCCAGCATGGCCAGCGCCCCCATGAAGGAGACCGAGACCCACAGCGACAGCCGTGTCGCGCTCCACAGGTCGCATTCGGGCAGGCAGCGCCAGCGCACCAGCGCGCCGGTGATGCTGCCGAAGCCCACGGTCTGGGCGATGGCCATGGCGCGCATCCCCGCGGCCCGTGCCCGGGCCGGCGCGATGCCCGTGCCCATGGCGCGGTGCAGCACCACGTCGTATTGCCCCAGCGCCCAGAGGCTCAGCCCGGTGCATGCCAGCGCGCCGATCCACTGCAACGGCGGCAGTGCCAGAAGCGTGGGCCAGACCGCGCCGAAATCGATGCCCTCGCAGCGCCGGGCCAGCAGCAGCGCCCCGAGACCCAGCGCGAGCAGCGGCAGCAGCCGCAGCGCGGTCTGGCCAAGGTTGAGAGGCAGTGTCCGGGCGCCGCGCGGGGCGGGCTCGGGCGAGGATGCGGGCATGGCGACGGCTCCAGGTCAGAGGGCCGGGGTTCTGCCGCGGCGATGCGACGGGCAGTTTCGGGCAGGGGAATGAAAAACGGGTTTATGACGAGCTATGCGAAGGGGGTGCGCCCCGCGGCGGCGCGCAAGGCCGGGGGCGGTGCAGGACCGGCGGTTTGATCAGTTTTCCTCGACCAGCTCGGCCTTGGCCAGGACGGTGAACTCGGCCATCTTCTCGCGGATTTCCTCATCGCTGAGTAGGTGGCCGATGTCGCGGCGCAGCTTGCGGAACACGTCGTCCTCGCCCGCCTCCTGGAATTCGGCCTTGATGACCTCGCGGGTATAGGTGGCGGCCTCGTCGCCCTCCTTGCCCAGAAGCCCCGCGGCCCAGAAGCCGAGCATCCGGTTGCGCCGGGCCTCGGCGCGGAACTTCATTTCCGCATCATGCGCGAACTTCGCCTCGAAAGCGCGCTCTCTCTCATCGAAGGTGGTCATGTGACTTGCCTTTCCACGCTCTCGGTCTAGGACCGAAGGATACGTCTTGCGACACCTTGCCCGCAAGGGGGGCTTGGACTATGAGGCCCCCGAGGCCGCGCCGCGCAGCTTTCCGGTCACGGAGACGTTGCGTCGCCCCGACATCCGGGGGTTTGGGCGCAAGAACCCCCTTGGAGACCGCATGGCACGTCGCAAGAAGATTTACGAGGGCAAGGCGAAGATCCTGTACGAAGGCCCCGAGCCGGGCACGCTCGTGCAATATTTCAAGGATGACGCGACCGCCAACAACGCCGAGAAACGCGCGGTGATCGAGGGCAAGGGCGTGCTCAACAACCGCCTGTCCGAGTTCTTCATGACCGGGCTGCAGTCGATCGGCGTGCCCACGCATTTCATCAAGCGGCTCAACATGCGCGAGCAGTTGATTCGTCAGGTGGAAATCATTCCGCTCGAGGTCATCGTCCGCAATTTCGCCGCAGGCTCCATGGCCAAGCGGCTCGGCATGGAAGAGGGCGCGCCGCTGCCGCGTCCGATCATCGAGTTCTCCTACAAGGACGACAAGCTCGGCGATCCGCTGGTGCCCGAGGAATACATCATCGCCTTCGGCTGGGCCTCGCAGCAGGATCTCGACGACATCGTGGCGCTCGCGCTGAGGGTCAACGATTTCATGTCGGGCGTGATGCACGGCGTCGGCATCAAGCTGATCGATTTCAAGATCGAGATCGGCCGGGTCTGGGACAACGATTTCCAGCGCCTCGTCGTGGCCGACGAGATCTCGCCCGACAGCTGCCGGCTGTGGGACATCGAGACCGGGCAGAAGCTCGACAAGGACGTGTTCCGCAAGGATCTGGGCAGCCTCACGGATGCCTATACCGAGGTGGCGCGCCGCCTTGGCGTCCTGCCCTCCAACGTGACCCACCGGCCGCGCCCGACGCTGATCAACTGATCGGCCTCGGCCCGGGCCGAAGCGACAAGACAGACCGAAGTAGAAGGAGCGGCGCGCATGAAGGCTCGCGTGCAGGTGATGCTGAAGACCGGAGTCCTCGACCCGCAGGGCGAGGCGATCCGCCACGCGCTGGGCGCGCTGGGCTTCGACGGTGTCGAGGGTGTCCGCCAGGGCAAGGTGATCGAACTGGACCTCGCGGGCGACGACGCGGCCGCCGCCGAGGCCCAAGTGACCGAGATGTGCGAGAAACTTCTCGCCAACACGGTGATCGAAAGCTACAAGATCGACCTGAGCTGAGGTCGTGCGCCGCCTCTCGGGGCGGCGTTCGCGTCTTCGGCGCAGGTTTCGCTTTCGGGCGCCGCTCGGTCCTTTCACGAGGGTCTTGAGCACCGGGAGCGATGCGGCGGTGGTTGCAGGGGAGGGCGCCACCGCCGACCTGTTTCCCCCGGCGGGGCGGCCCGTGCCCCCGATCCGGTTACCCCTTTCGCGGCCTCGCCGCTGATCCTGAAGGAGGCCCGCCATGAAGGCAGCCGTCATCGTCTTTCCCGGTTCCAACTGCGACCGCGACATGGCCGTCGCCCTGCGCGCCGCGGGCGCGGATGTCGAAATGGTCTGGCACAAGGATGCGGGCCTGCCGCGCGGGGTCGATCTCGTCGCCGTGCCGGGCGGCTTTTCCTTCGGCGACTATCTGCGCTGCGGCGCGATCGCCGCGCAATCGCCGGTTTGCCGCGCGGTGATCGACCATGTTCACAAGGGTGGCTACGCGCTCGGCGTGTGCAACGGCTTTCAGGTGCTGACCGAGACCGGGTTGCTGCCCGGCGCGCTGATGCGCAACGCCGGCATCCGCTTCGTGTGCAAGACCGTGCCGCTCACCGTCGCCACCGCCGACAGCGATTTCACCCGCGGCTACGCCAAGGGGGCCGAGCTGCAGATCCCGGTGGCCCATCACGACGGCAACTACTTCGTCGATGCGGCCCAGCTGGAGCAGCTGCGCGCCGAGGACCGGATCGCCTTTACCTATGGCGACAACCCCAACGGCTCGACCGGCGGCATCGCCGGCGTGCTCTCCGAGAACCGCCGCGTGCTCGGCATGATGCCCCACCCCGAGCGGGCGGTGGATGCGGGCCATGGCGGCACCGACGGGCGCGGGCTGTTCGAGGGGCTGGTGGGCGCGCTGGTCGCGGCCTGAAGCGGCGCCGCGGCGCGCGTGATCGCGGCGTGATCGGCCTCCGGCTTGCCGCGCCGGGCAGGTGGGCGTAAACCCTGAGCATGTCGACCCATGCCTCCAGACCGCCCCGCCCGCGGCGCAGCTGGGGCCCGCGCATTGCGCTGGCCCTGTTCTGCCTTGCCGCGATCGCGGTGATCTGGGTCACCAACGTGCTTCTGACCGAGCGCTTCACCGAGGCCACGCGCAACCGCGCCGAGGTCCGGCTGACGCTCTATGTCGGCAACCTGATCTCCGAGCTGCAGCGCAACTCCATCGTGCCGCAGCTTCTGGCGCGCGACCCCGAATTGATCGGCGCGCTGTCTTCCTCCGATTTTTCCCGCTCGACCCAGCGCCTGTTGTCCTTCGTCGACGAGATCGGCGCGGCGAGCCTGGTGCTGTACGACCGCGACGGGCGCATCGTGGCGGCGACCGATCGCAACCGGCTGGGCGAGACGCATCGCGGCGCGCCCTATTTCGTCGATGCGATGCGCGCCAATTCCACCGTCTTCACCATCTTCCAGCAACCGACGGGCGGCTATTCCTTTCTCTATTCGCGCAAGATCGACGCCAATGGCGGCGGGTTGGGGGTGATCTCGGTCGAGGTCGACCTGGCCAAGCTGGAGCGCAGCTGGGCCGGCACCTCGGACGCGGTGCTGGTCACCAACAGCGAGGGCGAGATCATCCTCTCGACCGAGCCGCGCTGGCGCGGCCTGCCCGAGAGCGAGGCGCTGGAGCGGCAAAGCGCGCCCTCGGCGATCGAGCGGGCCTTTCTCGCCACCGACTGGACCGCCCTGCCGATCGACGCCTATCTGCGCGGCGAGGCGGTGCTGCGGCGCGAGATGCGGGTGCCGTTCCAGGGCTGGAAGATGGTCACCTTCACCGCCTATTCCTCGGTGCGCGAGCGGGTGAACGGCGTGCTGGCGCTCGAAATCATGGGCTTTGCCATGTTGCTGGCGCTGACCTTCTGGATCAGCTCGCGCAAGTCCGCCTCGCGGCTCTTGCTGGTGCGGCGCGAAAGCGACCAGCTCCGGCGGCTCAACATGCGGCTGCAGCGCGAGATCGCGCAGCGCCAGCAGGTCGAGCGCAACCTCGAGAGCGCCGAGCAGACCATTGCGCAAAGCTCGAAGCTCGCGGTGCTGGGCGAGATGTCGGCCTCCGTCAGCCACGAGCTGAACCAGCCGCTGGCGGCGATGAAGACCTATCTGGCGGGCGCGCGGCTCCTGCTGCAGCGCCGCCGCGCCGAGGAGGCGCTGTCGTCCTTCCAGCGGATCGACGATCTAATCGACCGGATGGGCGCGATCACCCGCCAGCTCAAATCCTATGCGCGCAAGGGCAACCAAGCCTTCGAGCCGGTGGATGCGCGCGCGGCGCTCTCCTCGGCGCTCGCCATGATGGAGCCGCAGCTCAAGACCCGCTCGGTCGCGATCAATCGAACGCTGCCGTCGGACCCTGCGATGATCCTCGGCGACAGGCTGCGCTTCGAGCAGGTGATCATCAACCTTTTGCGCAACGCGCTCGACGCCACCAAGGGCGTGCGCGATCCGCGCATCGACATCACCCTCACGATCGACGAGGCCGTGGTGCTCACCGTGCATGACAACGGCCCCGGCATCGAGGATCTCGATGCGCTGTTCGAGCCGTTCTATACCACCAAGCAGCCCGGCGATGGCGTCGGCCTCGGGCTCGCGATCTCTTCGGGGATCGTCAACGATCTCGGCGGACGGCTGACCGCGCGGAATGCTTCCGGCGGCGGGGCTGTTTTCGAAGTGCAACTGCCTATCTTGGAAGAAGGTATGGCTGCGGCGGAATAGGGGGCTCACATGAGCAAGACCATGAAGGTCGCCATCGTCGATGACGAAAAGGACATGCGCCAGTCGATCAGCCAATGGCTGGCATTGTCGGGGTTCGACACCGAGAGCTTCGCCAGCGCCGAAGAGGCGCTCAAGGGGCTGACGGCCGATTATCCGGGCATCGTGGTGAGCGACATCCGCATGCCCGGCATGGACGGGATGCAGCTTCTGCGAAAGCTCAAGAGCGTCGACAGCTCGCTGCCCGTCATCATGATCACCGGCCATGGCGACGTGCCGATGGCGGTCGAGGCGATGCGGATCGGGGCGTTCGATTTTCTCGAAAAGCCGTTCAACCCGGACCGGATGACCGATCTGGCCAAGAAGGCCAGCAACGCGCGCCGCCTCGTGCTCGACAACCGCGCCTTGAGACGCGAGCTGTCGGACGGCTCGGCGCTGATGAACAAGCTGATCGGCTCCTCGCCGGTGATGGAGCGCCTCAAGGAGGACATCCTCGATCTCGGCCAAGCCGACGGCCATGTGCTGATCGAGGGCGAGACCGGCACCGGCAAGACGCTGGTGGCCCATGCGCTGCACGCGGTGGGCGCGCGCGCCTCGAAGAAATTCGTGCTGGTCTCCTGCTCAGCCTATGACGAGGAGCGCCTCGCGGCACGGCTCTTTGGCCCCGCGGGCGAGGACGAGCCGATCCCGGCGCTGGAGGAGGCGCGCGGCGGCACGCTGGTGCTCGAGGACATAGAGGCGCTGTCGAGCGCGCTGCAGGCGCGGCTTCTGACGGCGATCAACGATCAGGGCATGCCGTCCGAGACCCGCATCACCGCGATCTGCAACCTGCAGGACGAGGGCAAGACCTGCGAGGGCGTGCTGCGCCCCGATCTCTATTACCGGCTCGCGGCCCTGCGCATCGTCGTGCCGCCGCTGCGCCAGCGCGGCGAGGACATCCTGTCGCTCTTCACCCGGCTTTCCGAGCAGTTCGCCGATGAATACGGCTGCGACGCGCCCGAGGTCAGCGCGCAGGAGGCGGCGCAGCTTCTGCAGGCGCCGTGGCCGGGCAATGTGCGCCAGCTCATCAACGTGGCCGAGCGCGCGGTGCTGCAGAACCGGCGCGGCTCGGGCTCGATCGCCTCGCTGCTGATGACAGATGGTGACGAGCAGAGCGATCAGGCGATGACCACCGAGGGCAAGCCGCTCAAGGAGTTCGTCGAGGCCTTCGAACGGATGCTGATCGACAACACCATGCGCCGCCACAAGGGTTCGATCGTGGCGGTGATGGACGAGCTGTGCCTGCCGCGCCGGACGCTCAACGAGAAGATGGCCAAATACGGGCTGCAGCGCTCCGATTACCTCTGATTTTCATGGCATTGGACGCATGACGGGCCGCCCCTCGGGGCGGCCCGTCACATTCGTCATTGTGTCATGTGGACAAGTGCCGCTATGAAGGTCGGAACGGGCATGCGCTTGGCGCGATTGCCCGGACGGATTTTCCGCCACCTTTGCGACGGGTTTGCCCGGCACCGGCGGCGGACGAGACCGGCCCCGAGAGGGGCCGTTGACCTGACCCCGACCGGCCCGCTCCTCGGATGGCCGCCGGGCATGAACTGGCCCCCCGGGGGCCGAGGAAGAACCGCGATGCAACGCGCGCAGCATGCAGGCGAGCCAGTGACGGCCCCGAGGGGCCGCAGGCAGGCCGATGCCCGCGTCATCGCCACAATCGGACATGAGCGCACAGGCCACGCCCCCTCGGGGGCGCCGCCCGGTGTGCCATGCGAATGGATATTATGGCAAAGAAAATGCTCATCGACGCCACGCATGCGGAAGAGACCCGCGTCGTGGTCTGTGACGGAAACAAGGTCGAGGAATTCGACTTCGAAAGTCAGAGCCGCCGTCAGCTCGCCGGAAACATCTACCTCGCCAAGGTCACGCGGGTAGAGCCGTCGCTGCAGGCGGCCTTCGTCGATTACGGCGGCAACCGGCACGGCTTTCTCGCCTTCTCCGAGATCCACCCCGATTACTACCAGATACCCGTCGCCGACCGCGAGGCGCTGCTGGCCGAGGAAAAGGCCTATGCCGAGAGCCTGAAGGCCGAGGCCGAAGCTGCCTCCGCCAAGAGCGACGACACCGATGAGGAGGCCGAGGGCGAGGAGGGCGAGCGCCCGCGCCGCCGCCGCACGCGCTCGCGCCGCAGCAGCGCCGCGGAGGCCAACACCGACGTCGTCGCCACCGATGATGGCGAAAGCGACGACGACGAGGATGAAAGCGAAGGCGAGGACGCCAGCGCCAAGGACGAGAGCATCGAGAGCGTCGCCGACGAGGACGACAGCGAGGACGTGCGCCCAGCCCGCAAGCCGCGGCCCAAGCGCTACAAGATCCAGGAAGTGATCAAGGTCCGGCAGATCATGCTGGTCCAGGTCGTCAAGGAAGAGCGCGGCAACAAGGGCGCGGCGCTGACCACCTACCTGTCGCTCGCCGGGCGCTACTGCGTGCTGATGCCCAACACCGCGCGCGGTGGCGGCATCTCCCGCAAGATCACCAATGCCGCCGACCGCAAGAAGCTCAAGGAAATCGCGGGCGAGATGGACGTGCCCGAGGGCGCGGGGCTGATCATCCGCACCGCTGGATCGCAGCGCACCAAGTCCGAGATCAAGCGCGACTACGAATACCTGCAGCGCATGTGGGAGCAGATCCGCGAGCTGACGCTGAAATCCATCGCGCCCGCCAAGATCTACGAGGAGGGCGACCTCATCAAGCGGTCGATCCGCGATCTCTATTCCAAGGAGATCGACGAGGTGATCGTCGAGGGTGTCGACGGCTTCCGCACCGCGCGCGACTTCATGAAGATGATCATGCCGTCGCATGCCAAGAACGTGAAGCCCTACACCGACAGCCTGCCGCTCTTTGCGCGCTATCAGGTCGAGAGCTACCTCGCGGGGATGTTCAACCCGACCGTGCAGCTGCCCTCGGGCGGCTACATCGTGATCGGCGTGACGGAGGCGCTGGTTGCCATCGACGTGAACTCGGGCCGCGCCACCAAGGAAGGCTCGATCGAGCAGACCGCGCTCAAGACCAACCTCGAAGCGGCGGACGAGGTGGCGCGCCAGCTGCGTCTGCGCGACCTCGCCGGTCTGATCGTGATCGACTTCATCGACATGGATGAGCGGCGCAACAACACCGCCGTGGAAAAGCGCTTCAAGGACAAGCTCAAGACCGACCGCGCCCGGATCCAGGTCGGCCGCATCTCGGGCTTCGGCCTGATGGAGATGAGCCGCCAGCGCCTGCGTCCCGGCATGATCGAGGCGACGACCCAGCCTTGCCCGCATTGCCACGGCACCGGCCTGCTGCGCTCGGACGACAACGTCGCCCTGGCGATCCTGCGCCAGCTCGAGGAAGAGGGCGTGCGCGGCCGTACCAAGGAGGTCCTGGTCCGCGTGCCCTACGCGATCATGAACTTCCTGATGAACCACAAGCGCGAGCATGTCGCCGCGATCGAGCAGCGCTATGGCATGGCGGTGCGGGTCGAGGGCGATGCTTCGCTGGTCTCGCCCGATTTCGTGGTCGAGAAGTTCAAGACCGCGACCCGCGCCGTGCCCGAGGCCGCGCCGGTCGTCTCCTCGGCCGAGCTGATGGAGGCGCTTGACGCGGAATATGATTTCGCAGCCGACGCCGAGATCGAAGAGGACGAAGACGACAGCGCGGAGGAGGCGACGGAGACCTCCGCTGCCAATGACGATGCCAAGGCCGAGAGGCCCGAGGGCGGCGAGGATGACGAGCGTCCGCGCAAGAAGCGGCGTCGGCGGCGTCGGCGTCGGGGTGCCAATGGCGAAGGCAACGAGACGCAGGGCGAAGACAACCGTGATGACGAAGGCGAGAGCGACGAGTCCGACCTCGTCACCGCGCCGCAGGCCGATCCCGAAGCGACCCCCGTGGCCGAGCCGGTAGAGGCCCAAGCCGAAGCGGCACCGCAGGAAGCGACGCAGGAGGCCGCGCCCGAGACGGAGGCCAAGCCCAAGCGCACCCGCACCCGGACCCGCAAGAAGGTCGAGACGCCCGCCGAGACGGCCGAAACGCCCGCTGCGGAACCGGCGAAGGAGGCTTCGGCAGACGCGGCGCAGGCCGCGGAGCCGGTGACCGCGGAGCCGGTGACCGAGGAAGCGCCCAAGCCCAAGCGCACCCGCCGCAAGAAGGCCGAGACGCCCGCGCCTGAAGGCGAGGCCGAAGCAGAGCCCGCGCCCAAGCCCAAGCGCACCCGTCGCAAGAAGGCCGAGCCCAAGCCCGAGGAGGTCGCGGCTACCGCGCCGGTTCCGGCCGAGGCCGAAACCGCCGCGGCGGGTGCCGCCGAGGCGCAGGCCGGTGACAAGCCGGAGGAGAGCCCGGCGGCCGAGACGCCCGAGGTGATGCCGCAGGTCGCCGAGCAGGTGGCCGAGACCGTCGCCGAGACGCGCCAGTCGCCCGCGCCGGAGCAGACCCCGCACGAGACGGTGACCGCCGATGGCGAAGAGGCCGCTGAGGCCGACAAGAAGCCGCGCCGGCGCGGCTGGTGGTCGGTCGGCCGCTGAGGCCACCTCGATTGCGAAATGGCACAAGGCCGGGCAGGGACACCTGCCCGGCCTTTCTCATCTGGGAACAGGCGGGGAGACGGAACGAAAAACCCCGTTTCCTTCCGTTAGCCGCGGCGGATGCGATGCAGCTGCGTCTCGCCATCCTCGACGATCCCGAGATGGGCGTGACCGGCCTGCAGGCAGAAATGCGGGAGATCGATCCGCGCCACCGGATCGTCGGTCTCGATCTCGAGCATCTCGCCCGGCGCCATGGCTTCGAGCAGCTTGCGCGCCTTGAGCACGGGCAGCGGGCAGATCAGGCCGCGGGCATCATATCTCGTGGTCATGCGATTGGGCTTCCGTGAGGGGTGAGGATGCAGGGCACGATCTTCATACAGACGTGAGACCGGAAGACCCGAGGGCTTGGAACAGTGCCGGGCCGGCTGGGTTGAGTCCGCAACACGGAACGACAAGGAGACCTACATGACCCGTTTGATGACCTCCACCGCCCTCACCCTCGGCCTTGCCATCTCCGCCGGTGCCGCCAGCGCCGAAGCGCATATGCAGAGCTTCGAGACGACCAGTGGCGTTCTGACCGCCGACAGCTACCGCACCGCCTTGCGTGCCGAAAACCTGATCGGCCAGGATCTCTATACCATCGGCGCCGAATACGACGAGGCCAGCTGGCTCGATCCGAACGGCTATGGCGAGTTCGACACCGAATGGGAAGAGATTGGCGAGATCGAGGATATCGTGATCTCACGTGATGGCAGCCTGATCGGCCTCGTGGTCGAGACCGGCGGCTGGCTCGACATCGGCGATGAAGAGGTGATCGTCGACTTCAAGGATATTCGCATCGTCGGTGATTACGGCATCGACAATTACGAGGTCGTCACCCGCATGAGCCAGGAGATGCTGGAGCAGATGCCCGAGGCCGATACCGGCTACTGGGACTGATCCACGCTTTCGGACCTCGCAGAAAGGCCGCGGCATTCGCCGCGGCCTTTCGCGTGTTCGAGGCGTGATCTCAGCCGCGCAGGATCGAGCGGCCCGCATAGATCGCGGTCTCGCCCAGCATTTCCTCGATGCGGATCAGCTGGTTGTACTTGGCGAGCCGGTCGGAGCGGGCGAGGCTGCCGGTCTTGATCTGGCCGCAGTTGGTGGCGACGGCGAGGTCGGCGATGGTTGCGTCCTCGGTCTCGCCCGAACGGTGCGACATCACGCAGGTGAAGCGCGCGCGCTGCGCCATTTCCACGGCCTGCATCGTCTCGGTCAGCGTGCCGATCTGGTTGACCTTTACCAGAAGCGAGTTGGCCGAGCCCTTCTCGATGCCATCCTTGAGGCGGGCGGGGTTGGTGACGAAAAGGTCGTCGCCCACCAGTTGCACCTTGTCGCCGATGGCGTCGGTCAGCATCTTCCAGCCGTCCCAGTCATCCTCGGACATGCCGTCCTCGATCGAGATGATCGGGTAGTCGTTCACCAGCGCCTGCAGGTAGGCGACGTTCTCGGCGGAGGTGAGCGACTTGCCCTCGCCCTTCATTTCGTACTTGCCGCTCTTGTAGTACTCGGTCGCGGCGCAATCGAGCGCGAGGTAGATGTCCTCGCCCGGCTTGTAACCGGCCTTCTCGATGGATTTCAGGATGAAGTCGAGCGCCTCGCGCGTGCCGCCGAGTTCGGGCGCAAAGCCGCCCTCGTCGCCCAAGCCCGTGGACATGCCCGCCGCCGACAGCTCCTTCTTGAGGGTGTGGAACACCTCCGAGCCCATGCGCACGGCTTCACGGATGCTGGTGGCGGACACCGGCATGATCATGAATTCCTGGATGTCGATCGGGTTGTCGGCATGCTCGCCGCCATTGATGATGTTCATCATCGGCACCGGCAGGACGCGGGCCGACATGCCGCCGACATAGCGGAACAGCGGCTGGGTGGTGTATTCGGCGGCGGCCTTGGCGACGGCCATGGAGACGCCGAGGATGGCGTTTGCGCCAAGGCGGCCCTTGTTGTCGGTGCCGTCGAGTTCGATCATGGTCTGGTCGATCTCGACCTGCTCGGTCGCATCCATGCCGAGGATCGCTTCGGCGATCTCGCCGTTCACGGCGGCGACGGCTTCGAGCACGCCCTTGCCCATGTAGCGCGACGTGTCGCCGTCGCGCTTTTCGACCGCCTCGTAGGCACCGGTCGAGGCGCCAGAGGGCACGGCGGCACGGCCCATCGTGCCGTCTTCGAGGATCACGTCCACCTCGACCGTCGGGTTGCCCCGGCTGTCGAGAATCTCGCGGGCGTGAATGTCGATGATCGTGCTCATGGAATTCTCCTGATGGGAAGGTTTGGAGGGTCTATAACGCGGGCGTGACCCGGCGTGAAGCACGACGGAGCCGCGCTTCGCGAAGAAGCGTGTAGATGCCCGAGCCGACGATGATCGCGGCACCGAGATAGGTGAGGGCGTCGGGCCGCTCGCCGAAGACCGAGACGGCGATCACCAGCGCGAAGATGAGACGGGTGTAGCGGTAGGGCGCGATCACCGAGACCTCGCCCATCCGCGTCGCGGCGGTGAGCATGTAATAGGCCGCCACGCCGATCACCACGCCGCCCGCCAGCATCGTCAGCTGGGGCAGGGCGGGCCGAACCAGGCTGTCGCCCGCCACGAGGACCATGGCGTAGCCCACGGGGACGAGGATCAGGAAGGCATAGACCGACAGCTTGGTCGAGGAGATCGCGCGCGGCACCCGGCGCGAGGCGAGATCGCGGCCCGCCAGCCCGATCGCGCCGATAAGGGCAAAGAGCGACATCGGCGTGAAGCCCTCCGCGCCCGGCCGGATCACGATCAGCACGCCGACGAGGCCCGCGCAGATCGCGCTCCAACGGCGCCAGCCCACCGGCTCGGCAAAAAACAGCGCAGCACCCAGCGTCACCAGAAGCGGAATCGACTGCGCGATCGCGGTGGCGGTGGCGAGCGGCGAGAGGGCGACGGCGGTGATGAAGCCGCCGGTGCCGATCACCTCGCCCAGATTGCGCCCCATCACGGCCGGATGCAGGAAATCGGGCGACCACAGCGTCTCGCCCCGCGCGCGGGCCATCAGCGCGAAGGCGAGCCCGCCGCCAAGCCCGAGCAGCATCAGGATCTGCCCGACGGGCAGGGCCCCCGCCAGCAGCTTGATGAACATGTCCTCGAGCGCAAAGCCAAGCATCGCCGCGACCATGAGAACGCTGCCGCGCAGGTTTTCCATCTCAGCCGTCCTTCTTCGTGGGCACGCCGTAAAGCTCCAGCCTATGCCCGATCAGCCTGTAGCCCAGACGCTCGGCGATCCGCTCCTGCAGCGCCTCGATCTCTTCGTCGACGAACTCGATCACCTGGCCCGAATGCATGTCGATCAGGTGGTCGTGATGCTCGCGGTCGGTGGTCTCGTAGCGCGCCCGCCCGTCGCCGAACTCGTGTTTCTCGAGGATGCCCGCCTCCTCGAACAGCTTCACCGTCCGGTAGACGGTGGCAAGCGAGATCCGCGCATCCTCGGCGGCGGCGCGGGCGTGCAGCTCCTCCACGTCGGGGTGGTCGTCGGCCGCCTCCAGTACCTGCGCGATCACGCGGCGCTGCTCGGTCAGGCGCAGGCCGTTCTGCTCGCAGCGCGACAGGATGGTCTTGGGCATGGGCGGGTCCGTGTCTTGTGCTGCGCTTCGTCTAGCCGGTTCGGTGCTGCGGCGCCACCCGTCCGGCACACGCCCGCTCGCCGCGCGTCACCTTGCAGTGAGGCCGGATGACAGGGCCGGGCCGAGCGGTCAGGCTGGGCGGAGGGAGGACGCGACATGCGCATCATCACGAACATCGCCGCCATCTTCGCCGCCATGGCGATCGGGGGAGCGATCGCGGGGGCGGCACAGGCCCAGCCCGCGCGCTGGCAGGGGCAGTGGCCCGAGACCGATTTCGACCGGACCAGTATCACCGACTGGTCCGAGATCATGTCGGGCGGCCCGCCCAAGGACGGCATCCCCGCGATCGACATGCCGCGCATGGTCCCGGCCGCTTCCGAGACGCGGCTCGGGGCGCAGGAGCCGGTGATGGTCTGGCCCGTACCGGACGGCCCGGCGCGGGCCTATCCGATCCGCTACCTGCTGTGGCACGAGATCGTCAACGACGAGGCAGGCGGCGTGCCCGTGGCGGTGACCTACTGTCCCTTGTGCAATTCGGGCATGGTGTTCGACAGGCGGGTCGGGGGTGCCACGCTCTCCTTCGGCGTCTCGGGTATGCTGCGCGCCTCGGACATGGTGATGTATGACCGGCAGACCGAAAGCTGGTGGCAGCAGGCGATCGGCACCGGCATCGTCGGCGAGATGACCGGCGCCGAGCTTGAGCTTCTGCCCGCCTGGATGGACAGCTGGTCGCGCTTCCGCGCGGCCTATCCCGATGGCCTCGTCATGGACGAGCCCGACTGGAGCCGCGACTATGGGCGCAATCCTTACGTCAGCTACGACCGCTCGACCAAGCCCTTCCTCTACTCGGGCGAGATGCCGCCCCACGGCATCGCGCCGCTCATGCGGGTGGTGCGCGTGGGCGACCGGGCCTGGCCCTTTTCCAGGCTGCGTGCGGAGGAGCGCGTCACCGAGGCGGGGGTGACGATCTCCTGGGAGGCGGGGCAGGCGAGCGCACTCGATGCGCGCCGCGTGGCCGAGGGGCGCGACGTGGGCAATGTCCGGGTGCGCGACGCCGCCGGGGCCGACGTGCCGCATGACGTGCTCTTCGCCTTCGCCTTCCATGCCTTCTGGCCCGAGGGGGAGTGGATGCTCGGCGGTTAGATGCGCCGCGCGTCGCGTCCGCGTTGCCAGAATACCCATGTCATCACCGCGACCATGCCGACGGCGATCAGCCCGAGGACCCGCTCGGCCAGGCCGTCGATGGTGGTGGGGGCCATGAGGAACAAGGGTGCCGCCACCGCCCATGCCACGGCCAGCCCGATCAGCGCCCAGCGCGCGCCCGGATGGTGCCGCCCGAAGCCCGCCGCCATGCCCAAGGGCGCCACGAGGAACAGCAGGCCGAGCCCGTAGACGAGGTAGATGTGGATGACGACGCCGTCGCTGTCGTTATCGCCGTATTCGTTGCGCGCGCCGACCATGACGACCAGCGCGCCGAGAATGGCGAGCGACATGACACCCGCCGACCAGCCGATGCCACCCAGATGCGCGTGCGACGCCGCCAGGGCCATGGCGAAGAGCCCCGCGGCAAAACCGTAGAGCGCGACATCCATGATGATTTCCCATTCGCCGGCGCCCAGGTCGCTGATGGTGTCGGCGATCCAGTCATGGCCGGGCACGACGATCTGCGCGGCGATGGTGCCGCCGATCATCGACAGGCAACCGAAGAGGCCGATCCCGGCAAGCAGCAGGAGCAGGTAGGGTCGTTCCTTGTCGACGGGCTGTCCGACGGCATCCTTCATCGCATCTCTCCTTGTGGCTGGAGAGGCAACGGCGGGGGCATATGCGGGTTCCGGCGGCTGCTATGTGACGCGGCGACCGGGCGGGCAGGGGGCGGCGGGCGCCGCCCCCTGCCGGTCTCAGCCCAGACGCACCAGCGCGTGGCGCTTCTTGC
Source organism: Limimaricola litoreus (assembly GCF_024159025.1). Taxonomy (GTDB): domain Bacteria; phylum Pseudomonadota; class Alphaproteobacteria; order Rhodobacterales; family Rhodobacteraceae; genus Limimaricola; species Limimaricola litoreus. Next base: position 15,528 of record NZ_JAMYXC010000214.1, read on the forward strand.
CGGCCGAAAGCTTGATCGGCGCGGCCAGCGCGGCGCGGTCGATCACCAGCCCCGCGTCGGTCAGCGGCACGTCGTTGAGCTTCGCGCCATTGTCGGCGATCAGCCGCTTGGCTTCCTTGCCCGAACCGGCAAGGCCCGCGCGCACGATCAGCTGCACCACCGAGATGCCGCCGCCGATCTCCTCCTCGGAGAGCGTCACGCTGGGCAGGTCGTCGCCCACGCCGCCCTTCTCGAAGACCTCGCGCGCCGTGGCCTTGGCGGCCTCGGCGGCCTCGCGCCCGTGCAGCAGCGCGGTGACCTCGTCGGCCAGCACGATCTTGCCCTCGTTGATCTCCGAACCCGACAGCGCGCCCAAGCGCTCGCATTCGTCGACGGGAAGCTCGGTGTAGAGCTTGAGAAAGCGGCCCACGTCGGCATCGGTGGTGTTGCGCCAGAACTGCCAGAACTCGTAAGGCGAAAGCATCTCCTCGTTGAGCCAGACCGCACCACCGGCGCTCTTGCCCATCTTGCGCCCGTCCGAGGTGGTCAGCAGCGGCGAGGTCAGCCCAAAGATCTCGTGGTCGAGCACCCGGCGCGTGAGATCGATGCCGTTGACGATGTTGCCCCACTGGTCCGAGCCGCCCATCTGCAGCACGCAGCCATAGCGGCGGTTCAGCTCGAGGAAGTCGTAGGCCTGCAGGATCATGTAGTTGAACTCGAGGAACGAGAGCGACTGCTCGCGGTCGATCCGCGATTTCACGCTCTCGAAGGACAGCATCCGGTTGACCGAGAAATGCCGCCCGATGTCGCGCAGGAATTCGAGGTAGTTGAGGTTGTCGAGCCACTCGGCGTTGTCGAGCATCATCGCACCGGTCGCGCTCTCGCCGTAGTCGAGGTAGCGCGCGAAGACCTTCTGCATGCCGGAGATGTTCGCGGCGATCTGGTCAGGGCCGAGCAAAGGCCGCTCGTCCGAGCGGAACGAGGGATCGCCCACCTTGGTGGTGCCGCCGCCCATCAGGGTGATCGGCTTGTGCCCGGTTTTTTGCAGCCAGCGCAGCATCATCACGTTGAGCAGGTGGCCCACGTGCAGCGACGCCGCGGTGGCGTCGTAGCCGATATAGGCGGGCACGACCCCCTTCGACAGCGCCTCGTCCAGGCCCTGGTAATCGGTGCAGTCGGCGAGATAGCCGCGCTCGATCATCACGGACATGAAGTCGCTCTTGGGGTGGTAGGTCATGTCTTGTGCCCCTCTCTTGGTCGCGCCACTCTATAGGCATCCAGAGGGGCGAGGGAAAGCGCGATGCGGCGGATCGGGACGGGCGACAGGATCAGGGCCTTGGGCGCGATGTCGGGCACCTCGCTCGACGGGGTCGACGCGGCGGTGATCGAGACCGACGGGGAGACGGTGTTCGGCTTTTGCGAAAGCGCCTATCGGCCCTATTCGGAGGCCGAGCGCGAGGTGCTGCGCGCCGCCCTGGGCCTGTGGGAGGGCGAGGCGGTCGAGGCGGCGGCGGAGGTGGTCGAGACCGCCCATGCCGAGATCCTCTCGGGCTTCGAGGAGATCGAGTTGATCGGCTTTCACGGCCAGACACTGGCCCATGAGCCGCGCGGGCGCGGCACGCATCAGGCCGGGTCGGGCGCGATTCTCGCCGAGGCGCTGGGCCGGCCCGTGGTGTGGGATTTCCGAAGCTCCGACGTCCGCTTTGGCGGCGAGGGCGCGCCGCTGGCGCCGTTCTACCATTTCGCCCTGGCGCGTCACATCGGGGCCCGGGTGCCGCAGGCCTTTCTCAACCTCGGCGGCGTCGGCAACCTGACCTTCGTCGATCCGGGGTTCGCCCATCCGCAGGCCGAGGGCGCGCTGCTGGCCTTCGACACCGGCCCCGCCAACGCGCCGATCAACGACCTGGTGCAGCGGCGGCTGGGCCGGGCGCTCGACGAGGGCGGCGCGCTGGCCGCTGCGGGCGAGGTCGATGACGCGGTGGTGGCGCGCTTTCTCGAGCACCCGCATTTCTACCGCATGGCGCCCAAATCGCTCGACCGCGACGCCTTTGCCACGCTGGCGCGCGAGGTCGAGGCGCTGTCGGATGCCGCTGCGGCGGCGACGCTGACCGCCTGCGCCGCGGCGGCGGTGATGCGGGGGATGGAGCAGTGCCCCGGGCCGCCCGAGCGGCTCTTGGTGACCGGGGGCGGGCGGCACAACCCGGTGCTGATGGCGATGATCGCGGCGGGCGTCGATTGCCCGGTCCTGCCGGTCGAGGAGGTGGGGCTCGACGGCGACATGATGGAGGCGCAGGCCTTCGCGCATCTGGCAGTGCGCATCGCGCGCGGCCTGCCCACTTCCGCGCCGGGCACGACGGGGGTGCGCGCCGCAGTGGGTGGCGGCACGCTCAGCCGGCCCGGAGAGCTGGCCGTGGCGCTGGGCTGAAACGCAAGACGCCGCCCCCCTTCGGGAGCGGCGCCTTGGCCCGATCCATGCCGGATGGGCTCAGAACGGGATCTCGTCGTCGATGTCGCGGCTGCCGCCGCCACCGCCGCCCTGGTTGCCGCCGCCATAGCCGCCGCGGTCGTCGTAGCCGCCCGAGCCGCCGCCATAGCCGCCCCGGTCGTCACCGCCGTAGCCGCCACCGCCGCCGCCGTCACCACGCCCGCCGAGCAGCGTCAGGTTGCCGGTGAAGGGCCGCAGCACGACTTCGGTCGAGTAGCGGTCGTTGCCCGACTGGTCCTGCCACTTGCGGGTCTCGAGCTGACCCTCGAGATAGACGGTCGAGCCCTTCTTGAGGTATTGCTCGGCGATCCGGCCCAGCGGCTCGTTGAAAATCGCGACCGAGTGCCACTCGGTGCGCTCGCGGCGCTCGCCGGTGCTCTTGTCCTTCCAGGTCTCGGAGGTGGCGACGCGCAGGTTCACCACCTTGCCGCCGTTCTGGAAGGTGCGGACCTCGGGGTCACGACCCAGATTGCCGATGATGATCACCTTGTTAACGGAACCGGCCATAACGCCTCCTGCCTTGTCGAATCTTGCGAGTGTTCAGGTGCCGACCCTATGCCGCGCGGCCGTCCGATGACAGCGGAATTGGCGCTTGCGGCTTTCCTTTCCGCCACGATCCCGGCTAGCCTCGCCTCAGCGAACGCACCCCGCGGCACAGGAAGCGGCGGAACGGAGGGACGCAATGACACCAGGATTCCGAGCCGCCGTCGCGGCGGCGCTTTGCCTTGCCTGCGGCACACCGGCGCTGGCCGACCGGGTTTCGAGCAGTTCGGCGCCGGCCCTGTTCGGCTCGCAGCTGCGCGTGCTCGATGGCCGCGCGGCCTCGCAATACGCAAGCTCCGACCGGTTGCAGCCGCCGCGCGCCGAGGTGCCGGAGGCCTTGCGCGCGGCCGCCGCGCCTGTGCCCGCCTTTCGCGGGCGCTATGCCGGGCCCTATCTCGATCTCGCGCGGCAGGCCGCGCGCAGGCACCGCATCCCCGAGGAGCTGTTCCTGCGCCTCGTGCAGCAGGAGAGCGGCTGGAACGCCCGCGCCGTCAGCAAGGTGGGGGCGCTCGGCCTCGCGCAGCTGATGCCGGGCACGGCACGGCAACTGCGGGTCGATCCGCATGATCCGGTCCAGAACCTCGACGGGGGCGCGAGTTACCTGCGGATGCAGTTCGACCGTTTCAAGGACTGGCGGCTGGCGCTTGCGGCCTACAATGCCGGGCCGGGGGCGGTGACCAAGTATGGTGGTATACCGCCCTATGCCGAAACCCGGCACTACGTGAAGGTGATCCTGGGGAACTGAGCCAGCGCTTGTGCGCTGGCCCGGGTGGACCTGCTCAGTTGGCCAGACGCCGTGCCATGGTCTCGACATCGTCGGTCTTCAGCTTGGGGATCAGCCGGTAGGCCGCGTTGACGAAGCAGAAGAGCGAAAACGCCAGAAGGCCGATCGCCAGCGCGGTGACCAGCACCGTGCCATAGGGCTTTTCGCGCAGCCAGTCGAAGGCCTCGGCCAGGCCGCCTGCTTCACTGGGGTCGAGCGTCCAGGCGGCATAGATCAACAGGAAACCGACGATGGCGATCACCGCGCCGTTGGCGACAAGGCCAAGGGTGAGCGCCGGACGCAGCTTGAGCGTCAGCGGCTTGGCGCGCAGATTGTCCATGTATTTGTGCGACACACCCTTCCAGATGTAATAGAGCCCCGCGCCCAGCCCGATCGCACCGGCGATGCCGACGATCCATTGGCCGAAGGGCATCTGCATGATCTTGGCCGTCCATTTGTCGAGGCTGGAACCGCCGCCCGAGCCCGAGGAGGACGGCATCAGGATCGCCGCCGCCGTGACCGCAAGACCGAGGTGGATGAGGCCTGTCACGACCTGCCCGAGCCGCGCCAGGATGCCCTTGGCCTCGCTGCCATGCGCCTCGAGATCCCAGAACGCCGCGACGAGCCGCCAGATGCCGTAGGCGGCGAGGCCCAGCGCGATCAGCGCCAAGAGCGCGATGCCCCACCAGGCGCGTTCGAGCGAGGCCATCGCCTCGCCTGTGCCGCCCGGCGTCGAACCGCGCCAGATCGCGAAGAGCGACAGGATCGCCACCACGAGGTAGATGAGGCCGCGCCCCGCATAGCCCGCGCGCATGACCGGGACTGCCCATTGGAGATTTTGCTGTGTCATGGGGTCACAAGCGGCCCCGCATCCTCCCGGTTCCGCCGACCGGCCGGCATTGCCGCCGCGTCCGGTCGGTGTGTTGCGCAAGCCACGCGGTTCAGCCGGTCAGCTTTGCGGGGTCGACCTCGCGCCAGCCGCCCATGCGGCTGCGAAACCAGCTGCGCTGGCGCTTGGCATATTGCCGAGAGGCGATGATCGCGGCCTCGCGCGCGGTCTCGAGATCCGTCTCTCCGCGCAGATGCGCCACCAGTTCGGGCGCGCCGATCGCGCGGGCCCATGGGGCATTCGGTTGCCAATGCGGCAGCATTGCGCGCGCCTCCTCCAGCGCGCCGTCCTCGATCATCGCGTCGAAACGCCGGGCGATGCGCGCGTTGAGCCAGGCCGGGTCGGGACGCAGCACGATGGGCTGCGCGCGGGCCAGCGGCAGAAGCGGAGCGGGGGTGTCGGCCTGCCAATCGGCGATGCCGCGCCCGGTGGCGCGCAGCACCTCCCAGGCGCGCTGCACCCGGGCGCGGTTGTTCAGGTCGAGGCGCGCGCGGCTGGCGGCGTCGAGCCCCTCCACCAGATCGGGCAGGGCGATGGCGTCGGCCTCGGCGCGGATGGCGGACGGGGTCGCGGGGATCTCGGCCAGCCCCTCGGTCAGCGCCGAGAAGTAGAGCCCGGTACCGCCGGTGATGATCGGCCGCGCGCCGTTCAGAAGCGGCGCCACCGCCCGCAGCCAGTGGCCGACCGACCACGCCGCATCCCGCGCGACATGGCCGTAGAGCGCATGCGGCGCGCGGCTCTCCTCCTCGGGCGAGGGTCGGGCGGTCAGCACCCGCCAGTCGGCATAGACCTGCAGCGCATCGGCATTGACCACCACGCCGCCGCCCGTCTCGGCCACCGCGAGCGCCAGCGCCGACTTGCCCGAGGCGGTCGGCCCGGCGATCAGCACCGGGCGCGCGGGATCGAGCCCGCGCGCGATCTCGGACAGCGCGATCATCCCCGGCCGATGCCCGCCGGGACGGTCCGCGCGGCATTGAACACCGGCGCGGTTTCGTCCATCTTGCGCGACGACCCAAGACCCCCCGAGCCACGCACGGAGCCCCCATGACCGATACCCACAAGCCCGCTTTCCGCAGGGTTATGCTGAAGATCTCCGGGGAGGCCTTGATGGGGAACACGGCGTTCGGTCTGCATCCGCCGACCGTCGAACGCATCGCGCGCGAGGTCAAGTCGGTGCATGATCTCGGTGTCGAGATCTGCATGGTGATCGGCGGCGGCAACATCTTTCGCGGGCTGTCGGGCTCGGCACAGGGGATGGAGCGGACCACCGCCGACTACATGGGCATGCTCGCCACGGTGATGAACGCGCTGGCGATGCAATCGGCGCTCGAGGAACTCGGCGTCTATACCCGCGTGATCTCGGCCATCCCGATGGACCAGGTCTGCGAGCCCTACATCCGCCGCCGGGCCGTGCGCCATCTGGAGAAGAAGCGCGTCTGCATCTTCGCCGCCGGCACCGGCAACCCCTATTTCACCACCGACACCGCCGCGACGCTGCGCGCCAACGAGATGAGCTGCGAGGCGATCTTCAAGGGCACCAAGGTCGACGGGGTCTATGACAAGGACCCCAAGAAGTTCGACGATGCCAAGCGCTACTCGACCGTCACCTATGACGAGGTGCTGCAAAAGCATCTGGGCGTGATGGATGCGAGCGCCATCGCGCTGGCGCGCGACAACGACCTGCCGATCATCGTCTTCTCGCTCGACGAGCCGGGCGGCTTCCGCGGCATCCTCGCGGGCGAAGGCACCTCGACGCGGGTGCACGGCTGACCGAAACTCACCGTGCTATTGCCGCGTGGCTGACACATGGCGGCGCTAGCATGGGGCAAAGTGTTCTGGAATGACGGGGCTGCCTCGGCTATCACCGGCGCCAACGGCACGCTCCCAAAGACAAGAAGAGACCGATGGCAGACGATTTCGAACTCGACACCGACGACCTTCAGCGCCGCATGGACGGGGCGATCGCCTCCCTGCGCACCGAATTCGCCTCGCTCAGGACGGGCCGCGCCTCGGCCTCGATGCTCGAGCCGGTGATGGTGGAGGCTTACGGCAGCCCGACCCCGATCAACCAGGTCGGCACCGTCAACGTCCCCGAGCCGCGCATGGTGACCATCAACGTCTGGGACAAGTCCATGGTCGGCAAGGTCGAAAAGGCGATCCGCGAAAGCGGCCTCGGCATCAACCCGCAGCTCAATGGCACCATCATCATGCTGCCGATCCCCGAGCTGAACGAGGAGCGCCGGACCCAGCTCACCAAGGTGGCCGGGCAATATGCCGAGCACGCCCGCGTCGCGATCCGCAACCTGCGCCGTGACGGCATGGACCAGATCAAGAAGGCCAAGTCCGACGGTCTCTCCGAGGACGACCAGAAGTTCTGGGAGCAGGAGGTGCAGGAGCTGACCGATCGCTACATCAAGCAGATCGACCAGCAGCTCGAGACGAAACAGGCCGAGATCATGCAGGTCTGAGGCCGGCGCCTCGACAATTGCAAGGGAGGCCTCGATGGCTGCCGACGCGCAAGAGACGACACCCGATGGCGGCCCGAAGCACGTCGCCATCATCATGGACGGCAATGGCCGCTGGGCGCAGAAGCGCGGGCGGCCACGTCTTTTCGGTCACCAGGCCGGTGCCCGACGCGTGCGCGACATCGTCGAGGCCTGCCCCGGTCAGGGCGTCAAGTACCTGACGATCTTCGCCTTCTCGACCGAGAACTGGAAGCGCACCCAGACCGAGGTCTCGGGGCTTATGGCTCTGTTTCGCCGCTACATCGTGCGCGAGGCGCGGGCGCTGCTGACCAAGGGCGTGCGCGTGCGCTTCATCGGTGACCGGATCCGGCTCGACGAGAAGCTGGTGGCGATGATGGACGAGCTTGAGCTCCTGACCAGCCACAACGACCTCGTGCACCTGACCGTGGCGCTGAACTACGGGGGGCGCGACGAGGTGACCCGCGCGGCCAAGCGATTGGCCTACGAGATCGAGCAGGGCCGGCTCACCCACAAGGACGTCGATGCCGAGACGCTGTCGCGCTTTCTCGACACCCATGTGCTGCCCGACCCGGATCTCGTCATCCGCACCTCGGGCGAGGCGCGCATCTCCAATTTCCTGCTGTGGCAGTCGGCCTATGCCGAATACGAATTCGTCGACACGCTCTGGCCCGATTTCACGCCTGAGGAATTCGCCCGCGTCTGCGCCAGCTACGCCGCCCGCGACCGCCGTTTCGGAGCCGTGAAGACCTGATGACGGAACCGGAGGACAAGACGGGCGCCGAGGCGCAGGGCGAGGGGATGGTCGCGGGGGCCGCGGCGCTGGCCGATCCGGGCCGGTGGAGCGATCTGAGCGTGCGGATGACCTCCGGCGCGGCGATGGCCGTGCTGGGCGCCGCGGCGGTCATGATGGGCGGCTTGTGGTTCCAGATGCTGACGGTGTTCGTCACCGCCGTGATGATCTGGGAGCTGTGGATGATGATCGAGCCCGGCAAGCCGACGCCGGGCATGCTTCTGGCCGCGCTCTGCGCCAGCGTGCTGTCGGGCCAGCTTTCGAGCCCGGAGAACTGGGCCTTACTGCTGTTTCTAGTCCCGCCCATCGCCGGGGCGCTGATGCTGCGGCGCGAGCGGGGGACCTTCCTCGCCTTCGCGCTGGGCATCGAGATCGCCGGTTGGGGCCTCGTCACCTTCCGCGCCGAATACGGCTTTCAATGGCTGCTGTGGCTGATCCTCGTGGTCGTGGCCACGGATGTCTTCGGCTATCTCGTCGGCCGGACGGTGGGCGGGCCGAAGTTCTGGCCCAAGGTCAGCCCCAAGAAGACCTGGTCGGGCACCGCCGGCGGCTGGATCGCCGCGGGGCTCGTCGGTCTCGTCTTCGTCTGGCTCACCTCCAGCGCCTGGCATCTGGTGTGGATCTCCATGCTTTTGAGCTTTGCCAGCCAGATGGGCGACATCGCCGAAAGCGCGCTCAAACGGCGTATGAAGGTCAAGGACAGCTCGACGCTGATCCCCGGACACGGCGGGCTGTTCGACCGCTTCGACGCGATGCTGGGGGCCTCGCTCTTCATGCTGCTGGCTTCGGTGCTCGGCTTCATCCCCGGGGTGCATTTTTGAAACGCGTCACCATTCTCGGCGCCACCGGATCGATCGGCTGCCAGACCGTCGAGCTGATCGAAGCCGCGCCCGAGCGCTTCGAGACCGTCGCACTGACCGGCGGGCGCAACGTGGCGCTTCTGGCCGATCAGGCGAAGCGGCTGGGTGCCAAGATCGCCGTCACCTGCTTCGATGACTGCCGCGCCGAGCTGGCCGAGCGGCTCGCGGGGACCGGCATTGCCGTGGCCTCCGGCGACGCCGCCATCGCCGAGGCCGCGACCAGGCCCGCCGATCTGGTGATGTCGGCCATCGTCGGCGCTGCGGGGCTCGTGCCGGGTCTCGCTGCGATCAAGCAGGGCGCGACGCTGGCGCTCGCCAATAAGGAGACCATGGTGGCCGCCGGGCCGCTGGTGCTGGCCGAGGCGCGCGCCCATGGCGCGACCTTGCTGCCGGTCGACAGCGAGCATTCGGCGGTGTTCCAGGCGCTGGTGGGCGAAGACCGCGGGGCGGTCGAGCGGGTGATCCTCACCGCCTCGGGCGGTGCGTTCCGCGACTGGCCGCTGGAGCGGCTGGCGGCGGCCACCCCCGAAGAGGCCGCGACCCACCCCAACTGGGCCATGGGCCAGCGCATCACCATCGACAGCGCCTCGATGTTCAACAAGGCGCTCGAAGTCATCGAGGCGAAAGAGCTTTTCGACCTCTCGCCCGACCAGGTCGAGGTGGTGATCCACCCCGAGAGCCTTATCCACGCGCTGGTCGGCTTCAACGACGGCGCGCTGATGGCGCATATGGGCGCGCCCGACATGCGCCACGCGATCGGCTACGCGCTCAACTGGCCCGAGCGGCGGGCGCTGCCGGTGGCGCGGCTCGATCTCGCGGCGCAGGGCTCCATGACCTTCCGCGCCCCCGATGATGCGCGCTATCCCGCGCTGCGGCTGGCGCGGCGGGTGATGGAGGAGGGCGGGCTCGCGGGGGCCGCGTTCAACGCCGCCAAGGAGGCCGCGCTCGACGCCTTTCTCGACCGGCGCATCGGCTTCATGCAGATGGCACAGGTGGTGGAGCGGGTGCTGGACACGATGTCGCGCGAGGGCGCGCTTCGGGTTGACAGCCCGGACCTCGACGCGGTCCTTGGGGCCGATGCTCAGGCGCGCGCGCGCGCCGCTTCCATCGCCCGGACCGATCTTCTGACCGCATAGGACGCCCCCTTGGACCCGACCCAGATCCTGCCGCAGTTCGGCAACGTCGCCTTCACCCTCGCCGCCTTCGTGGTGGCGCTTTCGGTGATCGTGGCGATCCACGAATACGGCCATTACATCGTCGGGCGCTGGTCGGGCATCAAGGCGGAGGTGTTCAGCCTCGGCTTCGGCCCGGTGCTCGTCTCGCGCCGCGACAGGCATGGCACGCTATGGCAGATCGCGGCCTTGCCCTTCGGCGGCTACGTGAAGTTCATGGGCGATGCCAACGCGGCCTCGGTCGGGCAGGCGGCGGGCACGGACCCCGCGCAGCTGCGCCACACCATGCTCGGTGCGCCGCTCTGGGCGCGGGCGGCGACGGTGGCGGCGGGGCCGGTGTTCAACTTCGTGCTGTCGATCCTGATCTTCACGGCGGTGATCCTGACCCAGGGCCGCCCCGCCGACCCGCTCACCGTGGAGCGGATGCTGCCGCTGCCGCCGGGCTACGTCAACGAGCTGCGCGTGGGCGATGAAATCCTCGCCATCGGCGGCGCCGAATTGCCGGGCGAGGGCGGGCTGGGCCGCGTGGCCGAAGGTTATCCGGCCGAGCCGGTGCTCGATTACCGAATCCGCCGCGACGGGCGCGAGATGCTGCTGCGCGGCCCCTATCCGCAGCCGCCCATCGTGGGCGCCGTCTCGCCACGCTCCGCGGCCGCATCGGCGGGACTGCGGGCTGGCGACGTGATCACCTCGCTCGACGGGCAGGAGGTCTTTGCCTTCGCGCAGCTGATCGAGACCGTCACCGCCTCGAATGGCCGCCCGCTCGACCTGACCATCTGGCGCGACGGCACGACCCGCGATCTCACGCTCACCCCGCGGCGGGTCGATCTGCCGCGCGAGGAGGGCGGCTTCGAGACGCGCTGGCTCTTAGGCATCTCCTCGGGGCTGTTCTTCGAGGCGGCGACCGAGACGCCGGGGCTCGGCACGGCGCTGGCCGATGCGGCGGGCCAGGTCTGGCGGATCATCACCTCCTCGATCTCGGGGCTGGGCGCGATGCTCACCGGCGCGATTTCCTCGTGCAACCTGTCGGGCCCGGTGGGCATCGCCCAGACCTCGGGCGCGATGGCCGAGCAGGGCGCCGCCAGCTTCATCTGGTTCGTCGCGGTGCTGTCGACGGCGGTGGGCCTGCTCAATCTCTTTCCGATCCCGGTGCTCGACGGCGGGCATCTCGTCTTCTTCGGCTACGAGGCGGTCACCGGCCGCCAGCCGAGCGACAAGGCGCTGCGCGTGCTGATGGCGCTGGGGCTGTCGCTGATCCTGACGATGACGGTCTTCGCCGTGCTCAACGACCTGTTCCTGTGCCCCTGAGGCCGCTCCGGCGCCTTTGCGATGCCGGATTTGCGCCAGAATCGGATGCCACGATGCAAGGCATCCGATTGTCGCGAAAAGGAGCGCTGTCATGCCGTCATCGAAGCCCGGGGTCGAACTGCGGCTGATGCTGATGCAGTCCCTCGACTGGGCGCTGATCCCCTCGGCCATCATCTGCGCACTGGCGGTCTCGGCCCATCTCGCCGGGTCGTAGCTTTTGACAAGGCCGCCGCGTCCCGATACTTCCCTAGACCAAGAAACGACGTGTGGCAGGGATGGTGACGATGACGGCTCGAAGCAGGGGCGCCTTGGCGCGCAAGTTGACTGGCGCCGCGAGCGTGGCCGCCCTGGTCGCCGCGATCAGCGCCGTGGCGCCGGCGCTGGCACAGGAATTCCGCTTTGACGAGGTGTCCGTCGAGGGCAACCGTCGGATCGAGACCGGCACCATCCTGACCTATGCCGGCATCTCGCGCGGCGAGACGTTGAGCGCCGCGGCGCTCAACGACGCCGGGCAGCGGATCCGCGAATCCGGCCTGTTCCAGGAGGTCGAGATCCGGCCCGAAGGCGGGCGCCTGACCATCGCCGTGACCGAATACCCGACGATCAACCGCATCGGCTTCGAAGGCAATGCCAAGGTCGACGACAGCGAGCTTGCGGCGCTGATCTCGGCGACCGAGCGGCGCGTCTACAACCCGAGCGAGGCGCAGGCCGACGCCAATGCCATTGCCGCGGCCTATGCCGCGCGCGGCCGGATCAGCGCCAGCGTCCGCCCGGCCCTGATCGAACGCTCAGACAACCGGGTCGATCTCGTCTACCAGATCGCCGAGGGCGGCGTGACCGAGATCGAGCGGATCTCGTTCACGGGCAACCGCGCCTTTTCGGACCGGCGGCTGCGCGGCGTGCTCGGCACGCGGCAGGCCGGCCTTCTGCGCCAGATCATCAAGAGCGACACCTTCGTCGCCGACCGCATCGCGCTCGACCGGCAGATGCTCACCGATTTCTACCGCTCGCGCGGCTATGTCGACTTCGAGATCCTTGATGTCGATGCGGAGCTGACCCGCGCGCGCGACGCCTATCTTCTGACCTTCAACATCCGCGAGGGGCAGCGTTTCTCGATCGGCGGCGTCAAGGTGGCCAGCGAGATCCCCGGCCTCGATCCGAGCCGGTTCGACGCAGCGGTGCGCATCGAAGAAGGCGATTACTTCTCCCCCACCGATCTCGAGAACGACATCACCCGCATGGAGCGCATCGCGATTCGTGACGGCGTGGATTTCCTGCGGGTGGAGCCGAAGATCGAGCGCAACCCGCGCGATCTGTCGCTCGACGTGACCTATGTGCTCAGCCGCGGCGAGCGCATCTTCGTCGAGCGGATCGACATCGAGGGCAACTCCACCACGCTCGACCGCGTGGTGCGGCAGCAGTTCAATACCGTCGAGGGCGACGCCTTCAACCCCCGCGCCATCCGCGAGAGCGCCGAGCGCATCCGCGCCCTGGGCTATTTCTCCGACGCGCAGGTCAATGCCCGGCCGGGCACCACCCCCGGTTCGGTGGTGATCGACGTCGATGTCGAGGAGCAGCCCACCGGCTCGCTCTCCTTCGGCGGCAATTACTCGACCGACAATGGCTTCGGCCTCGTCGCAGGCTTCTCGGAGCGCAACTTCCTCGGCCGAGGCCAGCTCTTCAGCCTCGATCTGTCGACCAGCCAGAACAACCGCGTCGTCTCCTTCGACTTCGCCGAACCGGCCTTCCTGGGCCGTGACCTGCGCTTCGGCTTCGGGGTGGATTACCGCTCGACCGACAATGATTCGGCGCTCTACGACACCGACACCTTCCGCATCTCGCCCTCCTTCACCTTCCCGGTGAGCGCGAACGGCCGGTTGCAGACCTATTTCGCCGCCGAATACACCGACATCACCGATGTCGATGCAGCGAATGCCAGCCCGATCATCATCGCCGAGCAGGCCGAGGCCGGCGTCTGGACCAATTCGCTGGGCTACGCCTACAGCTACGACACGCGCCGCTCGGGGCTCGATCCCACCACCGGCGTGTTGCTGCGCTTCGGGCAGGAGTTCGGCGTCGGCGATGAATCCTTCATCAAGACGACCGCCCTTGCCACCGCGGAGACCCGTGTCTGGGGCGACGAGGTGCTGCTGCGCGCCACGGTCGAGGGCGGGATGCTCAATCATTCCGACGGCACCACCCGCGTCACCGACCGCTTCTTCATGGGCAGCCGGATCATGCGCGGCTTCGAGCCCGGCGGCATCGGCCCGCGCGACGACGTGACCGGGGATGCGCTCGGCGGCAACAAATACGCCGTGACCCGGCTCGAGGCCGAGTTCCCGCTCGGCCTGCCCGAGGATTACGGCATCTCGGGCGGTGCCTTCGTCGATTACGGCTCGGTCTGGGAGGTGGGCGACCTGCGCGGTCGCGATCCCGATCTCGTGCTCTACGATGAGTTCACCCCGCGCGCGGTGATCGGCGCCTCGGTGTTCTGGGTCACGCCGCTCGGGCCGCTGCGCTTCAACTTCACCGAAGCCCTGCAGGCCGAGGAGAAGGACGAGACGCGCGGCTTCGACCTGACCATTTCCTCGCGCTTTTGATGCGCGGGCGCGCGGTCGGACGGGCGCTCTGCGCCCTCTCGGTCTGCCTCGCGGTTCCGGCCGCGGCGCAGACCGCGGCGCAGCCGGAGGTGCGCGATCCGGCGCCGCGCGCAACCGAGACCCAGGCCGAGACCGAAATCGGGGCTGTCGGCGGCATCGTCGTTCTCGACACCGAAAGGCTCTTTGCCGAAAGCCTGTTCGGTCTTCGTCTCGCCGAGATGCTGCAGGCCGAGACCGAGGCGCTGATCGAGGAGAACCGGCGCATCGAGGCGGAGCTGACCGCAGAGGAGCAGGCGCTGACCCGCCGCCGCCCCGGGATGGACCCGGTGGCGTTCCGCGAGGAGGCGGAGGCCTTCGATGCGAAGGTGCAGCAGATCCGCCGCGAGCGCGACGCCAAGGAGCGGGCACTGCAACAGGAGGCCTCCGCCGGGCGCGAGCGCTTCCTTGCCGCCATCGGCCCGACGCTGGGCGAGGTGATGATGGCGCGCGGCGCCGCGGTGATCCTCGATCGGCGGGCGGTGTTCCTGTCGACCGGGGCGGTCGACGTGACGGAGGCCGCGATCGCGGCGATCGACGCAGAGATCGGCGACGGCTCGGACCTGGCGCCAGAGGCCGATGCGGTCGAAACGCCCGGGACCGACACCGCGCCGGAGCGCTAGCGCCGGGCCGCACGTCTTGCCGCCTCGGGCCGCGCTTGCTACTCAGGCCGGAACACGCGCCCAAGCCGGGAAGGACCCCAGACATGACCGACACCCCCGAGACCGGCACGCCGACCAGCGCCGACATCCAGCTGATCCAGCGCATCCTGCCGCATCGCTACCCGTTCCTGCTCGTCGACCGCGTGGTCGACATCGACGGCACCTCGACCGCGACGGGCATCAAGAACGTCACGATGAACGAGCCGCATTTCCAGGGGCATTTCCCCGGCAACCCGATCATGCCCGGCGTCACCATCATCGAGGCGATGGCGCAGACGGCGGCCGTCATGGTCGGCACGACGATGAACCTCGTGGACGGCAACATGCTGATCTATTTCATGGGCATCGACGCGACCAAGTTCCGCCGCAAGGTCGTCCCCGGCGACCAGCTCCTGATGAAGGTCGAGACCACGCGCGGCAAGCCGGGCGGCAAGGTCTGGAAGTTCAAGGGCGTGGCCACCGTCGATGGCGAGATGGCCGCCGAGGCCGAGTTCACCGCCATGATGGACCTGCAAAGCTGATGAGCGAGATCCACCCATCGGCGGTGATCGAGGAGGGCGCGCGGATCGGCGCGGGCTGCCGGATCGGCCCGTTTTGCCATGTCGGGCCAGAGGTGGTGCTGCAGGACGGCGTGGAGCTCAGAAGCCACGTCGTCGTCACCGGCGATACCGAGATCGGCGCGCAGACGGTGGTCTTCTCCTTTTCGGTGATCGGCGAGATCCCGCAGGATCTGAAGTTCGACGGCGAGCGCACGCGGCTCAGGATCGGCGCGCGCAACCGCATCCGCGAGCATGTGACGATCAACACCGGCACGCAGGGCGGCGGGGGCGAGACGCGGGTGGGCGACGATTGCCTGCTGATGGCGGGCTGCCACGTGGCGCATGACGTGCGCGTGGGCGATCGGGTGATCCTCGTGAACCACGCCAGCGTCGCGGGCCATTGCGTGATCGGCGACGACGTGATCGTCGGCGGGCTTTGCGGCATCCACCAATGGGTGCGCATCGGGCGCGGTGCGATCATCGGCGCGGTGACCATGGTGACCAACGACGTCATCCCCTTCGGCCTCGTGCAGGGCCCGCGCGGGCGGCTCGACGGGCTGAACCTCGTGGGGCTGAAGCGGCGCGGTACGGCGCGCGAGGAAATCTCGGCGCTGCGCGCTGCGTTCCGCGCGCTCAAGGATGGCGAGGGCACGTTCCACGAGCGCGCCGAGGGGTTGAAGACTACCGAAAGCGACCTCGTGCGCGAGCTGTCGGAGTTCGTCTCTGCCCAGAGCGACCGCCAGTTCCTCACGCCGCAGGGCTGAGGCGGTGCTGGCGCTTCTCGCCGGAACCGGCGCGCTGCCCGGTGCCATCCTCGCGCATCGGCCCGAGGCGCTGGTCTGCGAGATGGCCGGCGTGCCGGTCGAAGCGCCCGAAGGCTGCGCCCGGATCGGCTACCGGATCGAGACGCTGGGCACGCTCCTGGCCGACCTGCGCGCGCGCGGCGTCACCGAGATCTGCCTTGCCGGCGCCATGACCCGGCCCGCGATCGACCCCGCCGCCATTGACACCGCCACCGCCCCGCTGGTGCCGCGTCTCGTGGCGGCCATGGGGCAGGGCGACGACGCGACGCTGCGCGCCGTCATGGCGCTGCTCGAAGAGCAGGGCTTCGCCCTGCGCGCCGCCCACGAGATCGCGCCCGAGCTGCTGCCCGGGGCCGGGCCGCTCGGCGCGACCGTTTTCCCCGACGGGCTGGAGCCGGATGCGATCCGCGCGGTCGCGGTTCACCGCCGCCTGGCCGCCGCCGATGTCGGGCAGGCCTGCGTTACGCGCGGCGGGCTCTGCATCGCCGTCGAGGCGCTGCCGGGCACCGACTGGATGCTGAGAAGCCTCATGGGCGGAGAGGCGGTGGGCGGGCTGCTCTACAAGGCGCCCAAGCCCGGACAGGATCGGCGGGCCGATCTTCCGGTGATCGGGCCGGGCACGGTCGAGGGCGCGGCGCGGGCCGGTCTTTCGGCCATCGTGATCGAGGCGGGCGGCGTCATGGTGCTCGACCGGGCCGCCACCATCGCCGCCGCCGACCGGCACGGCATCGCCCTCGTGGTGCGTCCGTGAAGCTTTTCGTGATCGCGGGAGAGCCTTCGGGCGACCGGCTCGGCCGGGCGGTGATGGCCGGGCTGAAGCAGCTCGATCCTGGCGTGAGTTTCGACGGCATCGGCGGCCCGCGCATGACCGACGAGGGGCTCAAAAGCCGCTTTCCCATGGAGGAGCTGTCGGTCATGGGCATTGCCGAGGTGCTGCCGCGCTATCGCCAGCTCATGCGCCGGATCGACGAGACGGCCCGCGCCGTGATCGAGACCAGACCCGACATCCTGCTGACCATCGACAGCCCAGATTTCTGCCTGCGCGTGGCGCGGCGGGTGAAAGAGGCCGGCGCGCCGGTGCGCTGCGTGCATTACGTGGCCCCCAGCGTCTGGGCCTGGCGGCCCGGGCGCGCGGCCAAGATGGCGCGCAGCATCGATCAGGTGCTGGCGCTCCTGCCCTTCGAGCCGCCCTACATGGAAGCCGCCGGGATGGCGTGCGATTTCGTCGGCCACCCGGTCGTCACCGATCCGCAGGCCACCGAGAAGGAGGCCCGCGCCTTTCGCGAGCGCCACGGCATCGGCGACGCGCCGCTCGTGCTGGCCCTTCCCGGGTCGCGCAGGGGCGAGGTGCAGCGCCTGTCGGAGACCTTCGGCGGAGCGCTGGCGCGGGTGCAGGCGGCGCTGCCCGAGGCGCGCGTCGTGCTGCCCTGCGCCGCGCCGGTGGTGGATCTGGTCCGCGCCGAAACCCGGCACTGGTCCGCGGCCCCGCTGCTGATTGATCCGGGGCGGGATACGGACGGCGCCGAAAAGCGCGCCGCCTTCCGCGCCGCCGACGTGGCGCTCGCAGCCTCGGGGACCGTCTCGCTCGAACTGGCGGCGGCGGATACGCCGATGGTGATCGCCTATGACATGGGCTGGATTTCGCGCCAGATCATCGGGCGGATGCTGCTCACCGACACAGTGACGCTCGTGAACCTCGTGAGCGAAACCCGCAGCGTGCCCGAGTTCATCGGCAAGCACTGCCAGCCCGAGGTGATCGGGCGGGGGCTGCTGCGCGTGCTGGAGCGCCCCGAGGCCCAGCGCGCCGCGCTGCGCGAGACGATGGCGCGGCTCGGCGCC
>NZ_JAMYXC010000229.1 GCF_024159025.1 Limimaricola litoreus
TGGGCGCTCGCGGCGCCGCTGGCGCTGGCGCTGCTGACGGCGGCGCTCGACGAGATCGGCGCGCGGCTGGCACCGCCGCGACCGGGGGCGGAGTTTCCCGCCTTCGCCATGCTCAACCTAGCGATCGGCGTGGCGCATTTCGGGCTTTTAGCAGGGGTGGTCTGGGCGCTGTCTGGCGGCTGGCTCGGCCCTTTGGAGAAGGCCGGGCTCTTCGCCGCCGCCGGGCTCTGGCTCGGACAGGTGAGCAACGCCAACGCCCATGAGCTGATCCACGCCTCCGCGCGCGGCCCCCGCCGCCTCGGCGTCGCGGTCTATGTCTCGCTGCTCTTCGGCCATCATGCCTCGGCCCATCCGCTGGTGCATCACGTCCGCGTCGCCACGCCCGACGATCCGGCCACGGCACGCCGCGGCGAAGGGTTCTGGCGCTATGCGCCGCGGGCCTGGCGCGGCAGTTTCCGAGAGGGGCTGCGCATGGAGAGCGCGCGGCGGCGCGGGCATCCGCGCTGGCGCCACCCATATCTCCATTACGCGGGCGGCGCGGCGCTGGCGCTCGGCCTTTCGGCGCTGCTGACCGGCTGGCGCGGGTTTGCGGCGCATCTGGCGCTGGCGGGCTTTGCCCAATTGCAGCTGCTCCTGTCGGATTATGTCCAGCATTACGGGCTGGAGCGCGCACGCGGCCCGGATGGCCGGGTCGAGCCCGTCGGCGCGCGGCACAGCTGGAACAGCCCGCATCCCGTCTCCTCATGGATGATGCTGAACGCGCCGCGCCACTCCGATCACCACGCCCGTCCCGCCCGCCCCTACCCGGCGCTCGATCTGCCCCGGGCCGCGCCGATGCTGCCGCGCAGCCTGCCGGTGATGGCCTGGCTTGCGCTGTGGCCGCGCGGCTGGCGGCGGGTGATGGACCCGCGCGTGGCGGCTTGGCGCGCAGCCGCGCGCGAAGGGCTGGCGACAAGGGCCGCGGGATGAGAGGCTGTGGCATGAGCATTCGCCGATTCAGCGCCCCCCTCCTGCTTGCGCTTTGCATGGCACAGCCCGGCGCCGCGCAGGAGCGTGAGCCGCTCGGCGCCGAGGAGTTCGAGGCGCGGGTGGTCGGGCGCACCCTCACCTATCACAGCCGTGGCGCGCCCTACGGCATGGAACGCTATGGCCCCGACCGGCAGGTGACATGGTCCTTTCTCGACGGCCGCTGCCTCGACGGGACATGGTACCCCGAGGCCGATGCGATCTGTTTCGCCTATGAAGACGGGACAGGTCCGGAGTGCTGGCGCTTCTTCGACGAGAACGGGCGGCTGAGCGCCGAATTCGTCAACGATCCCGAGGTGCCGCAGCTCTACGAGATGCAAGACAGCGAGACGCCGCTGTCCTGCCAACCGCAGGTCGGCGTCTGAACCCGGCCCTTCGGATCGCGCGGGGCCTACTCCTTTAGCACCGAGATGGCGCCGTTGCGCTCTATATAGGCGCGCGGCACGTCCTCGATGCGCGCGTAGCCCTGCATCCGCAGCTTCTGCTCGAGATCCCGCCGCCCCATATGGGCGCGCTTCAGCACCGCCTCGTCGAGCTTGCCGTCGCGGATCACCTCGAGCGGGCGCCCCTTCACGAGGTTGGAAAACCACGTGCTGCGCATCGCCAGCTGCCCCAGCAGGACCCACAACAGGCCAAGCACCACGCAGGCCGCCAGAACCGGGCCGATCGGCGCGTTGCCGGTCAGGGCCCGGCTCAGACTGGAGCCGATCAGCAGGGTCAGGATCAGGTCGATCACCGTCGTGTCGGCGAGCGATTTGCGCGGCAGGCAGCGAAACAGCACCGTGGCAAAGACAAAGACGATGATCGCGCGCAGGCTCATCTGAAGCACGGTCAGGTCGGATGAGGCATCGCCGAGAATATTCGTGAGATCCATGTGCCCTTGTCCGATTTTGCAAGCCCGTCCAGTCTACAACAGCGTGCCCTGCTCGGGCGGCGGTGGGGCGGGCTTGGAGGCGCGTTTGGGCCGTACCCCCGATCCGGCCCGCACCCGCCCGTCGGCGAATTCGATCTCGAGCACCGCTGCCGCCTGCGCCGCCGCGACCCCGGTGACCACCGCGCCGTCGCCGCGCACCACCGCATAGCCGCGTGCCAGCGTCGCCTCGTATCCCAGCGTGTCGCGCAGCCGCTCCAGCGCCATGAGACGCTCGCGCTGCCGCTCGATCCGGGTGGTGACGAGATCGGGGCGCAGCCGCGCCGCGAGCCGGTCGAATTCACGCCGTTCGCGTTTGAGCGCGGCGTCGAGCGCCGTGGCGCTGAGCCGCAGCCCCTGCAGCCGCAGCCGCTTTTGCGCGAGCCCCGCGCGATGC
>NZ_JAMYXC010000080.1 GCF_024159025.1 Limimaricola litoreus
CGCCTCGGCCGAGGCGGGCAAGGCGGGCTATGACGCGGTGCAGCACGGCGCGCGGCGGATGCCACCCGCGCCGCCGACCCGGATGACCATCGGCCAGATCCTCGACTGGGTCGCCCGCACGCCGGGCCAACCGCATGCCATCGGCCGCTACCAGTTCATCCCGCCGACCCTGCGCCGGCTGGTGCAACGCGCGGGCCTGTCGCGCGAGACGCGGTTTTCCCCAAAGGTGCAGGACAGCCTCGCCGACCTGCTTTTGATGGATGCGGGGCTCTTGCGGTTCGAGGCCGGGAAGCTCGACCGACACAGCTTCATGGACAACCTCGCCCGGATCTGGGCCGGCCTCCCGACCCGCTCGGGCCGGTCGCATTACCACGGCGTCGCGGGCAACCGCGCCACCATCAGCCGCGCCAGCTTCGAGCGCGAGCTGCGCGCGATCTACCGCTAGGCGCAGCCGCGCTCGGCGGGCCCGGCGGGCCCGGCGGGCCGTCACGGCCTGCCGGGCGCGGCAATCCAAAGGCGCTTACGCGGGCTCCTTCACCCAGTCCCGGACGACATCGAAGCCCTCGGCCCGAGGTTGCTTTTCCAGCAAGTGGGCGAAGTTTGCCCAGATCTCCTTCACGCGGGGCTGGTTGGTCTCCGATTCCTCCTTGCTGGTGAGCAACGCGAAAATATACCCACTGCCATCATCGTTCATGGTGCAGACGAAGTGCTGCATGCCCTGAAGGCCCATAATCTGGTCCTTCACGCGGGTCATGATCTCCTCCGCCTCCTTGCGGCTGTCAGGTTTCATCTTGAATGGTGTCACTCTTGCGAACATGGCTCGTTCCTCCAAGCGAAGACCACCGGCACCGTTTGACCGGCACAGGGAGTGTATCACGAAACGACCGGTTCGAGCCGGGCGGCAGGGGTGTTTCGACCGGATTTCGCTTCAGGCTCGGGGCGAACGATGTCCAAGGGCGGGCCGCACGATCGGCAGCGCGCGACCGGCAACACATCCGGTAAGGGGGCCTACCCGCAAGACGGCGGGGCTTTTCGCCGCCTGCCTCGGCCCTCACCGTTCCCAAAATTCCGCGAGCCGGTCCACAAGCCCGTCACCCAGCGCCATCCGCACCCGCAGATAGGCGCCCTCCTCGATCAGCCCCTCCATCCGCGCCACCCGGCGGCGCGTGGCGTTGTAGCCGATGACGACCATCGCCCCCTCGCCCACGGCAAGACCAAGCTCGCCGCCCAGGGCGTGGGTCGCGGCCCCCGCATCGTCCCACAGCCGCATCGCATCGAGGCCAAGCGTGATCCGATCATCCAGCAGATCGATCTCGCCGCCGATGCGCGCAAGCTGGGTCAGCACCGTGTCGGCCTGCATCCCCCCCGGTCCGGCATCGAGGTCGAGCACCGAGCGCTGCCCCGAATAGCGCCCGTCGATCCGCAGGTCCGGCCCGGCCTGCCAGCTTCCCGCGAGCGACCAGAGCTGCGCCGCCTCGTGGCTCTCCTCGTGGTCGAGCCTGCGCTCGTACCAGCCCAGCATGTCGAGCCGTGGCATCAGCACGGGCCGGTAGGCCGCGCCGAGCCGCAGCCGGTGCTGCCGCGTGTCCTGCCCCGCGTCGCGCTGCTGGCGGGCAAGGCGGCTGCGGCCCAGAAGGGTCCAATCCGCGCCGATCCGCCCGGCCAGGCCGACATCCGTCGACAGCCGCGTGGCCGCATCCCCAAAGCTGCGATCGACGCCGGTTTCGATGATCCAGTTCTCATCCGCCGCGCGCCAATCGGCCGAGGCGCTCAGGCTGGTCAGCCGGCCGCCCGCCCCCTCGACGGGCTTGGAATGCTCGACCCCGAGGCCGAATTGCCATGGCCCCCGGGTCCAGTCGGCCTGCAGCCCCTGCACCACCCGGCCCTGCACCGCGTCGCCGCCGCTGCGGGTCAGCTCGCTATGGCCGCGCAGCCAATCGGAGACGTCGTATTGCGTGGCGAGCCGAAGCTGGCGCAGATCGCCCACCGTGCCGTCGCGCGCGAGGCCAAGCTCGGCCGTCCCCTCGACCGACCAGCGCCGCGTCAGCTCATGCGCGGCGCCAAAGCGCAGCAGCCCCTCCCCATTGCCCCAGACCGCCTGTTCGAGCAGCAGATCGAAGCTGAGCGGCCGGTCCGTCACCGGCCACCAGCTGCCGCCGGTGCCGAGCCACAGCGCGCGCTCGCGCGTGCTCGGCCCGGTGTCGCGCGTGGCGCGGATCTCGTT
>NZ_JAMYXC010000206.1 GCF_024159025.1 Limimaricola litoreus
CGGCGCGATGGCCGCCGCCACGCCGGTGCATTCGAACAGGACATCGAAGCTGCCCTTGCCTTGGGCATGGGGCGAGAGCGCCTCCGGCTCGGTGCCGGTGTTGAGGGTCGCATCCGCCCCGATCGCGCGCGCGGTCTCCAGCGTGAAGTCACTCAGATCGGTCGCCACGATCTCCCCCGCGCCCGCGTGGCGCGCCGCCAAGATCGCCAGGAGCCCGATCGGCCCGCAGCCCGTAACCAGCACCCGCTTGCCCATCAGCGGACCGGCCCGGCGCGCCGCGTGCAACACCACCGCCAGCGGTTCGGCCATCGCCGCCTCGCCCGGCGTCAGCCCCTGCGCGGGCACGCATTGCGCCGCATCGACCACCAACTCCTGTCGGAACGCGCCCTGGATATGCGGAAACGGCATGGCGGAGCCATAGAACCGCATGTTCTCGCAATGGTTCGGAAGGCCGGCATGGCACTGCGCGCAGCCGCCGCAGGGGCGCGAGGGCGAAACCGCGACGAGATCGCCCACCGAGAGCCCCTCCACTCCCTCGCCGCAGGCCACGACATGGCCCGACACCTCGTGGCCGAGGATCATCGGCTCGCGCAGCCGCACCGCGCCGAAGCCGCCATGCGAGAAATAATGCAGGTCCGAGCCGCAGATCCCGCCCCGCGCCACCGCGACCCGCAGCTGCCCGGCCCCGAGCGCCTCCTCGGGCCGCTCCTCGATCCGCAGGTCACGCGCGGCGTGGATGACGACGGCCTTCATCGGGCGCACCGGCCATGATGACCGCGAAAGCGGCAGGCTTTGGGGGCGGATATGAGCGGCTGCGGCATGGTCCCTCTCTTTCATATGCGCGGGGCATGGCCGTGCCAGACCCGTCTTGACTTGCATTGTTATCGATAACATAGATGGGGACAACGCCGATGTCCACATTCAGGAGAGCCCGATGCTGCAAGGCCAAGCCTATCTCGAGTCCATGTTCGGCCTTGCCGGCCAACGCGCGCTGATCACCGGCTCCTCGCAGGGGATCGGCTATGCCTTGGCCCGCGGGCTGGCGCAGGCCGGGGCCGGCGTGGTGCTCAACGGGCGCGATGCCGCGCGGCTGGAACAGGCGCGCGAGACCCTCGCCGCCGAGCTGCCCGAGGCCGAGATCGCGACGCTGTGCTTCGACGCCACCCGCCACGAGGATGTGCGCACCGCGATCGACGGCTTCGAGGCGCAGAGCGGCGCCATCGACATCCTCGTCAACAACGCGGGCATGCAGCACCGCACCCCGCTCGAAGAGTTCCCCGCCGATCGCTTCGAGGCGCTCTTGCAGACCAACATCGCCTCGGTCTTCCACGTGGGTCAGGCGGCGGCGCGCCACATGATCGGGCGCGGGCGCGGCAAGATCATCAACATCTGCTCGGTGCAGACCGCCCTCGCCCGCCCCGGCATCGCCCCCTACACCGCCACCAAGGGCGCGGTGGGCAACCTGACCAAGGGCATGGCGACCGACTGGGCAAGGCACGGGCTGCAGTGCAACGCCATCGCTCCGGGCTATTTCGACACGCCGCTCAACGCGGCCCTCGTTGCCGATCCCGAGTTCTCCGGCTGGCTCGAAAAGCGCACCCCCGCCGGGCGCTGGGGCAATGTCGACGAGCTGGTCGGCGCCTGCGTCTTTCTGTCGTCCGAGGCGTCGAGCTTCGTCAACGGCCACGTGCTCTACGTCGACGGCGCGATCAGCGTCTCGCTCTGATCCGCCCCGGCCGCAGGACCCCGGCATGAGCCCCAAGCCCCCCCGCGGCGCGGCGATCCGCATGGCCGACGTCGCCCGCGCCGTCGGGGTCTCGGCCATGACGGTCTCGCGCGCCTTCAAGGGCGATGACAGCGTCCGGCCCGAGACCCGCGACAGGATCCTGCGAAAGGCCGAGGAGCTGGGCTATGTCTTCGACGCCACGGCGGCGAACCTGCGCCAGTCGCGCACCGGCTTCGTCGCCGTCACCGTGCCCGCGCTCAACAGCGCCAATTTCGCGGAGACGGTGCGCGCGCTGACCGAGGGGCTGGCGCGCGAGGGCGCGAGGCTCACCTTGATCTCGTCGAAGGTCTTGGCCGGGGTCAGCGGATTGAACGGGTTGTTCGTGAGTTCCTGGT
>NZ_JAMYXC010000173.1 GCF_024159025.1 Limimaricola litoreus
CCCCTCGCGGATGCGCCGCGTCACCGGTCTGGGCGATCGCAGCCCCGCGGCCGACGGCCCGGCCGCGCCGCGCAGCGACCGGCTCGAGATCACGCTGCTGCGGCAGCATTAGCACCGTCTTAAGCCTGTTGCTCTAGGCCATCGGGCAAGCGTGCTTCTTCGTCTCAGCGGAAAGGTCCTCCATGACGATCTCCTCTTCCCTCAGCGCCGGCGTCTCCGGTCTCGCGGCCAATGCCCACCGGCTGGCCACGATCTCGGACAATATCGCCAACTCGGCCACCTATGGCTATCGCCGGGCCGTCACCGATTTCCATTCGCTGGTGCTGGGCAACGAATCGGGGCGCTACGTGGCGGGCGGCGTCTCGACCACGTCGCAAAGGCTGATCGACGAGAGCGGCGCGCTCTCCTCGACCACGAACCCGACCGACCTCGCCGTGCGCGGCCGCGGCTTCCTGCCGGTCAGCTCTTCGGCCATGGCGGGCGAGCGCGGCACCGAGGATTTCCGCCTGACCACCACCGGCTCGTTCCGCGCCGACGAGGACGGCTACCTGCGCACCCCGGACGGGCAGACGCTGCTGGGCTGGCCGGCCGAGCTCGACGGTTCGATCGGCACCTATCCGCGCGACACGGCCGGCGGGCTGCAGCCGGTGCGCGTGCCCGCGGGCGAGCTGTCGGGCATGGCCACCACCGAGGTGACGCTTGCCGTGAACCTGCCCGCGACCGAAACGCAGGAGGATTCGCTGGGTCTGCCCGAGGAGCTGACGGTCGAATATTACGACAACCTCGGCACCACCCAGCAGCTCAGCCTGACCTTCACCCCAACCGTTCCGGCCATCGGCGCGCCGCCGAGCAACGAATGGACCTTGCAGATCACCGACGGCGCCTCGGCCGATGCGGTGGTGGGCGAATACACCCTGACCTTCGACGACAGCCGCGGCGCGGGCGGCACGCTCGCCACGATGACCGCCACCACCGGCGGCCCCTTCGATCCCGCGACCGGAAAATTCAGCATCGACGTGGCCGGTGGCCCGATCGAGATGGATGTCGGCCTGCCCGGCGTGTCGGGCGGGCTGTCGCAGCTGGCGGGCGTCTTCGCGCCGCTCTCGGTCGGGCGCGACGGGGCGGCGACCGGCAACCTGACCTCGGTGGAGGTCGATCCGGGCGGCTACGTCCATGCCTATTACGACAATGGCGCGAGCCGCCGCATCTATCAGGTGCCGCTGGTCGATGTCGCCAATTCCAACGGGCTGGAGACGCATGACGGCCAATCCTATTCGTTGACACGCGAGAGCGGCGAGATGCTCTTGTGGAACGCGGGCGACGGGCCGACCGGCGACATCGTCGGTTTCGCGCGCGAGGAATCGACCGTCGACGTCGCCTCCGAGCTGACCCAGCTGATCCAGACGCAGCGCGCCTATTCCTCGAACGCCAAGGTGATCCAGACCGTCGAGTTGTCCTTGGCCGAGGAGACCGACTTGCCGGTCGAGATCTCGGTCTGGGTCTTGGAGAGATCGGAGTTGATCCCCTTGAGGGTCTGCAGCGCGACCATCGCGCCGTTGTTGGTCAGAATGCTGGACATGTGTGTGTGGTCCTAAAGCTCGGCGGCCATCGCACGCCGGGTTTCGATCAAGGCCCCGGCTGGCGGGGCTGCTGACAGCCGTACTGACTATGCGCGGACCGGAGGATTTCCCCGCCGCATTTCGGTGCATCCCGGTTTTGGGAGACGGGGCCTTTGTGACAGGCCGGGTTTAAGCGGGGCCTAACGCCAGAGGCAGAATGCGGGGCATTCGATTCGAACCCGGCGCAGAGGCGCGCCGCGCCCCACTTAGACCTTGTGCCGCAGGGTGGGGCCGGAGGCGGGCGCGGTGCTGGGCCGCCCCTCGCGGTCATAGGTGGCGAATCCCCCGCGCGCTGCGCGCAGGGCCTGCGCCCGGGCCTGCCCCTCGCGCAGCCCCGCGAGCGCGGCCTCGAGCAGCCGCGCGACATGGGCGAGATCGCCCTCGAGCTCGGCCAGG
>NZ_JAMYXC010000156.1 GCF_024159025.1 Limimaricola litoreus
GGCGCAGGTCGTGGCCCGGCTCGCGCGCGAGTACGATGCGGCGCGCGCCGCGCTGCGCCAATGAGGGAGGGCGGAATGCACGACGAAGAAACCCTGGTGCCCGACAGCCGCGGGCAGAACAGCTACCGCGCCGATCCGGCCTTCGCGGCGCTGATGTCGGTCTATCTGCCCGAAGCGCTGCGCCCGGTGATCGAGCCGCAGCTCGACCGCATGGGCGCGCTGGTCGGTGACCGGCTGGAGCAACTGGCGCTGACCGCCGACAAGAACCCCCCCGTTCTGACGCTGCGCGACCGCACCGGCGCGGCGTGCCAGCGCATCGAGAAGCACCCCGCCTATGTCGAGCTGGAACGCTACGCCTTCGGCGCGTTCGGCCTTGCCGCCATGTCGCATCGCGGCGGCGTCTTCGGCCAGCCGGATGCGCTGCACCCGATGGCGAAATACGCGCTGGTCTATCTCTTCGTGCAGGCCGAGTTCGGCCTGTGCTGTCCGCTGAGCATGACGGATTCGCTCACCCGCACGCTGCGCAAGTTCGGCTCGGACGAGCTTATTGAGCGTTATCTCGACGGGCTGACCAGCCAGGACATGGACCGGCTGATCCAGGGCGCGATGTTCATGACCGAACAGGCGGCGGGCTCGGATGTCGGCGCGGTCGAGACGGTGGCGCGCCACGAGAACGGCGCCTGGCGGCTCTTTGGCGACAAGTGGTTCTGCTCCAACCCCGACGCGGGGCTCGCCATGGTGCTGGCGCGGCCCGAAGGCGGCGGCGCGGGCACGGCGGGGCTGTCGCTCTTCCTGTTGCCGCGGCACCTGCCCGACGGCCGCCTCAATGCCTACCGGATCATCCGCCTCAAGGACAAGATGGGCACCCGCTCGATGGCCTCTGGCGAGATCGTGCTCGAAGGCGCCGAAGCCTATCTGGTGGGCGAGGCGGGGCAGGGCTTCAAGCAGATGACCGACATGATCAACATGTCGCGTCTCGCCAATGGCGTGCGCAGCGCCGGGCTGATGCGCCGCTCGGTCTCGGAGGCGCTCCACGTCGCCCGCAATCGCCGGGCCTTTGGACGACGGCTGATCGAGATGCCGCTGATGCGGCGGCAGCTGGCGAAGATGCTGCTTTCCGCCGAGCAGGGCCGCAGCATGGTGTTTCACACCGCGCGCGTGCTGGAGGGGGCCGATCGCGGGGATGCAAGGATGGCGAAGGTGCTGCGCATCCTGACGCCGCTGATCAAGTTCCGGGTCTGCCGCGACGCGCGCAAGGTCGCGGGCGATGCGATGGAGGTGCGCGGTGGCTGCGGCTATATCGAGGAATGGTCCGACGCGCGGGTGCTGCGCGATGCGCATCTGGGCTCGATCTGGGAGGGCACGAGCAACATCGTGGCGCTGGACGTGGCCCGCGCCACCCGGCGCGAGGGCGCGCTCGACGCGCTGCTCGACCATCTGCGCGAGTGCCTGCGCGAGGTCGAACCCGATCTCGCCGAGCCGCTCCTTGAGGCGCTGACGCGCGCGGTGGCATTGATGCAAGTGGTGGCCGGGCAGGACGGCGCGCCCGAACCGCATGAGACGCGGCGCGCGGCGACGGCGCTCTACGCCGCAACCTCCGGCGTCTTTCTGGCCTGGGAAGGCGCGCGGCTTGGTTCCAGCGATCCCACCGCGGCCCAAGACCGGACCCGCCTCGCGCGGCTGGTCCTGTCTGAGAAACTAAGCGCGCGCGATCCGCTCGCCCCTGTGATGCCCGAGCCGGACTGGCTCCCCGATCTGCTGCTGCGCGCCGGTGGCGAAGACGACACCTCGCGACCCGAACCCGGAGACCGGATGCCATGACGATAGCCCGAACCCTCGCCGATTTCGCGTCCGGCCCCGTGGCGCCGGACGCGCGGATGCAACGCGCATGAGAAGAACCACGACTACCACATCCTGGCCCCGTCCATCTGGCCGTTCATCAGCGCCATCGGCGCCTTCCT
>NZ_JAMYXC010000180.1 GCF_024159025.1 Limimaricola litoreus
CCATGAGAGGGTATCGGCCGCGAGATCGAGCGCCGCCTCGCCGGACCAAGGCGGCGTGGCGGGCCCCCGGCAGAGGTCGAGCGCGTCGTTGCACAGCGCGCCGCGCAGCGCTGCCGCTCCGCCCGGCCAGCTCTCGGCCAGCGCCGCGAGCATGGCCAGAAGCCAAGGCCCCGTTGCATCGGCGTCGATCACCAGCGGCGCGGAGACAGGCTCCGGCAGCAGGGCCGCCAGATCCCCCAGATGGGCAATCGTCGGCCCCTCCTCGCCCACCAGCCCCTGCGCCAGGGGATGATCGGAATCAAAGCCCGCGCGCGTCGGCAGATCGGGGCAAAGCCGGATCGGCGCGTGGCTGTCCGTCGGCCGGGGCAGGGGGGAGGGCTCGGTCATGGCAAGGTCCGGTTCGTGGCGGCGAGGTCGATCACCGCCCCCAAACCGGGCCGGGATCGCGTTTCATCCGTGGCGGGAAACTCCCGCCTTCTGCGGGCTTTTATGATGGGCCTTCCACGAGCGAGCGTCCAGACCGGGCCGTCCGTCCCGACCGCCCCGGAGGCATTTGCGAGGGATCGACCCCGCGAGGTGTGGTCAAAACGCATCGGCCGGGGCACCCCGGCGTGATGCAGGCGCGATCCCGCGCATCTCGGCGCTACCCTCCGCCACCCGATTGCGTCAGGGTCGCGGCATGTTCCGCCCCGTCGAAATCCCGCTCTGGCTGCTTGTGTTGATCGTGCTGTTCGCCACGGTCACCTTCGCCTCGCATTTTCTCTTTCCTTCGGTGCGCTGGTTCTTTCGCAAGCGGATGGAGCGGGCGGTGGCGCGGCTCAACACCCGGCTTGCGCGGCCGATCGAGCCGTTCAAGCTCGCCCGCCGCCACGACATGATCCAGCGGCTGATCTACGACCCCGCCGTGGCGCAGGCGATCGTGGAACATGCCCAGGGCCACGGCGTGCCGGAAAATGTCGCCTTTGAGCTGGCCGGGGATTACGCGCGCGAGATCGTCCCCTCCTTTTCCGCTACCGCCTATTTCACCTTCGGTACCCGGCTCGCGAAATGGCTGAGCCGCGCGCTCTACCGGATCCGGCTCGGGGCTTTCGACCGCGACACGCTCGATGCGATCGATGCCGATGCGGCGGTGGTCTTCGTGATGAACCACCGCTCCAACATGGATTACGTGCTGGTAACATGGCTCGCCGCGCGCACCTCGGCGCTGTCCTACGCGGTGGGCGAATGGGCGCGGGTCTGGCCGCTGGCACCGCTGATCCGCGCGATGGGAGCCTATTTCATTCGCAGGCGGGATCGCGGCGCGCTCTATCGCCGGGTTCTGCAGCGCTATGTGCAGATGGCGACGGCGGGCGGCGTGACGCAGGCGATCTTTCCCGAGGGCGGGCTCAGCCTCACCGGCCGGATGGCGGCCCCGAAGACGGGTCTTTTGGGCCATATCGTCGAGGATTTCGGCAACCACCCGCGCGACGTGATCTTCGTGCCGGTGGCGCTGAACTACGACCGCGTGCTTGAGGACCGGGTGCTGATCGGGGCGGGGCAGGCCGGCAACCGGCGGTTTCGCGTGCCGCCCTCGCGGCTGATCGGCGCGGTACTGGGGCATCTGGGCCAACGGCTCACAGGGCGGTTCCGCGGCTTCGGCACGGCCTCCGTCGGCTTTGGCGCGCCCCTGTCGCTGGCCGAGTTCCTCGAGGGCAAACCGCCGGAGGCGCAGGATACGGCGCGGCTGTCGCGCGAGATGATGGCCCGTATCGAGGCGGTGATGCCGGTGCTGCCGGTGCCTCTGGTGGCGGGCATCCTGCTTGATGCCTCACCCCTGCCGCCCGAGCGAATCGAGATCCGCGTCGCCGCCTGCCTGGGCATGCTGCACGCGCGCGGCGTCGCCCTGCCGCGCCGCGACGCCGCCCGGATCACCGCCGATGCGCTCGACAACCTGCTCCGGCGCGGCCTGC
>NZ_JAMYXC010000090.1 GCF_024159025.1 Limimaricola litoreus
GCTTGGGTCGAAGCCCATGGGCGGGGCGATGCGCGCCGCGACCCGCAGCCCCGGCACGCGGTCTTGCAGCGCCCGGGCGGCGCGGGCGAGGCTGTCTTCGGTGCCGCCGACGAAGGCCACCGCCACGCCGCAGCGCGCCGCCTGAGCCGCCAGCGGCTCGACCAGATCGGCCCCCGGCAAAAGCGCGACCTCGCGTCCGGCCAGCCGCGACAGCCAGACCACCGGGTTGCCATCGGCGGTCACCAGATCCTGCGCGCCATAGGCTTTCGCGAACTCAGAATCGTACCTCAGCTTCACGAGGTGATCGAGGTTGAGCGTCGCCAGGGCGAAGCCCCGCTGCGCGCGCAGCCGTGCCCCCACTTCGCCCATCAGATCGGCATGATCGGTGATGTTGACCCAGACCCGGCCCGCCCCGTGATCGAATTCCATCGCGCTGTCCTCGCCTGTCGCCCGCCTCTTGGCGCGGGGCGCGGGCTGGCATAGCCATGAGCCCACGGGTCTCGCGGCCGCCCCAATGCCGCCATGTCCCTTGTGTACCACCCAGGCCCGGACCGGAAGCGGTCGGATGCCAACAGACTGCACGGAGCCGCGCCGCGATGAAAGACGTCACAGTGATCGGATGCGGCTATGTCGCCGATCTCTACATGCGCAGCCTCAAGGCTCACCCCGAGATCCGGGTGCTCGGCGCCCATGACCGCGACCCGGCCCGGTTGGCGGCCTTCTGCAAACATTGGGGTGTCGCGCCGCTGCCCGATCCGGCGGCCGCCTGCGCGGCGCTGCCGCATGACGGGCTGGTGCTCAATCTCACCAACCCCAGGAGCCACGCCGCAATCACCCGCGGCTGCCTGCGGGCCAGCCGTCACGTCTGGTCCGAAAAGCCGATGGTGACGGACATGGAAACCGCGCGAGAGCTGCACGATCTGGCGCGCGCGCGGGGTCTGCAGCTGGCCTCCGCCCCCTCCTCGGTGCTGTCGCACTCGGCGCAGGGCTTAGGCCGGGCGCTGCGCATGGGGGTGGGCGGCGCGCCGCGACTGATCTACGCCGAGCTCGACGACGGCTTCGTGCCGCGCGCGCCCTATCACAGCTGGGCCAGCGAAAGCGGCGCGCCGTGGCCCGCCGAGGACGAGTTCTCCACTGGCTGCACGCTGGAGCACGCGGGCTATTGGCTGTCGTGGCTGATCGCGCATCTGGGCCCCGTAGCGCGGGTCGTCGCGGCGGCGGCGGAGGTGATCCCCGACAAGCCGGGCGCGCGGCAGGGCACGCCCGATTTCTCGGTCGCGGCGCTGTTCTTCGAAAGCGGCCCGGTGGCGCGGCTGACCTGCTCGATCGCAGCACCACATGACCACCGGCTGCGCGTCTTCGGCGACGAGGGCGTGATCGAGGTGGCCCGCGCCTGGGACAACCACGCCCCCGTGCGCTACCGCCGCCGGATGCGGCTGCGCCGCCGCCTGCTCGAGAGCCCGCTGGCGCGCGACGTCTCGCTCAAGGGGGCGCATCAGCCCAAGCCGGGGCGGCGCGGCGCGGCGCGGATGGATTTCGCGCTGGGCCCTGTGGAGATGCTCGACGCCATCAAGGCCGGGCGCGAAAGCCGCCTCGCCGGGGCCTATGCGCTGCATCTGACGGAGGTGACGCTGGCGATCCAGGAGGGGGCCGCGCGCGAGATGACGACGCGCTGCGCGCCGATGAAGCCGATGCCATGGGCGCTGTGATCGCTGTCACCGGCGCGACGGGGTTCCTTGGACGCGCGGTGGTGGCGCGGGCGCGGGCGCTGGGCCACGAGGTGCGCGCGATCTCGCGCGGCGCGGCGCTGCCGGAATGGGCCGGGGACAGGGGCATCGATCCGGTCCGCGCCGATCTCGCCCGCGACTGCCCGCCGCTCGACCGCGTGGCGGCGGTGATCCATGCCGCCGCGCGGATGG
>NZ_JAMYXC010000157.1 GCF_024159025.1 Limimaricola litoreus
CGGCGGGATCATCAGCACCGGGCGGCCCGCGTGGCGAATCAGCTCCTCCTGCGGGCGGGCCGCAGTTTCGTGCTCGGGACGTGCGACGAGAACGAGATCGGCAGCGCGGGCGCTTTCGCACAGCCGCTCGCCCACCGTCGCGAGCCGCGCCTCGAGGCAGCGCCACTCGGGCGTCACGCCCTCGCGCTCGGCCGCGCTCAGGAACGCCGCCTCGATCTGTTGGGCGGTGTCGCGCTGGCCGCTGCGAATTTGGGTAATGATTTCGCCGGTGAGGTAGATCGACGTCGCCGGATAGACGTAAGGATCGGGCAGGACGAACAGCCCCATAAGATGCGCTCCGTGGCGGCGTGCCAGCGCGGCCCCGCTGCGCGCGAGCGTCTCGGCGCTTTCGGTTTCGGTGAAACACAATGCAATGGTTCTACAGCTCATTAGATATCTCCCATATGGGCGTTTTCGACGCCGATCGACGGCGGTACGGCAAGGATGTCGCAAGGCGGATCGGCCATCAGGCCCCGCGCGACGCTGCCCAGGAGCGCCTCCGACAGGCGGGGCCGGGAATGCATGCCGATGGCCAGAAGATCGGTGGGCGCTAGTGCGATCTGCTGGCGGATCGCGACGGCGGGCACCTGTTCGACGATCAGCCGGTCGCTTTGGCGGACGCGCGCCTCGTCCCCGCCGAGAAAGGTCGCCATTCCCGCCCTCGCCTCGGCGCGTGCGCGGTGCCGCTCGCCTTCGAGAACCTCGTGCCGCGATGTGCCGCGCAGGTATCGGCCAAAGGGTATGGTAAAGGCATTGAGGGCGTAAAAACGCGCCTCGGGGGCAAGGCGCTCCGCCGCCGTCAGCGCCTCGCGCGCGGCGAGCGAGAAATCGGTGGCAAGCAGAACCGAACGGTAGGGCGCGTCGCTGTCGCTTCGCACCACCAGCAGCGGGATGCCGCAGGCCTTCGCCACCCGCTCCACGGTGGTGCCGCGAAACAGGTCGAGCAGGCCGGGGTGACGATGCGTGCCCATCACCAGCAGGTCCGCGCCCTCCTCCTCGATCCGGTCGAGGACGACCATCCAGTCCGTACCGACGCCGATCCGCGCCGTCACCTCAAGGCCGAACCGCTCGCGCAGATCACCGGCCTTGCCTTCGAGCCGCGCCATCAGGGAGGTCTCGAACATGGCGTGCAGGTCGTCCGGCAGCCCGCCCTGCATCACGTGCAGCAGCACCAGCCCGGCGCCGAGCCCGCGCGCCAGCACCGCGGCCCGGCGCAGCGCGATGTCGCCTTCCTCCGTCATGTCGGTGGCAGCCAGTATTCGCTCCATCTTTCGGACCTTTCATTCTTCATGGGCCCCAGGGGCCATCGCCTTCTGCCCCGACGGTAGGATGCGCCACGCCTGCCTGCCTTGATCCAGGTCAAGATGCGCAAGCCGCTTCTCGGGCAGGCTCGGTACATGGGAGGATCACGCCATGCGATACGCCACGCTGCTCGTTCTCGCCCTCGCCGGAAGCGCTCAGGCGCAGGATCAGGGCGCGGCCGATGCGGCCTCGATCGAGGCCGGTCGGGATGTCTACATGGTCTTCTGCCAGACCTGCCACGGCGCCGAGGGGCGCGGCGGCGGCCCGCTGGCCAAGATTATGACGCGCGAGCCCCCCGACCTGACCGGCCTTGCCGCGCGCAACGACGGACGCTTTCCGGCCGAGATGGCGACCCGCCAGATCGACGGGCGCGATCCGCTGCCCGGCCATGGTGGCGAGATGCCGGTCTTCGGCCCGATCTTCGACACGGATTTCGCCGCCCTCACCGCCCCCTCCGGCCAGCCGATCCTGACGAGCCGCACTATCGCCGACCTGATCCACTGGCTCGAAACCATTCAGGTCGATGGCTGAGCGCGCGGCCCTGCGCCCGGGGTCGGACGGGGCGGCCCC
>NZ_JAMYXC010000269.1 GCF_024159025.1 Limimaricola litoreus
GACCGCCGCGGCCACGTCGCGCGCCTGCGCGCGCGTCTCAAGCCGCAGCGTGGCCGACTGGCCCAGCGTCGCATGGGCGGCCACCTCGAACAGCTGGATCAGCCGCACCTCCCCCCCGAAATCGAGCGGGATCGCCCGTGCGCCGACAAGCGGATCGTCGTGATCCACCACGCCATTGCCCGCGCGGTCCCAATAGAGCCGCATCCCGCGCAGCGGTGCCTTGCCCTGCGCCTGGGCGACGGCGGGCCAGATGTCGAGATCGGTGTTGCCAGTGTTGCGGATCACGAAGTCGAGCCGTGTCGAGACGCCGCGCGGCACGACCCGCTCCGCCCCGCCCGCCAGCTCGAGCGCCGGCACCGCCCGCACCAGCGCCTCCACCCGGTTCGAGGAGACCGTCTCGCGCAGGCCGAGACCGGTGTGGAAATAGGAGACCTGTGCGATGTTGACGATCGCCGCCCCCGCCCGTGCCGGGGCCGCGGCAAGCCCGCCGCCCATGCCCGGACCCCAAAGCGCGAGCAGCAGGACAAGGCAGAGCCGCCAGGCTGCGGACATGACGACAGGAGGCGTGAGGCGACGCGGCATTGCGTGGTCCTTATGGGGTGCGGAAGGCAGCAGGGGCCCGGGCCTCCGCCCATCGGGCGGAGGCGCGCGGCCTATGGCGCAAAGGCGAAAGCGGGATTGCGGCGCGACCGGGCAGCGCAGCGCGGCGCGGCGCGGCTCAGTCGTCGACGCGGACGGTGAACTCCAGCGTGGCGACGCCGCCCGGCGCGAGCGTGCCATGCGTGCTGCGGATGTTCGGCGCGGCGGTGATGTCGACGCTGGAGCTGCCGGCGGGGGTCACGGCGGCGGCGCAGGCGGTGCCGCAGGTTTCGAGCGCGGTATAGGCGGGCACGATGTCCTGCACCACCACGTCGCTCACCGGGTCGGCGCCCGAATTGCTGGCGGTGATGCGGTAGCGGATGCACTGCCCCGGCGAGACGTCCTGCCGGGTCTTGCCATAGCTGCCCGGCGTGCCGGTGCAGCCCGGATCGACCGCCTGCGTCTTGACCAGCACCACGTCGCCCGAGACCACCGTGATCCGGTCGACGAGGCTGTTGTCGGAGGTATCGGCATCCGACAGCGCGCCGCCGTTGAGGCTGCTGCCGATGGTGAGGGTGGCGGCCTCGGTCTGCCCCGCCACGCCCGACACCTGCACATGGTGGATCAGCGACAGCGTCTCGCCCGCCGCCAGCCCGCCGGTGATGTCGGCGATATCGGTGACCAGCGGATCGGTGGCGTCCAGCCGCCCGTCGCCGTTGGCATCGTGGTAGATCGCGCCGCTGAAGGCGCTCAGCCCGGTCACGCCGATCGCGCCCGCGGTGATGTCGACATTGCCCTCGTTGGTAAGGGTATGCAGGATATCGACCGTGCCGCCGGGTGCGGCCTGCACCGTCTGGTCGGCGGTGATCGACAGGTCGGCCACGGCGTTGACGGCGATGGCGTTGTGGATCTGATCACCCTGCCCCGAAACCGGAGAGGTGACGGCGATCTCGACCGGGACGGTGGCGGCCCTCGCCCCGGCGGGCGGCGTCACGATGACGTCGATCTCGCGCGCGGTGCCGCTCGGCAATGTGCCGGTGTTGGAGACGATCGTGCCGTCGGCCAGCCGGAATTCGACCAGCCAGCCCGCCGGAAGCGGCGTCGCCAGCGACAGGTTGTAGCTGTCGGCGGTCGGGCCGAGATTCTCGATCCGCATCGGAAAGGTGACGGCCTCGCCGGGATCGGCGGCGGTGGTGATCCACGGCGCGCCGCCATCGGTGGCGTTGGCGCCGTCGCCCTCCGCCCCGGCGGTGCCGCGGTTTTCAAGATCGACCGCGGCGGCGGTGAGCGCGCCCGCGA
>NZ_JAMYXC010000189.1 GCF_024159025.1 Limimaricola litoreus
GTTCTTGCTGCGCGACGGGCTTCGGGCCGAGGCGGAGTGGCGCGCGCGCGCCGTGGCGCGCCGCCCGGCCTGGCCGCGCAAGATGATGGCCTCGGGCCTCACCGGCATCGGCGTGGCGCTTGCGGCGTGGTCCGGCGATGGCGGCATCATCGGCGCGGCCCTCTACGGGCTGGCCGCCTCGGGGCTGCATGTCGCCGCCTTCGGGATCGACCCGATGTCGGACAAGCGGATCGAGGGGGTCGACGATCACCAGCAGGACCGCGTGGCCAAGGTGGTGGACGAGGCCGAGAGCTATCTTGCACAGATGCGCGAGGCGGTCTCGGCCCTGCGCGACCGTCGCCTCGACGAGCGTGTCACCGCCTTTCAGGCCCGCGCGCGGGAGATGATCCGCACCGTGGAGCGCGACCCGCGCGATCTGACGCAGGCGCGGCGCTACCTGGGCGTCTACCTGATGGGCGCGCGCGACGCTTCGGTGAAATTCGCCGATCTGTGGTCGCGAAACCGCGACAGCGCGGCGCGGGCCGAGTATGAATCGCTCCTGACGGATCTCGATGCCAACTTCGCGGCCCGCACCGAGACGATGCTGCTCTCGGACCGGACCGACATGGATATCGAAATCCGGGTGTTGCGGGACCGCCTGGCGCGCGAGGGCGTTGTGGCGAAGTCTGAAGAAGGGAACGAGTGATGTCCGACAAGACCCGCGACGCGGCAGCCGCCCGCATGACCGAGATCGAGGTGCTGAACGACGCGCGCTTGCCCGACCCGGGGCCCGAGCTGACGCTCGAGGCCGCCGCGCCCGAACAAAGCGCCGAGATCCGCAGGCGGATGATCGAGATCGACCTCGACGACACCAATTCCATCGTGCGCTTCGGCTCGGGCGCGCAGGCCGAGCTGCAGCAGATCAGCCAGTCGATGTTGCAAGGCGTGCAGAACAAGGACGTGGGCCCGGCGGGCGACAGCCTGCGCGACATCGTCGCCACGATCCGCGGCTTCGACGTGGGCGAGCTTGACCCGAACCGCAAGCGGTCGCTGTGGGACAAGCTGATGGGCCGCGCCAAGCCGCTGGCCAAGTTCACTGAGCGCTTCCGCGAGGTACAGGGCCAGATCGACCGGATCACCGACGAGCTTTTGCGCCATGAGCACGCGCTGATGAAGGACATCGAGAGCCTCGACGTGCTCTATGACAAGACGCTCGCCTTCTACGACGAGCTCGCGCTCTACATCGCCGCCGGCGAGGCGCGGCTGAAGGAGATCGATGAGACCGAGATCCCGGCCCAGCAGGCCCGGGTCGAGGCCGCCCCCGAGGAGACGCAGGTCATGGCCGCGCAGGAGCTGCGCGACATGCGCGCCGCGCGCGACGATCTGGAACGCCGGGTGCACGACCTCAAGCTCACCCGCCAGGTGACGATGCAGTCGCTGCCCTCGATCCGTCTGGTGCAGGAGAACGACAAGAGCCTCGTCACCAAGATCAACTCGACCCTCGTGAACACCGTGCCCTTGTGGGAGACGCAGCTGGCGCAGGCGGTGACGATCCAGCGCGGCGCCGCCGCGGCGGGCGCCGTGCGCGAGGCGAACGACCTGACCAATGATCTTCTGCGCTCGAACGCCGAGAACCTGCGCTCGGCCAACAAGGCGATCCGCACCGAGATGGAGCGCGGCGTCTTCGACATCGAGGCGGTCAAGGCGGCGAATGCCAACCTTATCGCCACGATCGACGAAAGTCTCGACATCGCCGACGAGGGCAAGCGCAAGCGCGCCGAGGCCGAGGCCGAGCTGCGCCGCATGGAAGAAGAGCTGAAATCGGCGCTGGGCGCCGCGCGCGGCCGCGCCGCGAC
>NZ_JAMYXC010000225.1 GCF_024159025.1 Limimaricola litoreus
AGCGCGGCGGCGGGCCAGGTCGGGCCGCGACCGGCGGCCACGGTCCGGTCTGACCTGTCGGCGGCGAGCAGCCTGCGGGCGATCTCGGTGCGGGCGCGCTCGGTCTCCTCCTTCGAGAGCAGTCCACGCTCGTGCTCGTTCTCGATCTCCGACATCTGACCCTTGTAGAAGGCGACGTCCGGGGCCGGGGCCTCGGTCGTGTCGCGCCGCCGCAAGGGGGCGAGCAGCGCGGCCAGTACGATGGCCGACAGGCCGGCGGCAATGATCCAGAACAGCATGGTGACCTCTCATTCGCGGCTCTCCTAGCGCGCGCGGGCACGTCAAGAAACCCCCCGGGCCGATGCTGCGTCTCAAGCGGCGCCGCCAAACCACTGCAGCTTCGGGGAAATCCTCCCCTGGCCGCGAATCCCGACCCAACAATAATTTGATCAACTCAGGAACCGGGCCGATCAGGGTAACGTTGCCCCGTCAAATGACACATGAACGGAGCATCTCGCATGTCCGACCCGAACACGAACCACAACAACACCAACCCGCCGCCGAAGAAGGGGGGCACCTCGATCGCGCTCATCGTCGGTGGCCTCGTGGTGGCCGTCCTCGTGCTCTACTGGCTGTTCGCAGGTGGCAACGAGGTCGAGAACACCGACGTGATCGGTGATGAGACCAATATCAGCGTCGAATCCGAAACCGCCGAGGAATCGGTGCTCGAGACCGATGACACCGTGATCGAGAACGTCGAGGAGACGGGTTCGGCCATCGAAGCCGAGGTCGACGAGACCGCGGCCGAAATCGGCACCGAGATCGAGGAGACCGAAGCCGAGGTCGAGGCCGAGATCAACGAGACCGAAGCCGAGATCGAAGGCGCCGACGTCATCGAAGTCGAAGGCGACGCCGAGGTGGTGCAGTAAGCACGTCTTCCGCGCGCTTGATAAGTGCGGATCGAAAGGGGCGGCGGCCATGCGGGCCGCCGCCCTTTTTTCCATGCAATGCTTCTGGAGCGTGCCGGACCGGGATCAGCCCTCGTAGGGCTTGAGCCCGCTGCGGGTTGACGGGGACAGCCGGGCCACCTCCGCTTCGACCTGCGCCGGGTCAAGCGCACACCAGTCCCGCCCCCTTGCGATCAGCCCCGCATCGCCCAGCGCGGCCCCCGCCTGTGCGAAGTCGACCTCGCCCCAGCTCATCCGGTCGGGCCGTTGCGCGGTCTGCTCGATCCAGTTGCGGCGCAGCGCATCCACCGCGACGGCCTGCGCGCCTGTGAAGGCGCGGATCTGCCGGGCGAAGAGCGCGCCCAAGCCCCCCGGGCGCCGCGCGATGATCCCGACGCGCTGCTCGGAGTTGCCGACAAGCGCCAGCAGGTGCAATGGCGAGCAATCCACGGCGATCACATGGGTGGCGGCCTTGTAGGCTGCGATCTGGGTGGCGTGATCGTGTTTTTGCGGGTGAAACACCTCGTAGCCCTCGGCTTCGAGCCAGGCTTCGAGCCGCGCTTCGCCCAGGATCGAGCCGCGGCCCGGCGGCAGCGCGCTGCGCGAGATATAGATCTTGCGCGCGCCCTTGGGCGCGATGTCGCGACCCGCGTGGCGGCGCATGTAATCGCGAAACTCCGGCGCGCCCTCGATCATCCCGAACATGCCAAAGCCCTGCAGCGGCACGTGCAGCTGCTCCACCCGCGTCGGCCGCTCGAGGCTGCGCATCGGCACGTCGACGCCCAGCGCCCTGAGAAAGGGGCGGTAGGTCTCGGCGACGTGCTGCACCCTGTGCTGGAACTTGGGCACGTAGAGCACCCCGTCGATCTCGCCGCGCAGCGCGTCGAGCGCCCAGAGCCGCGAGATGCTCTCGACCAGGAAATGGCCGAAATGCCCGAACAGCGGCCCGAGAAAGACCCAGCGCCCGGCGAGCGCATCGACCGGGCCCTCGGGCAGGGCGGGCGGCACGGTGACGGGCCTGTCGCCGCGCCAGGTCACGGCCTCTTCGACAGCCAACCCCTCCGCGCTGATCACCCCGGACCTTTGCACCGAGCGGTTCGGCCCGCCCTCGGGCGGCGGCACCACGAGGGCGCGATCCAGCCGGCGGATCCTGTGGGCGATCGAACCGGAGAGGTCGGGGGCGCGTGTCGTGTCGTCGGGCATGAGCGGTCCTTCGTGGTAGTGAGGCCCGGCCGGACCCTTTCACCGTCTTACGCCGCTTTTGCGGCGCGGGCAGGGCCATCCTCGGCATGGGCCGCATTTCTGCCCCGCGCGTGATGTTGTCTGGCCCCAGAGCCGTGGCTAGTCTCGGACCGAAGCCCAAGGAGAGCCCGCGCCATGGATCGCAACATAGAAGCCGTCCCGGCCACCGAAGCCTTTGGCCGGGCGCGCGGCAACCGGCTGCGCCGCTACCCCTCGCCCGAGCGCGACGGCGATCGCCTCTATCCGCTGGCGGCACCCACCGCGAGCCCGAGCTTCGCGATCGAGGATGGCGACACGATCTTCGCCATCGGCTCGTGCTTTGCACGCAATGTCGAACGCGCGCTCGATGCTGCCGGGCGGCGGATCATCAGCCGCGAGTTCGAGCTGGGCGAGATCGGCGAAAGCCTGGGCGACGCGGCCAATTTCTTCAACAAGTACTCGATCCACTCGGTGCTCAACGAATTGGGCTGGGCGCTTGAACGCGACAGCTTTCCTGGCGCGGAAATCCTCTACGACAACGGCGGCGGCCGGTTCAGCGATGCGCAGCTCGGCATGGCGCGGCTCGATTTTCCGGTCGAGAAGATTCTCGATTTCCGGCATCGCTATCTCGACGCGATGGCCCGCGTGGCCGAGGCCGACGTGGTGATCGTGACGCTGGGCTATGTCGAGACCTGGTACGATCGCAAGCTGCGGCTCTATCTCAACGTCGCGCCACCGCAGGCGGCAGTGAAGGCCGAGCCCGAGCGTTTCGAGTTTCGGGTGCTGAGCTATGCCGACGTGCTCGACGGGCTCGAGCGACTGCACGCGCTGCTGCTGCGCCACCGCCAAAAGTCGCTGAAGATGCTGGTGACCGTCTCGCCCGTGCCGCTTCTGGCGACCTTCAGGGAGATGGACGTGCTTGTGGCCAACGCCTATTCCAAATCCGTGCAGCGCGCAGCGATCGAGGAATTCGTCACCACGCGCGAGGGCGTGGATTATTTCCCCTCCTACGAGTTCGTCACCCTGTCGAATCCCGCCGTCGCCTGGTCGCGGAACGATTATCGCCATGTCTCGCCCGATCTCGTGAATCGGATTATGTCGAACGTGCTCGACCGCTACGTGGTCCGGCCGCAGGGCGCGGAGGCCCAGGGCGGAATGACTCTCGACGCGCTGCTGTCCTCGATGCGGATGCTGGCGCGGCTGGACGACCACGAGGCCTTGCGTGACCTGGCCCGGCAGCAGCGCGAGCTCGTGGAGACCAGCATCGACGCGCTGATGCTCGAGGCGACGGCGGCGCGGCGGCTGGGCGATCTCGGCGGAGCGCATGCTGTGCTGCTGCGCGCGGCCGATCTGGCGCCCACGCGCCCCGATCCGGTCGAGCGGCTGATCACCCTGTGCCGCCCGCTCAAGCGGCACGAGGAGGCGCGCGTCCTGTGCGACCGCCACGCGCGCGATTTCCCCGAGCGCGGCGCCTTCCGCGAGCGGCTCGACTGGCTTTGATCGGGCCTTCAAGCGTCCGATTTTCGGCCGCTTCCCATTGACCTTTGCAGCGCAGGGGTTCTGTTATGTGGCGCAAATCCACCACTGGCAGAAAAGCGAGACCGACATGGCCTTCGAACTTCCCGATCTTCCCTACGCCCACGACGCGCTCGCCTCCAAGGGCATGTCGAAGGAGACGCTCGAATATCACCACGACCTGCACCACAAGGCCTATGTCGACAACGGCAACAAGCTGATCGCCGGCACCGAGTGGGACGGCAAGTCGATGGAAGAGATCATCCGCGGCACCTACGACAAGTCGTCGGTCGCCCAGAACGGCATCTTCAACAACATCTCCCAGCTGTGGAACCACAACCAGTTCTGGGAAATGATGACCCCGAACGAAAGCAAGATGCCCGGTGAGCTGGAAAGCGCGATCACCGAGAGCTTCGGCTCGGTCGACAAGTTCAAGGAAGACTTCGCCGCCGCCGGCGCCGGCCAGTTCGGCTCGGGCTGGGCCTGGCTGGTGAAGGACGAAGGCGGCGGCCTCAAGGTCACCAAGACCGAGAACGGCGTGAACCCGCTGTGCTTCGGCCAGACCGCGCTTCTGGGCCTCGATGTGTGGGAGCACTCCTACTACATTGACTACCGCAACAAGCGCCCGGCCTATATCTCGAACTTCCTCGACAACCTCGTGAATTGGGAGAACGTCGCCTCGCGCATTTAATCGCGGGCGGCGGCCCTTCGGGCGGCTTCCAGGGCCCTCGCGCTGCGGCGCGGGGGCCTTTTTCGTGGCGCTGCCGCCGATCCGGCCCCGGAACTCCGAAAGGGCATCAATCGTTGGTTCCGCGAACGCAAGACAGGAGGCTCCCATGGCCGACAGGGCACGATCCAAGGACGGTGTGAAGGAAACCGACGCCTATGTGACCGACGAGGACAAGGCGGGTGCCGGCAATCAGCCGGGCCGCGAGGGCGGCGACCTGACCCGCAAGGTGGGCACGCGTGACGATCTCAAGCGTGCCGAGCAGGACGACGCGGGCGCGACCCGTGTGCGCAAGTCCGATGAGAAGGACAGCGAGTGATGGCGAAGATCGACAATGGAACGTGGATCCTCGTCGCCGATGGGGAAAAGGCGTTGATCCTCGAAAACGTCACCGACGACCAGCACCCCAACCTGCGCGTCGTGCGCAAGGAGGAGCAGGACAACCCGCCCGACCGCGAGCAGGCCACCGACAAGGCGGGCCGTCAGGCCGATGGCGGCCCCGGCCAGCGCACGGCGCTTGCCGAGACCGATTTCCACCAGCTCGCCAAGGACCGCTTCGCCGCCGATCTGGCCGACATCCTGTACCGTCAGGTCCACAAGGGCCGTTTCGAAAAGCTGGTGATCGTCGCCAGCCCGCAGGTTCTGGGCGCGCTGCGCCCCGAGCTGCACAAGGAGGTGGCCGATACGGTGGTGGCCGAGGTGCCCAAGACCCTGACCAATCACCCCATTGCCGAGATCGAGCAGGCCATCGCCAGCGAGATCGCTGGATAAACGCCGACAGGACCGCCCTCCCCGGGGCGGTCCTCTACGCTGTGAGCATATCTTCCAGCGCTTTTTCCAGCGCTTTCACGCTCGACACGTAGCGGATGAAGCCCTTGAGGCTGTCGTCGGCGAAGCCCTCGTCGATCACGTGATTTATGAGCTGGCGCAGCGGTTGCCAATAGCCTTCGGTGTCGAGCAGCAGGATCGGCTTGCCGTGCAGGCCGAGCTGGCGCCATGTCAGCACCTCGAAGAACTCGTCGAGCGAGCCCGCGCCGCCGGGCAGCATCACGATCGCATTCGCGTTCATGAACATGACCTTCTTGCGCTCGTGCATCGTCTCGGTGACGACATAGGTGTCGAGATCGGTCTTGCCGGCTTCGG
The DNA here is from genome assembly GCF_024159025.1 of Limimaricola litoreus. GTDB lineage: Bacteria > Pseudomonadota > Alphaproteobacteria > Rhodobacterales > Rhodobacteraceae > Limimaricola > Limimaricola litoreus. The sequence continues at coordinate 5,533 of NZ_JAMYXC010000225.1, forward strand.
CATCTACGAGATGGCGCGGGATCACCCCGAAGCTCGATCCACCCATGCCCTGCGCCGCCCGCGCGACCGTGCCCATCAGCCCGACGTCGCCCGCGCCGTAGACCAGCCGCCAGCCGCGCCGGGCCAGCATCTCGCCGGTCTCCTGCGCCGCGGCTTCATAGGCGGGGCGCAGCCCCGGGCGCGATCCGCAAAAGACGCAGACGGAGGCGGAAAAGGCGGGAAGGGGCATCACGGGAACTCCGGTTGAATGGGATGCCCGTGTCCTAGTGCGCCCGGCACGCGCGCTCAAGCGCCGGTCATGCTCTGGCCATCCCGGGCCTCGCATCCTACCCTTGGCGTTCCGCCGCCAGCCCCGGAGCCAGCCGATGCGACGCCTGCCCAAGACCGATGCCAACCTTTCGGGCCAGCCGGTCAAGGGCTGGGACACGATCCGGCAGGTGATCCCCTATCTCTGGCCCGAGGGACAGGGATGGGTGAAGCGGCGCGTCGTGCTTGCCGTGTCGCTTCTGGTGTTTGCCAAGCTGATCGCCGTCGCCACCCCGCTGTTTTACAAGGCCGCGGTCGATGCGCTGGCGGGCGAGGGCGAAAGCGCCGCGATGCTCTTGGCCATCGGCGCGGCGGGGTTGACGCTGATCTACGGGCTGGCCCGGCTCGCCAATGTGGGCTTTCAGCAGCTGCGCGACGTGGTGTTCACGCCCGTGGGGCAAAGGGCGTTGAGAAAACTCGCGCTGCGCACCTTCCGCCACATCCACGCGATGAGCCTGCGCTACCACATCGGGCGCAAGACCGGGGGGCTGAGCCGGATCATTGAGCGCGGGGTGAAGGGGGTCGAGTTCCTGCTGCGCTTCCTGCTGTTCTCGATCGGGCCGCTGATCCTCGAGCTTCTGCTCGTCGCGGTGGTGCTCTTCTTCATGTTCGACGTGTGGTATCTCGTCGTGGTGCTGGGCACGATCCTCCTCTACGTCGCCTTCACCTTCAAGGTGACAGAATGGCGGGTGAAAATCCGCAAGCAGATGAACGACCAGGACACCGACGCCAATCAAAAGGCGATCGACAGCCTGCTCAATTTCGAGACGGTGAAATATTTCGGCGCCGCTGAGCGCGAGGCGGCGCGTTACGACAGCGCGATGGAGAAATACGCGGCTGCCGCGGTGCGCACCAACTATTCGCTCGCCTTCCTCAACTTCGGCCAGTCGCTGATCATCACTGGCGGCCTCGTCTTGGTCATGGTCATGGCCGCCATCGGCGTGCAGAACGGCGCGCTGACGGTGGGCGATTTCGTCATGGTCAACGCCTACATGATCCAGATTACCATGCCGCTCAACTTCCTCGGCACGGTCTACCGCGAGATCCGGCAGGCGCTGATCGACATGGGCGAGATGTTCGAACTGCTGAACCAGCCGCCGGAGGTGACCGACAGCCCCGATGCCAAGCCGCTCGCCGTACCGCGCGGCGAGATCGTCTTCGACGAGGTCACCTTCGGCTACGAGGCGGCGCGCGGCATCCTCAAGGGGGTCTCCTTCACCGTGGCGCCGGGAGAGACGGTCGCCATCGTCGGCTCTTCGGGTGCGGGCAAATCGACCATCGGGCGGCTGCTGTTTCGCTTCTACGACGTGACGGGGGGCGCGATCCGCATCGACGGGCAAAATCTGCGCGATGTGACCCAAGACAGCCTGCACGCCCATATCGGCGTGGTGCCGCAGGACACGGTGCTGTTCAACGACACGATCCTCTACAACATCGCCTATGGCCGAGAGGGCGCCACGCGCGAGGAGATCGAGGCGGTGGCGCGCGCCGCCCAGATCCACGATTTCATCCAGTCGCTGCCCGAGGGCTACGACACCACCGTGGGCGAGCGGGGGCTGAAGCTCTCGGGCGGCGAGAAGCAGCGTGTCGGCATCGCGCGCACGCTGCTCAAGGATCCGCCGATCCTGCTGCTCGACGAGGCAACCAGCGCGCTCGACACCGATACCGAGCGCGAGATCCAGGGCCAGCTGCGCGCCATGGGGCAGGGGCGCTCTGTGATCACCATCGCACATAGGCTGAGCACGATTGCAGATGCCGACCGGATCGTGGTGCTGGAGGCGGGCAAAGTGGTCGAATCCGGCTCTCATGAGCATCTGCTGGCGCAGGAGGGCCGCTACGCGCAGCTCTGGTCGCGCCAGCAGGCCGAGGAGGCCGAGGCGGCCTGATTGCGCCACTGAACCGATCGGTCTAGTCTGCGCGCGAGTCGCCTGCTGCGTGCAGGCCAATCGACGTTCCGGGCGCAAGGCGCGCGGAGTTCAAGGACAGCACCATGTTATCCCCGATGTTCCGCACCGCCGTGGTGCTGGGCCTGCTCTCTGCCGTGGGCCCCTTCACCATCGACATGTACCTCCCCGGCCTGCCGGGTCTCGCCGCCGATCTGAACGTGGACGAGGCCGCGGCGCAGGCGACGATCAGCGCCTATTTCCTCGCCTTCGGCCTCGCGCAGCTGCTCTACGGCCCGATGGCCGACGCGCTGGGCCGCAAGCGGCCGGTCTATCTCGGCGTGACGATCTTCCTCGCGGCCACTATCGGCTGCGCGCTTGCGCCGTCCCTGCCGTGGCTGGTGGCGTTCCGGGCGTTGCAGGGCTTTGGCTGTGCGGCGCTGATGGTGGTGCCGCGCGCCATGGTGCGCGACATGTACACCGGCCACGAGGCGACGCGGCTGGTGGCGATGATCATGCTCGTCATCTCGGTCTCGCCGATGCTGGCGCCGCTGTCCGGCGCGCTGATGATGGGCTTCACCGGCTGGCGGGGCATCTTCTGGGCGCTGGCGGGCGTCGCGGGTCTGGCGCTGCTGCTCACCATCTTCGCGCTGAAGGAAACCCTGCCGGTGGAGCGCCGCCGGAAGGTGCGCCCGCGCATCCTCGCGCTTTCGGCCAGGCGGCTGTTCCGCGACCCGACCTTCATGGCGCTGACCTTCGTGTCGGGTTTCGGCATGGCAAGCTTCTTTGTCTTCATCGCCTCCGCGAGCTTCGTCTACACGCAGCAATACGGGCTGACGCCGCTGCAGTTCTCGCTCGCCTTTGCAGTCAATGCGGTGGGCTTCTTCGGCGCGAGCCAGTTCGCAGCACCGCTGGGCCGCCGCATCGGGCTGACCCGGATGCTGCGGCTGGCGCTGATGGGCTTCGCCTTCTTTGCGCTGACGCTGCTGGCGATCACGGCGGCGGGCTACGCCACGCTGCCGGTGCTGATGGGGCTCTTGCTGTGCGGCAACGCCTGCCTCGGCCTCGTCATCCCGACGAGCCAGGTCATGGCGCTCGACCCGCATGGCGAGATCGCGGGCCTCGCCTCCTCCATGGGCGGCACGCTGCAGATGCTCACGGGCGGTCTGATGGTCGCGGTGACGGGGCCGTTCTTCAACGGCACGGCGCTGCCGATGGTCGCGGTGATCGCGGGCTGCGCGGTGATGTCGCTAAGCCTCGCGCTGCTGGCGCTGGGCCGGGGCGAAAAGGCGGCGCAGGCGGCCTGAGCGACCCTCGCCGCAAGGCGCCCAAAGGCCGCCCTCGGGGCGGCCTTTTCGTTTGCTATTCCGCGGCCCGCAGCGTCGGCGCAGGGGGGATGACGGGGCCTTTTTCGTCCTCCCAGATGATCTCCGGTGCCTTGATCCGGCGCGCCTCGCGACGAAGCGCCCAATCGCGCGCCGCCCGGCTGCCCCGGCCCATCGAGAGCCGCGCCAGCAGGCGCGCCATCCAATGCGCGTAGCGCGCGGCCCAGATCCTCAGCGCCAGCATGGCAGGCGTGAAAACCAGCGTCAGCACTGTGGCGATGCCGAGGCCGAAGACCACCGCCGTGGCGAGCTGCTTCCACCACAGCGCGGTGGGGCTGTCGATCGTGTAGCCGCCGCCGAAGAAATCGAGGCTGAGGCCGAACATCATCGGCGCGAGGCCCGCCATGGTGGTCAGCGTGGTGAGAAAGACGGGTCGAATGCGGTCCTCGGCGGTGCGGATCACCGCCTCGGTGCGCGGCATGTAGCGCTCGTAGTCCTGGTAGGTGTCGATCAGCACGATGTTGTTGTTCACCACGATCCCGGCCAGCGCCACGATGCCGGTGCCGGTCATGATGATCGAAAAGGTCTGATCCATCACCAGCATGCCGATCAGCACGCCGGCGGTGGACATGACCACCGCCAGAAGCACCAGCATGGCGTTGTAGAAGCTGTTGAACTGCGCAAGCAGGATGATGAACATCAGCCCCAGCGCACCGGCGAAGGCCGATTGCAGGAAAGCCTGGCTTTCGGCCTGGTCCTGCTGATCGCCGGTCCATTCCCAGCCGATGTCGCCTGGCAGGGGCGCGGTGTCGAGCCAGTCGGTCAACACCTCGATCCGCTCGTTGGCATTGACCGAGGCGCGGCTCACCTCGCCCGCGTCGATACGGCCCTGCAGCGCGGGGCCGATCTCGTCCTGCGCCACGATCCGGGTCTCGCCATCCTCGGTGAGCTTCACCAGACCCGGCGCGACATCGGCCTTGATCTCGAAATAGCGCTGCTGGTCGACGCGGGTGATCTCGGCGAGCTTGGCCACAGGCGTTCTGGTCACGAAGTTCGACAGCGGCACCAGCCCCGAGGGCGTGCGCACCCGCAAGCTGTCGAGGGTGGAGAGCACGCGGTCCTCCTCGGGCAGGCGCAGCCGGATCTCGATCTCCTCGTCCGAGCTGTCGACCCGCATGGTGTCGAGCATGATGCCGCGGGTGACGAGTTGCACCATCGCGCCCACCGTCGCCACGTCGGCGCCGAAGCGTCCGGCCTTCTCGATGTCGACGTCGATCTGCCAGTCGATCCCCGGAAGCGGCAGCGTGTCCTCGATCAGCGTCAGGCCGGGGGTTTGCTCGAAGCGCGCGCGCGCCTGGGCCGTGGCGTCGCGCAGCGCCTCGAAATCATCGCCCGTAAGCCGCAGGTTCACCGGCTTGGAGGCGCCGGGCCCCTGCGCGAGGTCGAGGATCTCGATCCTTATGCCGGGAATGTCCTCGAGCTCCGCTTGCAGCCGCTCGAACACCACGTCGCCGTCGAGGACGGCAGGATCATGGCCGCTCGCACGGGCATAGGCGGTGCGCTCCTCCCATGGCACCAGCTCGATCTGCAGCTGCCCCACCGCGTCGGCCGGGCCGCCGGCACCGGCGGTATTGGAGTTGAGCCCCCCCTCGCCGGCAAAGGCAAAGACCGAGCCGACGCCGGGGAAGTCCACGACGCGGGCCTCGGCCTCGGCCACCAGCGCGTCCTTTTCTGCAAGGCTGAGGTTGCCGCGCGCCTGCACGTAGATGATCGCCTGTTCGGGTTCGGTTTCGACGAAGAATTCCACGCCGTTGTTGTGGGTGCCGAAGTAGGTGAAGGTCGAGAAGACGAAGGCGCCGACGGCGGCGATGGTCACCAGCGGCATCACCGGATTGCCCGCGATCAGCGCGATGACGCGCCCGAAGAGCGAGCGACGGTAGCCCGCGCGCACCCGCTTTGGCGCGCGGCGGATCCTGGCTGCGCCGCCGGTCACGGTGGTGGCGATCGCGCCAAGAAGCGCCAGCGCCAGCCCCGGCGCCGCCTCGACCAGCCCGGTCGCGGGGCGCGCCTCGCCCGAGAGGTAGCCCGGGTTGAGCGCCAGCATCAGCCCGACGAAGATCAGCCCGGCAGCGGGCGGGACCAAGGCCGCGCGCGCCACCCAAGGCAGGCGGCGGCGCAAGACGTCGGAGGCATGTCCGAAGCTGCGGCTCATCCGGCCCAGCACGCCGCCCATCACCGGCAGGTAGATCAGCGCCACGACGAGCGAGGCCGAGAGCACGAAGATCAGCGTCACCGGCAACATGCCCATGAACTGTCCCGCCACGCCGGGCCAGAACAGCATCGGCAGAAAGGCGCAAAGCGTCGTCGCGGTCGAGGAGACCACCGGCCAGAACATGCGCTTGGCCGCCTCGACATAGGCGTGCATCGGTCCGACCCCGTCCGAGATGCGCTTGTCGGCGTACTCGACGACGACGATGGCGCCGTCGACCAGCATCCCTACCGCGAGGATCAGACCGAACATCACGATGTTGGAGATGGTGATGTCCATCACCGCGAGCAGCGCGAAGCACAACAGGAACGAGGTCGGGATCGAGAAGCCCACCAGCAGCGCCGGGCGGGGCCCGAGTGCGGCCAGCACCACGATCATCACCAGCGCGATCGCGGTCAGCACCGAACCTTCGAGCTGGCTTACCATCGAGGCAACCTGCCGGCTCTGGTCGTTCGAGGTGCCGACCTCGATCGCCATCCTGAGCTCCTCGGGCCAGCTCTCCTGCTCCGCCGCGACCGTCTCGCGCACCAGCGCCGCGGTGTCGATCAGGTTGAAACCGCGCCGCTTGACGACCTGCAGCGCCACGGTCGTCTCGCCGTTGAAGCGCGCCGTCGAGGTCCGGTCCTCGAAGGTGAGGCGGATGGTCGAGAGATCGCCCAGCGTCACCACCCGGTCGCCATTGGTCTTGACCGGCAGTTCGTAGATGTCGCGCGGCTCGTCGAAGCTCGACGGGATCTTGACCGCAAAGGCGCCCTGCGCCGTCTCGACCTCGCCCGCCGCGATCAGCAGGTTGTTGTTGGTGACGATCTGCAAAAGCTCGGCGGCGGTGACGTTGTAGGCCTCGAGCCTCAGCGGGTCGATCTCGACTTCGAGCATCTCGTCGCGCTGGCCCACCAGCCCGGCCGAGAGCACCGCGTCGAGCCCCTCGAGCCGGTCCTGCAGATCCTTGGCGACGCGGATCAGCGTGCGCTCGGGCAGGGCGCCGGTCAGGTTGACGATGATGATCGGAAATTCGGAGAAGTTGATCTCGTTGACCGACCAGGCGTCGGCCCCGTCTGGAAACTCGGCCTCGGCGGCATTCATCGCGTCGCGCACATCGGCCATGATCTTGGTCTTGTCCCAGCCGAACTCGAACTCCAGCGCTACCCCGCCATAGCCTTCGGAAGCGGTGGCGGTCATGGTCTTGAGCCCGTCGAGATCCGACAGGCGGGTCTCCATCGGCTTGACGAGAAGCTGCTCGCTGTCCTCGGCCGAAATGCCGGGGAAGGGGACGGAAACGAAGAGCGCCGGGATCTCGATATCCGGCTCGCCCTCCTTGGGCAGGCCGACATAGGCCGCGCCCCCCGCCACGAGGCTGAGCACGATGAAGGCGAGGATCATCCGCGCGCGCGAGGCGGCCCAATCGACGATGCCGGTCATGGCGCGGAGTCCCGGAAACTGGGCAGTACGGGCACCCCGTCGGTCACGTATTCCTGCCCGACCACGATGACATCGGCCTGCGCGTCGAGCCCGGCCACCAGCACGCCCTCCACGGTATCGCGCAGGAGCGCCACGGGGGCAAAGCGTGCCACCGGCGTCTGCGCCGTTCCTTCGACCAGCCGCACGCCGAGCCGGCCCGCATCATCGAGCGTCAGCGCCGATTGCGGCAGCAGATGGGCCTGCGTGCCATTGGTGTCGATGAAGATCTCCGCCGTCTGTCCGTCGCGGATCTCGAGATCGGGGTTGGGCACCACCGCCTCGATGCGAAAGGTCCGCGTGGTCTCGTCGGCCGAGCGCGACACGAAGCGCACCTCGCCCGCGAGCGCCCGGCCGCTGGCGAGCCGTCCACGCGCCGGGGCGCCATTGCGGATCTTGTCGACATCGACCTCGGGCACGAAGCCCACGAGCCGGATCGGATCGAGTTGGAGGATCGTGGCGCAGGGCGCGCCGGTCTGCATCAGGAGGCCAAGCTCGGCGGTGTCGGTTTCGAGCACCCCCTTGAACGGGGCGCGGATCGACAGCTTGTCGATTTCACGCTCCGCGGCAGCCACGGCGGCGCGCGCCGCGTCGATGCCCGCGGCGGCCGAGACGAGCCCCGAGGCGGCGCTCTGGACCTGCGCCGCCGCCGCCTCCATCGCGGCTTCGGCGCTGATCACCGAGGTTTCGCTCTGGTAGCCGCCCTCGCTGAGCCGCTTGGCATTGCTGAGGTTGATCTCCGCCTCGCGCAGCCGGGCCTGCGCCTCGGCCTGCGCGGCCTGCGCCGTGGGCAGACGACTCTCGGCCTCGCCCAGCCGGGCCTCGGCCTCGGCAAGCTCGACCTCGCGGGTGCCGGGGTCGAGCACGCAGAGCAGGTCGCCGGTCTCGACGAAGGCCCCCTTGCGCAGCGGCTCCGAAATCACCCGACCGGCGGTCTCGGCACGCACCTCGACCTCGCGCGCGGCCTCGGTGCGCCCGCGCAGCACCACCGCGTCATCGACCTCTCGCGCGGTGCTGCGCAGCGCCACCACGCCGATGCCGGGGGCGGGCTCCACCTCATCTTGCAGCGCTGCCGCCTCTTCGCCGCTGGCGATCTGCGCGATCGCTCTGAGCCTGTCGCGATCGATGACCAAGAGGTAGAGAAAGGCGGCCACAAGGATCGCGGTGATGACGGGGATCGGTTTCATGGCGCGTCCTTTTTGGCCATCGGGCCCGCCACGGACACGGGGGGGGCGGGCGCTCTTCGGATGAACGCGCGCCGGGCTTGGGGGCTTTGCCCCTGGCGACAGGCCGGAACCGTTCGGTTCAGACTACGCCGCGCTGTGCCGCGCCTCAAGCGTTCCGAGCCTCGCGCGACAGGGTGCCGCGCTATGGCCACGGCGCGTGTCGAGCGGGTCTTGTTCCCGCGCCCGGCTTCACGATAAGACGGGCGCGATCCAAAGACGGCGCCCGGTCCGGCGCGGCCGAACACGGCACCAAGGCGCAACCCAAGGGGGACAGGGCGTGAGCAATCCCGACAGCTTCATCGACGAGGTCAGCGAAGAGGTCCGCCGCGAGCGGCTCTACGTCCTTTTGCGGCGCTATGGCTGGATCGGCATCGTTCTCGTGCTGCTGATCGTCGGCGGCGCGGCGGCCTATGAATGGCGCCAGTCGCGGATCGCGGCGGCGGCCCAAGCGCGCGGCGACACGCTCCTCGCGGCACAGGCCGAACCCGAGGCCGAGGCGCGCGTCGCCGCGCTGCAAGAGGTGGTGCAGGCGCAGCCCGGCGCGGTCGTGCCCGCGCTCGTCCTTGCCGCCGAACAGGTGGCCGCGGACGAGGGGGCGGCGGCGGTGGCCACGCTCGATGCGCTGGCCGCGAATGGCGAGGTGCCCGAAATCTACCGCGATCTCGCGGCGCTGAAATCCGTGCTGATCGAGGCGGATCGGACGCCGCAGGACCGGCTGATGGCGCTCGAGGCGCTGTCGGTGCCCGGCGCGCCCTTCCGCATGCTGGCGCTCGAACAGATCGCCCTGATCCGGCTTTCCATGGGCGAGCGGGAGCCCGCGCTCGACCAGCTGCGCGCGATCCTTGAGGATGCCGAATCCTCTGCGGACTTGCGCGACCGCGCGGCAAGCCTGATGGTCGCCCTGGGTGAGACGCCCGAAACCGTGGCCGGGACCCCGGCCACGCAATGACGGACAAGCGGCCGGTACAGGGCGCGAGATAAGACAATCAAAGGCGAGGGGCAGTCATGCGGCGCATCGGAGTGATCGGAGCGGGGGCCCTGGCCCTTCTCGCAGCCTGCAGTGAGCCCGAGGAGCGGCTTCCCGGCAGCCGCATCGGCGTGGCGCTGCCCGGCGGCGCGGCCGTGGAAGGCGGGACGGCGCGGCCGCTCGCGCTCATCGCGCCCGTCACCAATGCCGATTGGCCGCAGCGTGGCGGCGGCGCTGATCGCGACATTGCCCACCCGGCGCTTGGCGCCGATCTGGCGCTCCTGTTTCGCGCCGATCTGGGCGCGGGCGAAACCCGCAAGCTGCGCATCACCGCCGAGCCGGTGGTCGCCGCCGGACGCGTCTTTGCCATGAACACCCTGTCGGGCGTGTCGGCCTTCACCACCGGCGGCGCGCCCCTGTGGCGCCAGAGCCTCGTCCCTGCCGGTGAGCCGGCCGCGGATGCCTCCGGCGGCGGGCTTGCCAGCGACGGCGCGCGGCTTTTCGCGGTGACCGGTTTCGGCGAACTCATCGCCTTCGACGCGGCCAGCGGCGCGCGGCTCTGGACACAGGATCTCGGCGCGCCGGGGGCCGGTGCGCCGGCGGTGGTCGGGGATCTGGTCTATGTCACGGCACGCGACGGCAGCGGGCTTGCCGTCGATGCGCGCACGGGCCGCGTGCGCTGGCGCGTTTCGGGGGTCGAGGATGTCTCGCGCTTCGACGGCGGCGCGGGGCCTTCGGTCAGCGGCGATCTCGCGGTGTTCCCCTTCGCCTCGGGCGAGGTGGCGGGCGTCTTCGCGCAGGGCGGTCGCCCGCGCTGGTCCTCGGTCGTCGCAGGGCGGCGGCCGGGCGAGGCTGCGGCGCTGACCGCGGGGGGCATCACCGCCGATCCGGTGATCGAGGATGGCCGGGTCTATGTCGGCAATGCTTCGGGACGTCTCTCCGCGCTCGATGATTTCAGCGGTGAAACCCTGTGGAGCCTGGCCGATGGCGCGATCGGCCCGGTCGTGCCTGCCGGGGAGTCCCTGTTCCTGCTCAACGATATCGGCCAGCTGCAGCGGGTCGAGGCCGCCACGGGCGCGACCGTCTGGCGGCGCGATCTCCCCCGCAATGAGGCCGGCGGCTTCCTGCGCCGGGCGCGCCCGACCGCGCATTACGGCCCCGTCCTCGCCGGCGGACGCCTGATCGTGGCCTCCTCCGACGGCGTGATCCGGCAGTACGATCCGCGCAGCGGCGGGCTTCTGGGCGAGCTGCCGCTCGAAGGGGGGGCGGCGAGCGCGCCGATCGTGGCGGGCGGCGTGCTTTACGTCGTGACCGCCGATGGTGCGCTTGCCGCTTTCCGTTGACGCGCAATCGGTGTATGGGGCCTGCTTCCGCACGCGAAAGACCCTGAGATGAGTTTCACCCTTGCCATCGTCGGACGGCCCAATGTGGGCAAGTCCACGCTGTTCAACCGCCTTGTCGGGCGCAAGCTGGCGCTGGTGGATGACCAGCCCGGCGTCACCCGTGACCTGCGCGAGGGCCCGGCCAAGCTGGGTCCGCTGCGATTCACCGTGATCGACACCGCCGGCCTCGAGGTCGCCACCGACGAAAGCCTGCAGGGCCGGATGCGGCGGCTGACCGAGCGCGCGGTCGACATGGCCGATGTCTGCCTGTTCATGATCGACGCGCGCGCGGGGGTGCTGCCCGCCGACGAGATCTTTGCCGACATCCTGCGCAAGCGGGCCAAGCATGTGATCCTCGCCGCCAACAAGGCCGAGGGCCGCGCCGGTCAGGGCGGATTGATCGAGGCCTATTCGCTCGGCCTGGGCGAACCGCTGGGGCTTTCGGCCGAGCATGGCGAGGGGATGAGCGAGCTTCTCGCGATGCTGCAGCCGCTGGCAGGCGAGTTCGAAGCCCGGGCCGAGGAAGACGCGCCGGTGATGGACGTCGATGTCGACGAGGAGGGGGAGACCGACGAGGACGCGCCCTTTGCCCCGACCAGGGAAAGGCCTCTGCAGGTCGCCGTGGTGGGCCGCCCCAATGCCGGAAAATCGACGCTGATCAACAAGATCCTCGGCGAAGAGCGGCTGTTGACCGGGCCCGAGGCCGGGATCACCCGCGACGCCATCTCGCTCGCGATCGACTGGAACGGCACGCCGTTTCGGATCTTCGACACTGCCGGCATGCGCAAGCGCGCCAAGGTGCAGGAAAAGCTCGAGAAGATGTCGGTCTCGGACGGGCTGCGCGCGGTCAAGTTCGCCGAAGTCGTGGTGGTGCTGCTCGATGTGGACATCCCTTTCGAACAGCAGGACCTGCGCATCGCCGATCTAGCCGAGCGCGAGGGCCGGGCGGTCGTCATCGCGGTCAACAAATGGGATCTCGAGGACGAGAAGCAGGACAAGCTAAAGTCTTTGAAGGAAAGCTTCGAGCGGCTGCTGCCGCAGCTGCGCGGCGCGCCGCTGATCACCGTTTCGGCCAAGACCGGGCGCGGGCTCGATCGTCTGCATGACGCGATCCTGCGCGCCCACGCGGTCTGGAACACCCGCATTTCGACCGCGCAGCTCAACCGCTGGCTCGTCGGCATGCTGGAGCAGCACCCGCCGCCCGCACCCGGCGGCCGCCGGATCAAGATGCGCTATGCCACGCAGGTCAAGACGCGGCCGCCCGCTTTCGTGGTGATGACCTCCTATCCCGACGCCGTGCCCGAGAGCTATTCCCGCTATCTCGTCAATGGCTTGCGCAACGACTTTGACATGCCGGGCACGCCGATCCGGCTGTTCCTGCGCGATCAGGGCAAGAAGAATCCCTACAAGGACCGCAAGAAGGCGCAGCCCTCGCGGCTTCGCAAGCACCTCAAGGATTGATCTGAAGAGAGCGCTGCAAGGCGCTCTTTTCATTCGTGGATCAGGCAGGCACCCGACGTGCCAGCAGCAGCGCGCCGAGAATCGCCACGAGGCTCGCCAGCGCGACGAGGCCCGGCAGGGTCAGCCCGTTGGCCACAACGATGGCGATGAGCGCCCAAGCCACCGTCAGCCCGTAGGAGGCCGCGCGCGGGCGGCGCGATTGCACCACGAGCGCCAGCAAGGTCGCCAGGATCACGCAAAGGATCGCCCAGCCGGTCTGCCCCATCACGAGGCCATAGCCCGCCGCCGTCGAGCCAAGGCTCACGAAGCTCGCCGCCGAGAGCCAGCCCGCGAAGATGCCCATCGGCACGCGGAACCACCAGACATCGCGCCGGGGTGCTGCGAGAAACGCGCCGATTGCACCTGCCGCCATCAGGAAGATCGTGATCGTCGCCCAGATGGCGCTTGAATTGGCGATCATGAGCCACGGCGTGCCGATGCCGAGCGCGACGAGCAATGGCAGCCGGGCGCGATGCCAGTCCTCGGCATCGGCGCGCTTCCAGACACCGTAAGCGGCGGAGACGAGCAGCCACAGATAGATCAGCCCCCAGATGGAGAAGGCCCAACCCGCGGGCTGCACCGGCGGGTCGATCTGCGGCGCGGGCAACTGATCGGCGGTGAAGCCGGAAAAGGGCGAGGTCAGCAGCGGCGCGGCCGCGAAGCTGACGGAAAGGGCGAGCACGGCCCATGCGATGAGGGTTTTCATGCCCCCATTACGCACCGCGCCGCCCGGCGGTTCAACCGGGCGGCGCAAAATCGACCACACGTGACGTTCAGTCGCGGATCAGCTCGCCCGAAGCCGAAAGCCGGGTGCGACCGCCCAGATAGGGGTGCAGCGCTTCGGGGATCGTCACCGAGCCGTCCTCTTCCTGCCCGTTCTCCAGCACCGCGATGAGCGTCCGGCCCACGGCGAGGCCCGAGCCATTGAGCGTGTGCAGGAACTCGGGCTTGCCGCCGCCCTCGGGGCGGAAGCGGGCGTTCATGCGCCGCGCCTGGTAATCGCCGCAGGTCGAGATCGAGCTGATCTCGCGGTAGCGGTCCTGGCCGGGCAGCCAGACCTCGATGTCATGCGTGCGCCGCGCGCCCGCGCCCATGTCGCCCGCGCACAAGAGCATCGTGCGATAGGGCAGGCCCAGCTTTTCGAGGATCGCCTCGGCGCAGCCGGTCATGCGGGCGTGCTCGGCCTCGGACTGGTCCGGATGAACCACCGAGACCATCTCGACCTTTTCGAACTGATGCTGGCGCAGCATGCCCGACGTGTCGCGCCCGGCGCTGCCCGCCTCGGAGCGGAAGCATTGCGTATCGGCCACGTAACGGCGCGGCAGGTAGCTCTCCTCGACCATGCAATCGGCCACGAGGTTGGTGAGCGTCACCTCCGCCGTGGGGATGAGCCACCAGCCGGTCGTGGTCTGGTAGCTGTCCTCGCCGAACTTCGGCAGCTGGCCGGTGCCATACATGGCCTCTTCCTTGACCAGCACGGGGGTCATGGTCTCGACCAGCCCGTGCTCCTCGACATGGGTGTCGAGCATGAACTGCGCCAGCGCGCGATGCAGGCGGGCGACCCCGCCCGAAAGCACGACGAAGCGCGAACCCGAAAGCTTGGCCGCCACCTCGAAATCCATGCCGCTTTCGACCGCCGGAAGCTGGTAATGCTCCTTCGGCGCATAGTTGAACTGCCGCGGCGTGCCGTGGCGCTTCAGCTCGACATTGTCGTCCTCGTCCTTGCCCGCGGGCACGTCGTCATAAGGCAGGTTCGGGATCGTCAGCAGCAGCTCGTGCAGCGCGGCGTCCTCTGCCTGCGCCTCTTCGTTCAGCCGCGCGATCTCGGCCTTTTTCTCCGCCACCAGCGCGCGCAGACGCTCGAACTCGGCCTCGTCGCCGCGGCCCTTCGCCGCGCCGACCTCCTTGGAGGCGCGGTTCTGCTCGGCCCTGGCGGTCTCGGCGGCGTGGATCTTGGCCCGGCGCGCGTCATCGAGCGCCAGGATACGCGACGACACCCCGGAGATCCCGCGGCGGGCCAGGGCGGCGTCGAAGGCGTCGGGATTGTCGCGGATGGCGCGGATGTCGTGCATTGTCTCGTCCGTCATAAGGGGTTTCACGGCCCGGGGGCCGCGCCCATATGGACCGAAACGCGCCTGCTTGTGAACCGCCAAACCGGCGCCGCATGTCCCCCGGTGGCGCGGTTGCCAATCACCGGACCCGGCAGTAGGGTGCCGCGACTTTTTCAAAGGCGCGAACCCCGCGCCCCCGGCCGACATAAAGGACCGCCATGCAAGGCATCGAATCCCTCATCCCGCTGATCCTGATCTTCGCGATCATGTGGTTCTTCCTGATCCGCCCGCAGCAGAAGAAGCTGAAGGAGCACCAGAAGATGGTGGCGGCGCTGCGCCGCGGCGACCAGGTGATCACCCAGGGCGGCGTGATCGGCAAGGTGGTCAAGGTTCGCGACGACAGCAATGAGATCGAGGTCGAGATCGCCCAGGGCGTCAACGTGCGCGTGGTCCGTTCGACCATCGCCACCGTGACCACCAAGACCGAACCGGCCAAGGCCTGATCCCCCCGATCCGGCCCCGCGCCAGAGGACGAACGATATGATGCACATCCCCACCTGGCGCAGGGTCCTGATCTGGATGGTCTGCCTGGGCGGGCTGATCTTCGCGGCGCCGAACCTGTTCTACGACAGGGTCGAGACCGCGAACGATGCCCGCGCCGTGATCGAGACCGGCATGAGCGACGCTGCGCTCGAAGCCGATGCCGGGCTCTGGCCCGAATGGATGCCCTCGGGCCTCGTGAACCTCGGGCTCGACCTGCGCGGCGGCGCGCATCTTCTGGCCGAGGTGCAGGTCGAGGAGGTCTATGCCGCGCGGATGGAGGCCTTCTGGCCGGAGGTGCGCGACGCGCTCGCCGCCGAGCGCGACACCGTCGGCTTCGTGACCCGCGAGGAGAGCGACGAGGCCGAGCTACGCGTGCGCATCTCCGAGGCCGATCAGGCCGCCGCGGCGCTCGAGATCGTGCGCGGCCTCGCCACCCCGGTGGCAAGCCTTACCGGCGGCGGCGCCAACGACATCGACGTGCGCGCCGAAGGGGCCGAGATCGTCGTCACGCTGAGCGAGGCCGAGCGCGCCGCCACCGACGACCGCACCATCCGCCAGGCGCTCGAAATCGTGCGCCGCCGGATCGACGAGGTCGGCACGCGAGAGCCGACCATCCAGCGCCAGGGCGAGGACCGCATCCTGATCGAAGTGCCGGGCGTGGGCTCGGCCGAGGAGGTCAAGGAGATCATCGGCACCACCGCGCAGCTGACCTTCCAGCCCGTCGTCTCGCGCACCTCCAATGCCAACGAGAACCCGGGCCCCAACAACGAGATCCTGCCTTCGCTCGACGAGCAGGGGGTGTTCTACATCCTCGAGCGTAACCCGGTCGTCTCGGGCGAAGAGCTGGTCGACGCCCAGCCCGCCTTCGACCAGAACGGCCGCCCGGCGGTGAACTTCCGCTTCAATCCGACCGGCGCGCGCGCCTTCGGCGACTACACCGCCGAGAACATCGGCTCGCCCTTTGCCATCGTGCTCGACGAGGAGGTGATCTCCGCCCCCGTGATCCAGAGCCACATTCCCGGCGGCTCGGGCATCATCACCGGCAATTTCACGGTCGAGGAGTCGACGCAGCTCGCCGTTCTGCTGCGCGCGGGCGCGCTGCCCGCCGGGCTGACCTTTCTCGAAGAGCGGACCATCGGGCCGGAACTCGGGGCCGACAGCATCGAGGCGGGCAAGCTTGCCGCCATCGTCGGCGCGATCGCCGTGGTGGTCTTCATGATCATGTCCTACGGGCTGTTCGGCGTCTTCGCCACCGTGGCGCTGACCTTCAACATGGTGCTGATCTTCGCGGTACTCTCGATCCTCGGCGCCACGCTGACGCTGCCGGGCATTGCGGGCATCGTGCTCACCGTCGGCATGGCGGTGGACGCGAACGTGCTGGTCTACGAGCGCATCCGCGAAGAGCTCAAGACCGCGCGCGGCCCGGCCCGCGCCATCGATCTGGGCTATGAAAAGGCGCTCTCCGCCATCCTCGACGGCAACGTGACCACGCTGATCACCGCGCTCATCCTGTTTCTCGTGGGCTCCGGTCCGGTGCGTGGCTTTGCCATCACCCTCGGCCTCGGCATCCTCACCTCGGTCTTCACCGCGATCTTCGTGACGCGGCTCTTGATCGTGATGTGGTTCGAACGCCGCCGCCCCAAAACCATCGAGGTCTGACATGCGGCTGCGCATCGTTCCCGAAAACACCAAGATCGACTTCTTCCGCGCCGCGAAGATCACCTTCGGCGCCTCGATCCTCGCCATGGTGCTCAGCCTCGTGCTGTTCTTCGTCATGGGGCTGAACTTCGGCATCGACTTCAAGGGCGGCACCACGATCCGCACCGAATCCGAAAGCGCCATCGACGTCGCCGCCTACCGCGATGCCATCGCGCCGCTGGAACTGGGCGACGTGGTGATCACCGAGGTCTTCGATCCCTCATTCGGCGATGACAGGAACGTGGCCTCGGTGCGCATCCAGGCGCAGGAGGGGGTCGAGAGCGTCACCGCCGAGACCATCGCCGAGGTCGAGGCCGCGCTGCAGACGGTCGATCCGACGCTGACCTTTCCGAGCGTGGAAAGCGTCGGCCCCAAGGTCTCGGGCGAGCTGATCCAGTCGGCGATCTTCGCCGTGCTGGGCTCTCTCGTCGCGATCCTGTTCTACATCTGGCTGCGCTTCGAATGGCAGTTCGCGGTCGGCGCCATCGCGGCGCTGGTGCATGACGTGACGCTGACCATCGGCATCTTCGCCGCCTTCCAGATCAAGTTCGATCTGGCGATCATCGCCGCGCTGCTGACCATCGTCGGCTATTCGATCAACGACACCGTCGTCGTCTTCGACCGGGCGCGCGAGAACCTGCGCAAGTTCAAGACCATGCCGCTGCGCGACCTTCTGAACCTCTCGGCCAATGAGACGCTGAGCCGCACGGTGATGACCTCGGGCACCACGCTTCTGGCGCTTCTGGCGCTTCTGGTGCTCGGCGGCGACGTGATCCGCGGCTTTGTTTTCGCGATCTTCTGGGGCGTGATCGTCGGGACATATTCCTCGATCTATGTTGCCAAGAACATCGTGCTGATGCTCGGCGTGAAGCGCGACTGGGACAAGAAGGACGACCCCAAGGCGGGGACGCAGTTCGCGAATATCGACGCCTGATCCGGCTGCAGCGTCGGATCTGCGTCTTTGGGGAAAGATGAACAGGGGGGCACGCCCATGCGGCTGACGGAGATCGATTACGACGACTCGATGCCCATAGACGGCTATGGTCCGGGCTTCTTCCGGATCGGCGGCAAGGTGGTCGAAGGGGCGGTGACGCTCGCACCTACCGGGCTCAGGAGCTGGGGCGGCTTCGAGGATCTCGACGCGGTGCTGGCGCTCGCGGGGCGGATCGACGTGCTTTTCGTTGGCACCGGGGCCGAGATCGCCCATGCGCCGCGCGCCTTCCGCGACAGGCTCGAGGCCGAGGGCATTGGCGTGGAGGCCATGGCCACCCCCGCCGCCTGCCGCACCTACAACGTGCTTTTGTCGGAAGGGCGGCGCGTCGCGGTCGCGCTGCTGCCGGTCTGACCGACCTTGCCGTCAGCGATCTTGGCGTCGAGCGCGGCGGCATGCCGGTGCTCACCGGCGTGTCGTTCCGGCTCGCGCCGGGGCAGGGGCTGGTGCTGCGCGGCGCCAATGGCATCGGCAAGACGACGCTGCTGCGCACCATCGCAGGCCTTCAGCCGCCTTTGTCCGGCACGATACAAGGCGCGGGCGAGCGGGCGGGCTACGCCTCCCATGCCGACGGCATCAAACCCGCGCTGACCGTCGCCGAAACCCTGCAATTCTGGGCCGATCTCTATCGGGCCGAGCTGCCAGAGGATGTGTTCGAACTGTTCGATCTCACCGATCTGCGCGATCGCTCCGCCGGCACGCTCTCGGCCGGGCAGGGGCGCAGGCTGGGCCTCGCCCGGCTCGCCGTGATCGGGCGCGAGGTGCTGCTGCTCGACGAGCCGACCGTGTCGCTCGACGCCTTTTCCGTGAAGCGCTTCGCGAGTTTTCTGCGCGAGCGCCATCTCGCGCGTGGCGGCATCGCGGTGATCGCCACCCATATCGACCTCGGGCTCGATCTGCCCACGCTCGATCTCACCCCCTACCGCGCCGCGCATGACGCGGCGGGTGGATCGGACGAGGCGTTCTTGTGAGGGCATTGCTCGCGCGCGACCTGCGTCTCGCCGTGCGCGCGGGCGGCGGCTTCGGGCTGGGGCTGGCCTTCTTCCTCATCGTCGTGGTGCTGGTGCCCTTCGGCGTCGGGCCCGAGGCCGCGATCCTCGCGCGGATCGCGCCGGGCATCCTGTGGGTCGCGGCGCTCCTGGCGGCGCTCCTCTCGCTCGACCGCATCTTCGCACTCGATCACGAGGACGGCTCCCTGCCGCTTCTGGCCACCGCGCCTCTGCCGCTGGAGATGCTGGCGCTGGCCAAGGCGGCGGCGCATTGGCTCACCACCGGTCTGCCGCTCGTCGTCGCGGCGCCGGTGCTGGGCGTGCTGCTGCATCTTCCGGGGCAGGCGATGCCTTGGCTTCTTGTTTCGCTCGCGCTCGGCACGCCGGCGCTGTCGCTGATCGGCACCTTCGGTGCGGCGCTGACCGTGGGGTTGCGGCGCGGCGGGCTGCTCTTGTCGCTCATCGTGCTGCCGCTCTACGTGCCGGTGCTCATCTTCGGCGCCGAAGCCGCAAGACGCGGGGCCGAGGGGGTGCCCGCGCAGACGCCTTTGCTGCTGCTTGCCGGGATCGGGCTGGGCTGCGCCGCGCTGCTGCCATTTGCCACGGCCGCGGCGCTCCGGGTCACGCTGCGGTGACGCGACCGGGCATTGAGCCGCCGCGCGGCACGGGATAGGAAAAGCCATGTCGATCTGGTCCTACGCCAATCCGAGGAAGTTCCTCGACACGACCGCGCCCTGGGTGCCGTGGCTCATGTGGCTCTCGGCCGCCGTGCTTGCGGTGGGCCTCGTCTGGGGCTTTTTCTTCACGCCCGAGGCCGAGCGTTTCGGCTCCTCGGTGAAGATCATCTACCTGCACGTCCCCTCGGCGCTGATGGCGATCAACGCCTGGCTGATGATGCTCGTGGCCTCTCTGATCTGGCTGATCCGCCGCCACCATGTCTCGGCCCTCGCGGCCCGCGCGGCGGCGCCGGTCGGCATGGTGATGACGCTGATCGCGCTCGTCACCGGGGCGATCTGGGGCCAGCCGATGTGGGGCACCTGGTGGGCCTGGGATCCGCGACTGACCGCCTTCCTGATCCTGTTCCTGTTCTACCTCGGCTACATCGCCCTTTGGGCCGCGATCCCCGATCCCGACAGCGCCGCCGATCTGACCTCGGTGCTCTGTCTCGTCGGCTCGGTCTTCGCGATCCTGTCGCGCTACGCCGTGAACTTCTGGAACCAGGGGCTGCATCAGGGCGCGTCGCTCTCGCTCGACAGCCAAGAGAACGTGGCCGACGTATTCTGGCTGCCGCTTCTCGTCTGCATGGCGGGCTTCGTGTTGCTATTCTTCGCTCTCGTGCTGTTGCGCACCGGGACGGAGATCCGTGCCCGTCGCATCAGCGCCCTGCGCGCCCGCGCGCGGCGCGCCGAGCCGGTGAGAGCATGATGGATCTGGGCAAATATGCTTTCGAGGTGATCTCGGCCTGGGGCATCAGCCTCGCCGCTCTCGCGGCGCTGGTGTGGTGGAGCCTCCGGCGCGACCGCCGCGTCCGGGCCGAGCTGGAAAGGACCGAACGCGACCATGGCTAGGGTTTCGCCGCTCATCATCCTGCCGCCCGCGATCTTCGCGGCCCTCGCCGGGCTCTTCGCCGCCGGCATGCTGCGCGACAACCCCGATGAGCTGCCCTCGGCGTTGATCGGGCGCGAGGCGCCTTTGACCGAAACCGGCACGCTGCCGGGGCGCACGCCCTTCGACCCCGCCGTGCTCGCCGATGGCAAGGTGAAGCTGGTCAATTTCTGGGCCAGCTGGTGCGCGCCCTGCCGGGTCGAGCATCCGAATTTCGAGGCATTGGCCCAGGAGGGCCTGCCGATCTACGGCATCAACTACAAGGATGACCCGGACAACGCCGGGGCGTTCCTCGACGAGCTGGGCGATCCCTATACCGCCATTGGCACCGATGACGGCCGGGTCGCGCGCGACTGGGGGGTCTATGGCGTGCCCGAAACCTTTGTGGTCGATGGCGAAGGGCGAATCATCGAGCGCATGGCCGGGCCGGTGACCCAGCGGGCCATAACCGCACGCCTGCGTCCGGCGCTCGACGAAGCTGCTGCTAGGTAAAGTAACGCTGGCGTGATATTCTCCCCGCCGCTGATGGGGAGGTTTTCATGAAGTATCTGGTTTTGATCGGTTCCGCCCTTGCTCTGGGGGCCACCGCGGCCCAGGCGGAGCCTTCGCTCGAACGCGGCACATATCTGGTCGAGGGACCCGCCGCCTGCGGCAATTGCCACAGCCCCATGGGCCCCGAGGGGCCGGTGCCCGACATGCATCTCGCGGGCCGGTTGGTCGAGGAGTCGCAGGCGTTCACCGCCATCGCGCCCAATATCACCCCCGCCGCCCGCGTCGCCGACTGGTCCGATGCGGAGCTGGCGCGCGCCATCCGCGATGGGCTGCGGCCCGATGGCAGCCTGATCGGGCCGCCCATGCCGATCCCGCTCTATCGCGGGCTGTCGCATGACGATGTGATGAGCATGGTGATCTATCTGCGCCAGATCCCCGCGGTCGAAAACGATCCCGGCGAGAGCGTCTACAACATTCCGTTGCCACCCGCCTACGGCCCGCCGGTCGAAAGCGTCAGCGCGCCCGCGCGCGGCCCGAACGCCGAATACGGCGCCTATCTCGCCGGGCCGGTGGCGCATTGCATCGAGTGCCACTCGCCGATGGGGCCGCAAGGTCCGATGAGCGACACCCATACCGGGGCCGGGGGCTTCGAGTTCCACGGGCCCTGGGGCACGGTGATCTCGTCCAACATCACCTCGGGCGAGGACGGGATCGCGGAGTATTCCGACGACGAGCTGAAGGCGATGATCACCAAGGGCCAGCGCCCCGACGGTGAGGCCATGTCGCCGCCCATGCCCTATGCCAACTTCGCCAAGATGACGACGGAGGATCTCGACGCGGTCGTCGCCTATATGCGTGAGCTGCCGCCCTTGCCATCAGATGGTAGCCTCGAATGATCGAACGGAACGAAATAGCGGATTTCGTTCCGTATTAAGGCCTCTGTCAGGCGTTGGCTTCGGGAAGCATCGCTGTGCTGAGCCGCGAGCGAAGGGATGCACTATCGCGGGCGACCATGCCGGGGATCAGGAACAGATCCACGAGCCACCAGATGCCCACGGCAATCAGAAGCAGATAGCCGACAATGAAGATGGCTGTGAGCCAGCCAAGTATGAAAAGGAGCAGCATGGCGACGCCACTGGCCGTTCGGCCGAGATAGAACCGGTGAGCACCAAGGCCGCCCAAGAAAATGAGCAGCAGATAGGCTACGCCTACGCTCTTTGACTGATTGGTGACCTGCTGTTCGAGAAGGATCTGTTGCTGGGTGCTGAGTGCCATATGTCGGTCCTATTGGTGTTCACCGGTTCGTGATCCGGCGTGACAACCATAGGGTTTGCCGTATCAACCAGAAAGTTCATTCTGCAAAAGCACATAAAAAAACCGCCCCGGAGATCCTCCGGGGCGGTTCTGGGTTCAGACGGTTGATCGGTGGATCAGGCGGCCGATTGGGCGAGGTTGCGCAGCACGTAATGCAGCACGCCGCCGTTTTTGATGTAGTCGATCTCCACCGCCGTATCGATCCGGCAGCGCAGCGTGACCTCCTTGGTCGAACCGTCGGCCATGGTGATCGTCGCGGTGACCTCCTGCAGCGGCTTGACGTCCGAGAGGCCCTTGATCGAGACGCTCTCCTCGCCGGTGAGGCCCAGCGACTTGCGCGTGTCGCCGCCGGTGAACTCGAACGGGATCACACCCATGCCGACGAGGTTCGAGCGGTGGATGCGCTCGAAGTTCTCGGCGATGACTGCCTTCACGCCCAGAAGGGCGGTGCCCTTCGCGGCCCAGTCGCGCGAGGAGCCCGCGCCGTACTGCTCGCCGCCGAAGATGACGAGCGGCTTGCCTTGCTCCTGCCAGGCCATTGCGGCGTCGTAGATCGCCATCTGGCTGCCGTCGGGGCCCTTGGTGTAGCCGCCCTCGACGCCATCGAGCATCTCGTTGCGGATGCGGATGTTGGCGAAGGTGCCGCGCATCATCACCTCGTGGTTGCCGCGGCGGCTGCCATAGGAGTTGAACTCGCGCACCGGCACCTGACGCTCGACCAGGTACTTGCCGGCCGGGGTGGTCTCCTTGAAGGAACCGGCGGGCGAGATGTGGTCGGTTGTCACCATGTCGCCGAGGATCGCCAGCACGCGGGCATCCTCGATGTCGTGGATTTCGCCCGGCTCCTTGGACATGTTCTGGAAGTAGGGCGGGTTCTGGACATAGGTCGACTGCGGCGGCCAGTTGTAGGTCTCGCTGTCGACGGTCTCGACCGCCTGCCACTTCTCGTCGCCCTTGAAGACATCGGCATACTTCGACTGGAACGCCTCGCGGGTCACGGTCTTCTGCACCAGCTCGGCGATCTCGGCCTGGCTCGGCCAGATGTCCTTGAGGTAGACGTCCTTGCCGTTCTTGTCCTTGCCCAGCGGCTCGCGGGTGATGTCGACATTCATGTCGCCCACCAGCGCATAGGCCACCACGAGCGGCGGCGAGGCGAGGTAGTTGGCGCGCACGTCGGGCGAGATCCGGCCCTCGAAGTTGCGGTTGCCCGAGAGCACCGAGGTCGCGATCAGGTCGTTCTCGTTGATCGCCTTCGAGATTTCGGCCTCGAGCGGACCCGAGTTGCCGATGCAGGTGGTGCAGCCATAGCCCACGAGGTTGAAGCCGATCGCATCGAGATCCTCCTGCAGGCCCGCGGCCTCGAGGTAATGCGACACGACCTGAGAGCCCGGCGCCAGAGAGGTCTTGACCCAGGGCTTGCGGTCGAGGCCCAGCTCGCGCGCCTTGCGGGCGACGAGACCGGCACCGATCATCACATAGGGGTTCGAGGTGTTGGTGCAGGAGGTGATCGAGGCGATCACGATCGAGCCGTCATGCAGCTGGTAATGGCCGTTCTCGGTCTCGACGAAGCCGCGCTTGTGGTGGCCCTCGTCACCGGGAATGTCGACCGGCTCGGGCTGACCGCCTTCGCCTTCCCAGCGGATTTCGGAGTTGGCCGAGGTGTCCTTGCCCTCGCGCTGGCCCTTCACATATTCGGAGAAGGCCGAACCCGCAACGTCGAGCGCGATGTGGTCCTGCGGGCGCTTGGGGCCCGAGATGGCGGGAACGACGGTGCCCATGTCGAGCTCGAGCGTGTCGGTGTAGACCGGCTCGTAGCCCGGATCGCGCCACATGCCGTTTTCCTTGGCATAGGCCTCGACCAGCGCGATGCGGTCCTTGTCGCGGCCGGTCTGCTCCA
This sequence comes from Limimaricola litoreus, assembly GCF_024159025.1. Taxonomy (GTDB): domain Bacteria; phylum Pseudomonadota; class Alphaproteobacteria; order Rhodobacterales; family Rhodobacteraceae; genus Limimaricola; species Limimaricola litoreus. The sequence goes on from NZ_JAMYXC010000225.1 coordinate 29,426, forward strand.
TGTAGCGCAGCGTTTCGGCGTCGATCGGGAAGAAGCCGCAGGTGGCGCCGTATTCGGGTGCCATGTTGCCAATCGTGGCACGGTCGGCGAGCGGCACGTTGTCGAGGCCGTCGCCGTAGAATTCGACGAACTTGCCCACGACGCCTTTCTCGCGGAGCATCTGCACGACGCGCAGCACGAGGTCGGTGGCGGTGGTGCCCTCGACCATCTTGCCGGTCAGCTTGAAGCCCACGACCTCGGGGATCAGCATCGAGATCGGCTGGCCGAGCATCGCGGCCTCGGCCTCGATGCCGCCCACGCCCCAGCCTAGCACGGCCGCGCCGTTGACCATGGTGGTGTGGCTGTCGGTGCCGACGAGCGTGTCGGGATAGGCCACTTCCTCACCGTTCTGGTCGGTGTCGGACCAGACCACCTGCGCGAGGTATTCGAGGTTCACCTGGTGGCAGATGCCGGTGCCCGGCGGCACGACGCGGAAATTCTGGAACGCCTTCTGGCCCCATTTCAGGAACTGGTAGCGCTCGATGTTGCGCTCGTATTCGCGGTCCACGTTCATCTGGAACGCGCGCGGGTTGCCGAACTCGTCGATCATCACCGAGTGATCGATCACGAGGTCGACGGGGTTGAGCGGGTTGATCAGCTGCGCGTCACCGCCCAGCGCCTTGATGCCGTCGCGCATCGCGGCGAGATCGACCACCGCCGGAACACCGGTGAAGTCCTGCATCAGCACACGGGCCGGGCGATAGGCGATCTCGCGGGGGTTCTTGCCGCCATTGGCGCCCCATTCGGCAAAAGCCTTGATGTCGTCCGTGGAGACGGAGAAGCCGCCGTCCTCGAAGCGCAGCAGGTTCTCCAGAACCACCTTGAGCGCGGCGGGCAGGCGGCCGAAATCGCCCAAACCCGCCTCGGTGGCGGCGGGGATCGAGTAATACGACAGGCTCTGCGACCCGACCGTGAGCTTCCGGCGGGTCTTGGCGCTGTCCTGGCCAACTTGAATCGGCATGAAGTGTCCCTTCTGGCTGCGAGCTGTGGGTCTGGCCCCGGTTCTGCCGCAAGGGCAGCAGGCGATCAAGGCCGTTGCCCGCTATGTATACAACGGCACACAAATGTCCAGATGCCGTCGCGCCCCTCGGGTCGCGCACGCTGCTCTCGCGGCGGGTTGATTGGTGTTGCAGCACCGATCAGCTTAGACCGGTGGGAGAATTCCGGCGGAGAGATCGAATGCGCAAATTCATGGCGGCACTGAGCATGGCGGGCTGGCTCGCCTCTGGCCCGGCGCTGGCCGACTCTCCGGTGGTGGTCGAACTCTTCACCTCGCAGGGCTGTTCCAGCTGCCCGCCCGCCGATGAAATGGTGCGCGATCTGGCCGGACGCGAGGAGGTGATCGCGCTCGGACTGCATGTCGATTACTGGGATTACATCGGCTGGGCCGACATCTTCGCGCAGCCCGAGTTCACCAAGCGGCAGAAGAGCTATGCCGCCGCGGCGGGCGAGCGCATGGTCTATACGCCGCAATTCGTCGTGGGCGGGGTTGAGCGTATCGTCGGCGCCAAGCCGATGAAGGTGATGGATGCGGTGCTCGACCGCGCCGAGGCGCCCGCCCGGGTCGAATTGTCGGTCGCGCGCGAGGGCGAGACGCTGCGAATCGCCGCGCGGCGGCTCGACGGGCGGCCGGTCCCCTTGCTGGTGCAACTCGTGCGCTACAGGCCGCAGGCCAGCGTGGCGATCGAGCGCGGCGAGAATGCGGGGCACGAGCTGCACTACGCCAATATCGTCACCTCGTGGAGCCTGCTGCTGCGCTGGAACGGGTCCGAGGAGCTGGAGGTGACCGCGCCCGTCGAGGGTGCGCTGCCGGGGGCGGTGATCGTGCAGGAGGAAGGGCCGGGTGCGATCCTTGCCGCGGCCCGGATGCCCTAGGTCTCGGACCGGGGCCGGTTGGCCTTCCAACGGTTGTGCACCCAGAACCACTGGCCCGGATCGCGCAGGACATGCGCCTCCAGCCGCCGTGTCGCCTCGCGCATCATCTCCAGCGGCTCGTCGGGCGGGATCGGCGCCTCCAGGGCGATGTCGAAGCCGATGCCGTCGGGGCGGCGGATGCCGAAATAGGGCACGAGCGGCGCGTCGAAGCGCAGCGCCAGCTCGGCGGCGGTGAGGGCGGTGCGCGCCGGGCGCCCCAGAAAGTCGATCATGCTGCCGCCCTGGTCGTGCAGGTCGAACAGGATCGTCGCCATGCCGCCCGACTTCAGGTGTCGCAGAAAGCCGGTGAGGCCGCGCCGCCCCTTGGCGAAGACCGGGCCCGAGACGCCTTGCATCGTGGCGGCGTAGTGATCGTTGACGAAGCCGTTGGACATCGGGCGATAGAGGCCGCCGATCTCGTAGCCCATGCGCGAAAGCACCCGGCGCGGGGCTTCGTGATTGCCGAAATGGCCCGTCACGAAGAGAACCGGCCGGCGGTCCGCGCGGGCGCGGGCGATGGTGTCGAGTCCTTCGTCCTGCGCAAGCGTGCCTGGCAGGACGCGGGCGAATTCCTCGCCCGAATAATTCTCGATCAGGGTGCGCCCGAGGTTGTCGCACACGTCCCGGGACAGGGCGGCACGGCGCGGGGCCGAAATCTCGGGCCAGATCAGGCCGAGATTCCGCTCGGCCCGGCGGCGATAGCCGGCGAGCGGGCCGAGCGCATGGGCGGTCAGCCGGCCCATCGCCGCGACCCGCCGCTCATAGGGCAGCCGCCGCGCGGCGCCGATCGCGCCGCGCAGGGCAAGGTCCACCATCCGGTCCCCCGTGCCGCGCCCGGCGGTGACGTGGTCATCTGCCATGGTCTTTCCCTGTCAGTCCTGCTTCGGCCATAAGTCGCGGGACGTCGAAAGCCAAGCCGGGCAGGCTCAGCTCTCGTCGTCCTCCTGCGGCGAAACAAGGGTGATGTCGCCCTCATCGGCGGCGGCGCGAATCGCGGTGACCACCTCGCTCATCGCGGTCTCGCCTTCCAGCCGGCGCACCGTGCCCCGTTCGGCGATCTCGTCGCGCAGGCCCTGGGCCATGCGCTGCGAGATGTTGTCGAGCAGGTGGTTCGCCGCCGCTTCATCGCCGCCGCCCGTGGCCTGCGCCGCCGCGAGCGCGGTGATCAGCACCGGCTGTTCGATCCGGCGCAGAACGGCGGGTGCGTCGCTCGGGGCAAGGCGCATGGGAATGTCGGCGAAGGTGAAGATGGCGCGGCGCACGTCGGCGGCGAAATCTGGGTCTTCGGCCTCGAGCCCGTCGAGCACCGCCTCGCGCGTAGCGCTGCCGCTGGAATTGAGGATCTCGCCAAGCCGGTCGGGGGCCGGGTTGACAAAGGCCTTGGGCACCTCCTGGCAATGCTCTGCGGCGAGCGCGGCACCGATCCGCTCCACCGCGTCGGGCGCGATGGCGCGGGTTTGCGACATCGCATGGGTGATCCGGCGCGCCCGTTCCCCGGACAGGAGCCCCAGAAGCTCGGCCGCCTTGGCCACCGGCAGCTTCGACAGGGTCACCGCCGCGATCTCGGCGCATTCGTTGCTCATCAGCGGCACCAGCGCCGGGCAGGGCAGCGCGGTCAGCCGGGCCCACGGATCGTCGCCGCGCGGCGGCCCC
>NZ_JAMYXC010000054.1 GCF_024159025.1 Limimaricola litoreus
CTCGGCCTCGGCGCGCAGGATCTCCGCAATCTCGGGCGTGATCGTGCTGCGCGGCGCCGGTCGGTCGGGCGCGACGGCCTCCCCGGTCTCGGGCACAGGGTCAGGCACGGGTGTGGCGAGCCATGTCACCCCGCAGTTCGAGCATTGCACGTCGCGCCCCCCCGGCGGGACGGCATCGCGCGTCACCTCGTACTGGGCCCCGCAATTCGGGCAGGTCAATCGCATGCGTTTCTTCCCTTCGCGCCCGGCGGCCACTGCGCGATCAACCTAGCGGCCCCGCTGCGCCGCGCCAAGAACGCACGCGCCGGCATGGCGGCGTCTGATGCAGCGCTGCAATTGCAACCCCGGCGCGGCTCGGGCAGAAGGGAGACGCAACAGGGGGCGGCAGGTGATCGAACTTCGGGACGTGGCCTATAGTTATGGCGGCGGAGAACTGTTCTCCGGCCTGTCGCTGTCGCTCGCGCCGGGGTCGTTCCACTTCCTGACCGGCCCGTCGGGGGCGGGCAAGACGACGCTGCTGAAGCTGTGCTACGGCGATCTCGTGCCGACTTCGGGGGCGGTGTCGCTCTGGGGCGAAGACACCACAGGCATGGCGCGCGACGGGCTGGCGCTCAACCGCCGCCGCATCGGCGTGGTGCACCAGGACTGCCAGTTCCTCGACCATCTCCCGCTCACCGACAACGTGGCGCTGCCGCTGACGGTGGCCGGGCGCCACCACGAGGCCGAGGCCTACCTGCCCGACCTGCTGGCATGGGTCGGGCTGACCCGTCATGCCGACCGCCGCCCGCCCGAGCTGTCGGGCGGCGAACGGCAGCGCGCGGCGCTGGCCCGCGCGGTCATCATGTCGCCCGAGGTGATCATCGCCGACGAGCCCACGGGCAACGTCGACTGGGACATGTCGCAGCGCCTGCTGGCACTCCTGGTCGAGCTCAACCGCATGGGCAAGGCGGTGCTGATCGCCACCCATGACATGAACCTGATCCGCAGCGCCAAGGCGCAGGTCCCGGTGCGCACGCTCCGGCTCAAGGACCGCCAGCTCATCGCCGCGGGGGCCGAGCTGTGAGGCGCGCGGCGTGGCGGGCGCTGTCCTTTCTCATGGGCGACGTGCAGGCCGACCGCACCGTGCCGCCCACCGGCTTCACCGCGCGGCTGACGCTGTTCACCGCCGCCGCCATGGCGCTGCTGACGGTCTTTGCGCTGGCGCTGTCGCTGGCCACCGGCCGGCTCGCCGCGCGCTGGAGCGACGAGCTGGCGCAGACCTCGACGCTGCGCATCTCGGCCCCGGCCGAACAGATGGCGGCGCAGACCGCCGCCGCGCTCGACGTGCTGCGCACCACGCCGGGCATCGCGCAGGCGCGCGCCCTGACCGAGGAAGAGGAACAAGCCTTGCTGACCCCGTGGTTCGGACCGGATCTGCCGCTCGACGCGCTGCCGATTCCGCAGTTGATCGAGATAGAGGAAGAGGGCGGCGGCTATGACGCCACCGGGCTGCGCGCCCGGCTGCAGGCCGAGGTGCCCGGCGCGGTGCTCGACGATCACACCCGCTGGCGCGAGCCGCTCGTGGCCGCCGCCGGGCGGCTGCGCGCCCTGGGCGCGCTGGCCATCGTGCTGATCGGTGCCTCGACCGCGGCGATGATCACCTTGGCGGCGCAATCGGCGCTCTCGGCCAATGCGCAGGTGATCCGGGTGCTGCGGCTGGTCGGCGCGCGCGACGCCTACATCACCCACGCCTTCGTGCGCCGCTTCACGCTGCGCGCGCTCATGGGCGCGGCGGCGGGAACGCTGGCGGGCGGGCTGCTGCTGGC
>NZ_JAMYXC010000061.1 GCF_024159025.1 Limimaricola litoreus
GCCCGACGGGCGGCTCGGCGTCGCCGCGGGCGGCGGTGGCGGCGGGGCACGGGTGACGGTCAACATCACCACGCCCGACATCACGGGTTTCCAGCGCTCACGCGGGCAGGTGGCGGCGCAGATCGCGCGCGCCGTCGACCGCGGCCGCCGCGACAGGTGAGGGAGAGAAACATGGCTTCTGGGCAGGCATTCCACGACGTGCAATTCCCCGTGGCGCTGAGCTTCGGCGCCGCGGGCGGGCCGGAGCGGCGCACCGACATCGTCACGCTCGCCAACGGATACGAGGAGCGCAACACGCCATGGGCTCATGGCCGGCGGCGCTATGACGCGGGGCTGGGCCTGCGCGCGATCGAGGATGTGCAGGCGGTGCTGGCCTTCTTCGAGGCGCGGCGCGGGCCCCTCCATGGCTTTCGCTGGAAGGACTGGCTCGACTGGCGCTCGGCCCCGCAAGGCCGCGCGGTGGACGCGCTCGATCAGCAGATCGGCATCGGCGATGGCGAGACCACGGGTTTCCAGCTCGTCAAGCGCTACGGCGAGGATGCGCATCCCTACCTGCGCCCGATCACGCGGCCCGTGGCGGGCAGCCTGCGCATCGCGGTCGATGGCGATCCGGTGACCGAGGGCGAGGGCGTCGTGGTGGATCACGCGACGGGGCTGTTGCGGTTCGACGTGGCACCCCCGGTCGGGGCGCTCGTCACCGCCGGGTTCGAATTCGACGTGCCCGCGCGGTTCGACACCGAGACGCTGACGGGTTCGGTCGCGGGGTTCGAAGCGGGCACGCTGCCCGAAATCCCGGTGGTGGAGATCCGGGCATGAGCGGGTTTGAGGCGCATCTGCAAACCGGTGTGACGACGCTGTGCCGGGCCTGGGCATTGAAGCGCGCCGACGGGCTGGAGCGCGGTTTCACCGATCACGACCGAGCGCTGGCCTTCGAGGGCATCGAGTTTCGCCCCGAGACCGGCATGAGCGCGAGCGCGCTGGTGCAGAGCGCGGGGCTCGCTGCCGACACCGCCGAGGCGCTGGGCGCGATTTCGGACGAAGGGGTGAGCGAGGCAGAGATCGCCCAGGGCCGCCTCGATGGGGCAGAGCTGCGGATCTGGCGGGTCAACTGGGCCGACCCCGAAGAGCGCGCGCTGGAGTTTCGCGGGCATCTGGGCGAAATCCGCCGCGACGGCACGGTGTTTCGCGCCGAGCTGCGCGGTCTTTCGGATGCGCTGGGCCGGCCCTTGGGCCGGGTCTATCAGCCGCGCTGCGACGCGGTCTTGGGCGATGCGCGCTGCGGCGTCGATACCGGACGGGAGGGCGTCTCGGTCGAGCGAAGCCTTGGGCGTGCCGAGGGCGCGGAGCTGCGGCTCGACTGGGCCGATGGCCCGGCGCAGGGCTGGTTCGCGCATGGCCATGTCGAGGTCTTGGAGGGGCCGGGGGCGGGGCTCACCGCGCCGATCCGCGAGGACCGGCAGGAGGCGGGCGCGCGCATTGTCGAGCTGTGGGGGCCGATCGCTGCCGATCTCGCGCCGGGCACGCGGCTGCGGCTTGTCGCGGGCTGCGACAAGCGGGCCGAGACCTGCCGGCTCAAGTTCGACAATTTCCTCAATTTCCGCGGCTTTCCCGATCTGCCGGGAACCGACTGGCTGATGGCGGTGCCGCGCTCGGGGGGCGCATGAGCCGCATCGTCACGGAGGCGCGCGGCTGGATCGGCACGCCCTATCTGCACGGCGCTTCGCGGCGCGGCGCGGGCTGCGATTGCCTCGGGCTGGTGCGGGGCGTCTGGCGGGCGCTGGCGGGGGCCGAGCCCG
>NZ_JAMYXC010000227.1 GCF_024159025.1 Limimaricola litoreus
GGCTCGACGCGCGCAAGCTGCGTCCCGCCGCCACCGTGCGCGCCACGCGCTGGATCTGGCGCACGGTCTTCGGTCTCGCCTTCCTCGTGCTTCTGGGCCTCGTCACCGCCGGCGGCATCCTCGTCTGGGCGGTGCGCGACATGCCGCTGGCCGATATGCTGCCCCCGCTCGAGGAGCCGACGCTGACCGTGCAGGACGAGGCGGGCGACACGCTCTTCACCCGCGGCGCCTACCGCGCGGGCTACGTGCCGCTGTCGGAGATGCCCGAATATCTGCCGCAGGCGGTCGCGGCGATCGAGGATCGCCGCTTCTGGGATCATCCGGGCGTCGATATCGAGGGGATCGGCCGCGCCATGTGGCGCAACATTTCCGCCGGCGGCGTGGTCGAGGGCGGCTCGACCATCACCCAGCAGCTCGTGAAGGTGCTCTATCTCGACCCCGAGCGCACCTACAAGCGCAAGCTGCAGGAGATGGTCCTTGCGCTGGGGCTGGAGCGCCAGCTCGGCAAGGACCGGATCATGGAGCTCTACCTCAACTCCACCTATCTGGGCACCGGCGCCTGGGGCATGCCTGCCGCGGCGCAGCTCTACTTCGACACGCCGGTCGAGGAGCTGAGCCTCGCGCAATCGGCGGTGCTCGCCGCCTCGATCCGTGCGCCATCGGTCATCAACCCCGAGGCCGACTTGGAGCGCGCCCGCGAGCGCGGCCTCGTGGTGCTTTCGGTGATGCGCGACCTGGGTCGCATCGACGAGGCCGCCTACGAGGCCGCCCGCACGGAAATGGCCAGCCTCGTGCCCTCCCCACCGCCCGCCCGCGCGGGCAGCTATTTCGCTGACTGGGTTCTGGGCGAGGCGCAGGAGCTGTCCGGCGCGGTGGATGGCCCGCTCACCGTCACCGCCACGCTCGACATGGAGCTTCAGGCCAAGGCCGAGAAGATCCTGCAAGAGGCTATCGCGCAGCGCGGGCCCGAGCTGGGCGCGAGCCAGGGCGCCATCGTCGCCATGGCCCCCGACGGTCGCATCCGCGCCATGGTCGGCGGCGTCGATTACGGCGAGAGCCAGTTCAACCGCGCAACCGACGCGCTGCGCCAGCCCGGCTCGACCTTCAAGCTGCCGGTGTTCCTCGCAGCCTTGGTGATGGGCGCGGACCCCGATACCCGCCTGCCGGACGAGCCGATCGACATCGACGGCTACGCGCCTGAGAACTTCAACGGCCGCTACGCGGGCGTGGTGAGCCTGCACGAGGCTTTCACCCGCTCGCTCAACGCTGCCACGGTGCGGCTGGCGCAGGAGGTCGGGATCGACCAGGTGATCGAGGTGGCGCGCCAGCTCGGCATCGAGGGCGATCTGACGCGCACGCCGAGCCTCGCGCTGGGCACCTCGGAAGTGTCGCTGATCGACATGACCGAGGCCTATGCTGCGATCCTCGCGGGCCGCGCGCCGATCAACGCCACCGGCATCGCCAGCCTCAAGCTCGGCGATACCGGCGTGGCGCTCTCGGTCTCGGGCGCCGATCCCAACGCGGTCGAGCTCAACCGCACCCGCGACCCGATGCTGTCGATGCTGCGCGCGGTGGTGACCGAGGGCACCGGCAAGCGCGCGGCGATCGACGGCTTTGCCGCGGGCAAGACCGGCACCAGCCAGAACAGCCGCGACGCCTGGTTCATCGGCTTCACCGACCGGCTGGTGATCGGCGTCTGGATCGGCAATGACGACAACTCTCCGATGAAGGACGTCACCGGCGGCAGCCTTCCGGCGGAGATCTGGCGCGAGGTCGCGCTCGCGGCGGGCGGC
>NZ_JAMYXC010000022.1 GCF_024159025.1 Limimaricola litoreus
CGCGCCGTGCCGCATCGCCCGAAAGCGCGGCGATGGCCTCGGCCAGCGGCGCCTCGGCCCCCGGCGGCACCAGCAGGCCCGATACCCCGTGCTCGACCAGCTCGGCCACGCCGCCGACGCGGGTGGCGATCACCGGGCGCGCGGCGGCCATCGCCTCCATCAGCACCACCGGCACCCCCTCGGCAAAGGAGGGCAGCACCAGCGCACCGGTCTCGCGCAGCATCCGCGCCACCTCGGCCTGCCCGAGATAGCCGTGGAAGCGCACCGCGTCGCCGAGGCCGAGATCGGTGGCGAGCCGCTCCAGCCCGGCCCGGTCCTCGCCGTCGCCCACGAGGTCGAGCGTGAGGGCGGGGCGGCTTTCACGGGCCCGCGCCAGGGCCCGGAGCAGCACCGGCAGGCCCTTGACCGCCGAAAGCCGGCCCACGAAGAGGAGCCGGTCCTCCGGCGGGGCGGGGGTGTCGGCATAAAGCGCAGGGTCCACCCCGCAATGCACCACGTGCAGCTTGTGCCAATGGGCGGGGTCCGAGAACAGCATCGCCTGCGCCCGCGCAAAATCCGAGATGCAGGCGACGAAGCGGGCGCGGGCGATCTTTTCGCCCAAGGCCCAATGCTCGGGCGCGAAGAAGATGTCGGGGCCGTGCAGGGTGAAGCTGTACGGAATGCCTGAGACCTCGGAGGCGAGCATCGCCACCGTGCCAGAGGATTTGGCGATGTGGTTGTGCAGATGGGTGATGCCGCGCGCCTTCATACGATGCGCCAGCACCAGTGCCTCGCCGAAATAGATCATGTTGTAGAGCCTCCCGCGCAGCCCACGGGGCGCGCTGCGCCACGCCAGCGCCAGCGCGCGCGCGAAGCGGCGCGGGTGGCGCAGGGCCGAGAGCTTGGCCCGGGTGATGGCGACGGGGTTCAGCGTGCGCTCCAGCAGGTGAAAGGTCGCCGCCGCCTCGGCGCGCTGTTCGGGGCCGACATGATGGGCGGGATCGGTGCGCCGCACCGAGGCGGTCTCGACCGTAACTCCGAGGTCGCGCAGCCCCGCCACCTCGCGCTGGATGAAGGTGTCGGTGGCGCGGGGATACTCGCCCGTCAGCCACATGAACGGGCCGGATATGCTCATGCCGCCCCCCGCGCCGCGGCCATTGCCGATTCGAAATCCGCCTCGGGCCGGAATCCCAGCGCATGCGCGCGGGCGTTGTCGTAGCGCAGCGGCATCAGCCGCGCGCGCAGCGTCTCTCGGCGCAGAAGCCCCGGCAGGCGGGGGGCGAGGGGGGCCAAGAGCCCCGCCGCCGCGTCGAAGCCGCGCCAGCCCAACGGCAGGCCGCGTCGCCCGAGAGCCGTGAGAAAGCGCGCGCGGTCGGGCCGGTCGTCATCGAGCGCGTGGATCACCTCGACCGGGTTGGATTGCGGCACGGTCGCGGCCAGCACGAGGATCTGCGCCGCATGCCGCAGCCAGCACAGCGGCAGCTCCCCCGCGTGGCGCGGGCCGAGCGTCAGCGGGCCCAGCGGGAGCCCCATATGGGCGTTCCACAACCGCCCCGGCCCGAATATCGCGCCGGGTCGGACGATCCGCAGGGGCACGCCGTGGCGCGCGGCAATGGCGCGGGCGTCGCGCTCCTGCGCGATCTTGGCGCGGGCATAGGCATCGCGCCCCTCGGGGCGCGGCTCGACCGGCGCGTCCTCGTCCACGCGGGCAAATGGCGCGAGGCCCGCCGTGCCCAGCACCGAGATCGAGCTGACCAGCACCAGCCGCGCGCCTGCGCTGGCCGCGTGATCGAGCAGCAGGGCGCTCGGCG
>NZ_JAMYXC010000005.1 GCF_024159025.1 Limimaricola litoreus
GCTCTTTGTGCATCCGGGCGGCGCGCAGAGCATGACCGGGGGCTTTGCGGCCCATCTCATCGCCTGAAAGGAGCCGCGCATGATCACGATCCTCGTTGTCTTCATTTTCATCGCGCTGTCGATGACGGGCTTGGGCCTCGGGCTGCTGTTCGGGCGCGGACCGCCGCAGGGGGGCTGCGGCACGCCCTGCGCGGGGTGCCGCAAGCCCTGCGCGCGGAAGCGCGCGCGATGAGACCGCTGCCGCGCATCGAGGACATCATGACGCGCGAGGTCATCACGATCACGCCCGAGATGGATCTGCTGCGCGCCATGCATCTTCTTTTGTATCACTGCATTTCCGGCATGCCCGTCGTCGATGCGCAGGGCCGGCTCCTCGGCATGCTGTCGCAAAAGGACTGCCTGCGCGCCGCGCTGCATGCCGGATACCACGCAGGGCAGGGCGGCCTCGTGGGCGACGCGATGCGCACGCCGGTGGAAAGCCTGACGCCCGATCTCGACATTCTTTCCGCCGCCGAGCGATTTCTGAGCGGTCCCTACCGCCGGTTTCCGGTGATGGACGGCGCAAGGATCGCGGGAATTCTGAGCCGCAGCGATCTCCTGCGCGCGCTGGCCGTCGTAAGAGAAGCTTCCGGTTGAAGCCCCAGGACCCAAGGTCGCATCATCGGGGGCTGGGGTCATAGGCCGTTCGGTGGTATCGTCTCTGCATCCCGCCGAGGAGATCCGCGATGACCCCGAGACTGGATCTGCGCTGCGCCGATTGCGGTATCCGGCACCGTGCCGTCTGCGCGCGCTGCGACGAGACCGAGCTTGCGCGGCTCGAGGAGGTCAAGTTCTACCGCCGTTACGAAGCCGGGCAGAAGATCGTCTGGGCCGGTGACGATCTGAGCTTCGTGGCCTCGGTCGTCTCGGGCATCGCCACCATGGCGCAAACGCTCGAGGACGGGCGGGTGCAGATGGTGGGGCTCTTGCTGCCATCGGACTTCATCGGGCGCCCGGGCAGGACGGTCACCCCCTATGACATCACGGCGGCGAGCGACGTCACCCTGTGCTGCTTTCGCCGCGCGCCCTTCGAGCGGCTGCTCGTCGACATGCCGCATGTCGCAGGGCGGCTTCTGGAGATGACGCTCGACGAGCTGGACGCGGCGCGCGAATGGATGCTGGTGCTTGGCCGCAAGACCGCGCGCGAGCGGATCGCCAGCCTTCTGGTCTCGGTTGCGCGGCGCGAGGCGAGCTTCGATCTCGCGCCGCGCAGCCACGACATCCGGCTCGACCTGCCGCTGACGCGCGAGGCGATGTCGGAATATCTCGGCCTGACGATAGAGACGGTGAGCCGCCAGATCAGCCGGCTCGGGCGCGAAGGCACCATCATGCTCGACGGCAAGCGCCGCATCGTGATCCCCGATCTCGACCGGCTTCGCGCAGAGACCGGTGACGAGGCGGTGGCGGTCTGAACGGCCCCCCGGTCGGACCTCGGGCAGAGTCATCGCGGCGTTGACAGCCGCGAGGCGTTTTGGCCTGATCGGGGCAGAGTCGTCTTGTTCCGGGGAGGAGTGAAGATGAATCCCGATGCCGCGACCGCCCGCCGGGCCCTGATCCGGGCCTACCGCGCCTATCTCGAAGCCGAGGAGGATCTCGAGCGGGCGCTCGAGGATGCCGCCGCCGTCGTGCCGGAGCTGCGCCCGCACGGGCTGCGCCCGATCGGCGCGCCCGGCTCGCGCATTCGTCGCCTGACCGAGGTTCGCAGCCATTCGGTCGAGGTTCT
>NZ_JAMYXC010000162.1 GCF_024159025.1 Limimaricola litoreus
GACGTGGCGGCGGCGCGCGCCGCGGGCATCTTGCCCTTGGGCGAAGCCACGCTCGACCCCGGGCCCGCCCCGCGAGAGGGCGCGGCCCCGCCGCTGCCGCCGATGCCGGGCCTTGCCGATCTGCCGGTGACGGAGGTCGAGGAAGAGGCCGAGACGCCCGAGGGCCGGGTCGAGCGCTGGCAGCGCAAGCTGCTTGACCTCTCCTTGCGCAACCGCCTGCTGAACTTTCGCGACGGGCGCGGCGCGGTGCCGTTTCTCTGCGCCGACATGGCCGCGCTGGAGGACAGCCTCGCCGGCGGCGCCACCGCGATCCCCGAGCCGATCGAGGAGGCCGAGAGCCTGTCGCCCGACGAGATCGCCGCGCGGGCGGCCCGGGCGCAGGAGCGCGGCCGCCTTGCCGCGCCCCTTTCGGCGCAGGAGCTGAACGCGCGGCTCGTGGCGCTGCACCGCCGCGCCAAAAGCGATATGCAGGAGGGCGGCACCAACACGCTGTTCCTCGCCGCCGGTTTCCTGCGCTGGCGCCGCGAGGGCGAGGCGCGGGCCTTTCGCGCGCCCTTGCTGCTGATCCCGGCGCGGCTGGAGCGGCGCTCGGCCAATTCGGCCTTCCGGCTCGGCCATCTGGAGGACGAGGTGCGCATCAACGCCACGCTGCTCGAATTCCTGCGCCGTGATTTCGCGCTCTCCATGCCGGGCCTCGATGGCGAGCTGCCGCGCGACGAGAGCGGGATCGACCTCGTGCGGATCTTCGATCTGGTGCGGCTCGCGGTGCGCGACATGGCCGGTTTCGAGGTGATCGAGGACATGGCGCTCTCGACCTTTTCCTTCGCCAAGTTCCTGATGTGGGAGGATCTGGTCGCGCGCAACGACGCGCTGCGCGACAGTGCGCTGGTGCGTCACCTGCTCGACGGGCCGGACGAGGCCTATCCGCAGCCCGACCTGCCGCAGATCGCCCCGCGCGACCTCGACCATGCGCTCTCGCCTGCCGATCTCGTCACCCCGCTGCCCGCCGACAGCAGCCAGCTTGCCGCCGTGGCGGCGGCTGCACAGGGGCGCGACTTCGTGCTCATCGGCCCGCCGGGGACGGGCAAGAGCCAGACCATCGCCAACATCATCGCGCAGGTCATGTCGCAGGGGCGGACGGTGCTTTTCGTCGCCGAAAAGGCCGCCGCGCTCGACGTGGTACATCGCCGTCTCGCCGCCTCGGGGCTCGGCGACGCCTGTTTGGAACTGCATTCGAGCAAGACGGATCGCAAGTCGGTCCTCGCTCAGCTCGGCCGCGGCTGGGACCGCGCGGCGGAGGGCGATGGCTCCGACTGGATCGAGGTCACCGAGGATCTGCGCCTCACCCGCGACCGGCTCAACGCCTATGTCGCGGCGCTGCACCGCAAGGGGCGGCAGGGGTTTTCGGTGTTCGAGGCGATCGGCAAGGTCGCGGCAGGCGCGCCGCCCTTCCGCCTGAGCTTTGCCGCATGGGACGCGCATGACGCGTCGAGCTATGCCCGGCTGCGCGATCTCGCCTCGGAACTGGAGCGGCTGGCGCAGGTCGCGGGGCAGGACGCGCCGAGCGATCTGCTGGCGGGCGCCGATTGGTCCTTCGATTGGCAGGAGCGGTTTCTCGACGCGGCGGCGGTCTTGGGCCGGGCGGCGCAGGCGCAGAACCGGGCGCTGGGCGCGCTGTGCGACAGGCTCGGCCTTGCCCCGCTGGCCGAACGCATGGCCGCGCGCGGCACGCTCTTCGCCGAGCTG
>NZ_JAMYXC010000300.1 GCF_024159025.1 Limimaricola litoreus
GCGCGTCGTCATCCGGCACGGCCACGCCGCGCGTATCGCTGTTCGCCACCGCAGATGCTCCTTCATGCGCAATGCCGCGCCCGCCCGCCGATCTGACGCGGCTCGGCGCGGCGGATAAGCCGTTCCCTGCCGTGCATGTCATGTCCTACATCGACGGCTATTTCCGGCAGGACGACCCGGGGCAGGTGATGCCCGAATTCAGCGGCATCTTCACCGGCCCGACCCTGCATGTCGATACCGGCGACGGGATGCTGACGCCGACGCCGCAACCGCTCGTGGCGCTGTCGGAGTATCTCGAAACGCTGCAGGAGGGATGATCCAGATCAAGGCGCGGCGCGGCTGACAGGGCGAGGTTGGAGCGCAATGAAGGGTTCGGAGATGACACTCACACCGCTGATGCAACGCGTGGTGCTGGCCAAGTCGCTCGGTCTGCTGTTCGGGCTTCTGGCGCCGGTCATGCTGACCGCCAACACGGTGTCCGAGACCATGCTGGTCTGGGGCGTGGTGTTCTGGGCCGTGCTGCTCGGAGCGCTGGTTGGCCTCATCGGGGCGCCGCACCGGATGCCGCTCCTGGGCACGCGCCTGCCCGCAGGCGTTCGCGGCGGCTGGGTCGGGGTCTGGATGGGGGTGATCCTGCTCCTTGTGGCGCATGACGGCCTTACCGTGCTCTGGGCCCGGTCGGAGTGGCTGCCCCAGCCGGGGCCGGGGGTCTGGTGGATCGTGATCGAGGCCGCGTTGATCGGCGTGCTGATCGACCTCGCCGTCACGGCGGTGACCGATCCCGTCGCACCTGACGAGAGGGGCCGCAACGAGACGGGCTCCAATGAAGCGGGCCGCACCCGGCCCGGCCAGTGAACCCGAACCGAAAAGGAGACGCCCCATGCCCGGCATTCTCATGACGAGCGACCTGTCGGATCGCAGCGGCCTTGCGCTTGCGCGGGCAAGGATGCTCGCGCAAGTGCTCGGCGCGGATCTGGAGATCCTGCATGTGGTGGACGACACGCTGCCGAGCCATGTCGCTGAGGAGGCGGGGCAATCGGCGCATGAGCTGCTGACCCGCGAGGCCGCGGGCGCGGGGAAGGTGGAGGTCGTCTTCGGCCATCCGTGGCGCCGCGTGGTCGAGCGGATCGCACAGGCGCGGCCCGATCTCGTGGTGATGGGCGCGCATCGTGATCGCGGCATCATCGACATGTTTCGCAGCAGCGTGCTGCATCGCTGCGTGCAGATGTCCGACGCGCCGGTGCTGGTGGTCTCGGACCGGCCCGCCGCCCCCTATGGCAAGGTCATGGCCGCCACCAGCTTTGCCCGCCGCGACGCGGAGGCGGCCCGGCTCGCCTCGAAGCTGGCGGGCGGGGCAGAGGTGCGGATCGTGCATGCCTACCGCGTGCCCTTCGGGGGCCTTGGCTACCGCATGGACGATACCGGCGACATCACCAAGCGCGACCGCGACGAGATCGAGGACCCGATGCTCTTTCAGATGGAGCAGATGCGGCAGCGGTTGGCGCGAGACGGCGTCGCGGCGGATTGCGCGCTGCTTGAAGGCCGGACCACGGCCGCGCTGATCGAGGCGGTGGCGCGCGAGGGGAGCGACCTGCTGGCCATCGGCCGTCACGGCGCCGAGGGCCACGTGCCGATGACCATGGGCCGCGTCGCCTCGGAGCTGCTGAGCTACCTGCCTTGCGACCTGCTGGTGCATCCCGGGCGCTTCCCGCGCGAGGACTGAACGCGCGGCGGG
>NZ_JAMYXC010000222.1 GCF_024159025.1 Limimaricola litoreus
GGGGGGCGGTGTTCCAGATCGTCGTACATTTCCTTGATTGTGTATGGCTTTCGGATCCAGCCTTGCTGTTTCTGGATCGGATCAAGCCTATCGGACCATTAGTATCGGTCAACTGAACGCATTGCTGCGCTTACATCTCCGACCTATCGACGTGGTGGTCTACCACGGTCCTCGGGGATACCTTGTTTTGAGGGGGGCTTCCCGCTTAGATGCCTTCAGCGGTTATCCTGTCCGATCATAGCTACCCTGCACTGCCGTTGGCACGACAACAGGTCCACCAGTGGATCGTTCACCCCGGTCCTCTCGTACTAGGGGCAACTCCTCTCAAGTATCCTACACCCACGGAAGATAGGGACCGAACTGTCTCACGACGTTCTAAACCCAGCTCACGTACCTCTTTAAATGGCGAACAGCCATACCCTTGGGACCTGCTCCAGCCCCAGGATGAGATGAGCCGACATCGAGGTGCCAAACACTGCCGTCGATATGGACTCTTGGGCAGTATCAGCCTGTTATCCCCAGCGTACCTTTTATCCGTTGAGCGATGGCCCTTCCACTCGGGACCACCGGATCACTATGGCCGTCTTTCGACTCTGCTCGACTTGTCAGTCTTGCAGTCAGGCTGGCTTATGCCATTGCACTCGACGAACGATTTCCGACCGTTCTGAGCCAACCTTCGCGCGCCTCCGTTACTGTTTGGGAGGCGACCGCCCCAGTCAAACTACCCGCCACACAGGGTCCCGGAACCGGATGACGGTCCGCGGTTAGACATCAAGAGTGCGAAGGGTGGTATCTCAAGGAAGGCTCCACGGGAACTGGCGTTCCCGCTTCAAAGCCTACCACCTATCCTGCACATCGCAGTCCTGATGCCAGTGTGAAGCTGTAGTAAAGGTGCATGGGGTCTTTCCGTCTAACCGCGGGAAGCCGGCATCTTGACCGGCAATTCAATTTCGCTGAGTCGATGTTGGAGACAGCGGGGAAGTCGTTACGCCATTCGTGCAGGTCGGAACTTACCCGACAAGGAATTTCGCTACCTTAGGACCGTTATAGTTACGGCCGCCGTTTACCGGGGCTTCAATTCAAGGCTTGCACCTCTCCTTTTAACCTTCCGGCACCGGGCAGGCGTCAGACCCTATACGTCGTCTTGCGACTTCGCAGAGCCCTGTGTTTTTAGTAAACAGTCGCCACCCCCTGGTTTGTGCCCCCGGCCCACACTTGCGTGCGAACCGGGCCTCCTTCTCGCGAACTTACGGAGGTATTTTGCCGAGTTCCTTCAACATCGTTCTCTCAAGCGCCTTGGTATTCTCTACCAGTCCACCTGTGTCGGTTTAGGGTACGATCTCATGATGGAGCTATTTCCAGGGACCGCCTGGCTGCCCACCCAATCCAATAAGGGTGAACAACGTCCGCGATCCGTCACTTCCATCTGGCCCAGGAATATTAACCTGGTTCCCATCGACTACGCCTTTCGGCCTCGCCTTAGGGGTCGGCTTACCCTGCTCAGATTAACTTTAAGCAGGAACCCTTGGACTTTCGGCGACAGGGTCTCTCACCCTGTTTATCGCTACTCATGTCATCATTCTCGCTGGTGATCTCTCCACCGGATGGCTCACGCCCCGGCTTCACAGAAAAGACTTCGTCTTTTCTGATCTCTTTGTCTGCACTACCGCTTCGCTGCTTGAGTGCGAACACTCAGGCATCG
>NZ_JAMYXC010000266.1 GCF_024159025.1 Limimaricola litoreus
CTGCGCGCCGAGCCGCCGCTGACCCGGCCGCAGCCGCGGCTGCGCCCCGATCCACCGCTGCGCCGCCCCGTTGTGCCGCACCCCGCCCTGAGCCAGACTGCGGCCGAATAGGGAGATTTCATGCGCAAGTTCCTCGTGATCCTCGACGACACCCGCGAATGCCTCAACGCCATGCGTTTCGCCGCGATGCGCGCGGGCCGGACCGGCGGCGGCGTCACCATCCTGTCGGTGATCCCGCCCGACGAGTTCAACCATTGGGTCGGGGTGGGCGAGATCATGCGCGCCGAGGCGCGCGAGCGGATCGAGGTGCATTTCGAGGTCTTCGCCAAGTGGATGCGCGACCGGCAGAACGTGCACCCCACCCTCGTGATCCGCGAGGGCGAAACCGTGCCCGAGATCCTCGCCCAGATCCGCGAGGACGCGGAGATCGGCGTGCTGGTGCTCGGCGCGGGCGCAGACCGCAAGGGGCCGGGCCCATTGGTCAGCCAGCTGACGCGCGAGGCGGGCAGCTTGCCGGTGCCGATCACCATCGTGCCGGGCGACATCTCCAAGGAGCGGCTCGAGGCGATCACCTGACCGCTTATTTAGAACCGTTCCAAATCTTGACTTCGGCCCGATCAGGGCGCATATCGGGAGCCTGAAACGAAAGGTGGTCCCGATGTTCATCCAGACCGAATCCACGCCGAACCCCGCGACGCTGAAATTCCTGCCGGGGCAGACCGTGCTCGAGATGGGCACGGCCGACTTCCCCTCCGAGGAGGCCGCGCAGGCCAGCCCGCTGGCGCGCCGCATCTTTTCGACCGGCGGCGTGGCGGGCGTGTTCCTCGGCTCGGACTTCGTCACCGTGACCAAGACCGATGCCGTCGAGTGGGACCATATCAAGCCTGCCGTGCTCGGCGCGGTGATGGAGCATTTCCAGTCCGGCGCCCCGGCGATCGACGACGGCACGCCCAGCAGCGCGACCGCGGGCGGCCATGCCGAGCACACCGGCGAGGACGGCGCGATCGTCGAGCAGATCAAGGAGCTGCTGGACACCCGCGTGCGCCCGGCTGTGGCGCAGGACGGCGGCGACATCACCTTTCACGGGTTTGATCGCGGCGTGGTCTACCTGCACATGCAGGGCGCCTGCGCGGGCTGCCCTTCCTCGACCCTGACGCTGAAGATGGGCATCGAGAACCTGCTGCGCCACTACATCCCCGAAGTGGTCGAGGTCCGGCCGGTCGCGGCCTGATGACACCGCTTCTGGCGATTGACACATCGGCCGCGCATTGCGCGGCCGCTCTGCGTCTGGAGGGGCGGACCCTTGCCCGGGTCGAGCCGATGGCCAAGGGGCAGGCCGAGCGGCTGATGCCCTTTCTCGAAGAGCTCCTGGCCTCCGAGGGCCTTGGTTTCAAGGACCTCGCCGCGATCGGTGTCGGCTGCGGCCCCGGCAATTTCACCGGGCTCAGGATCGGCGTCTCGGCCGCGCGCGGCCTGGCGCTGGGCCTGAGCATTCCGGCTGTCGGCGTGTCCGGTTTCGAGGCGGCGGGGCTGGGCCATCCGCGCCCCGTCACCATCGCCCTGCCCGCCCCGCGCGATCATCTCTGGCTGCAACGCCTGGCCGAGGCGGGCGCCGAGGCGCCGCGCCTTGCCCCTGCCTCCGAGGCGGGCGACGTGCGGCATGCCCCCGATGCCGAGGCGCTGGTGCGCGCCATC
>NZ_JAMYXC010000038.1 GCF_024159025.1 Limimaricola litoreus
GCATCCTTGGCCCGGCCCAGCGCCTCGGCGTTCTGACCCGGATAGAAGAACGAGATCAGCGTCTGCCCCTCGCGCAGGAGCCCGAGCTCCGCGTCCATCGGCGGCCGCACCTTGGTGACGATCTCCGCCTCGCGCCAAAGCGTCGCGGCATCCGGCACCACGGTGACCCCGGCGTCCTCATAGGCCGCGTCGGTAAACCCCGCGGCCACACCCGCCCCGGCCTCGATCAGGCAAGCATGCCCCAGTTTTGCCAAGTCCCGCGCCGAGGCCGGGGTCATCGATACCCGCGCCTCGCCAGCGGCCACTTCACGTGGCGCTCCAATCCTCACGATACTGTCCTCCCATGGCCCGACGGCGCCCTCCCAAGCGCCGAGCGAAGCTTTTCCCGACTATCCGCGCTGTTTTATCTACTAGTCAATTATTTTGATGGCGAAGAAAGTGATGCTCCATCTAGTCTACTGATATCGCTATGAAATAAGTTTGTATGAGCGTTTTTTTGATCTGATACTAAAAATAGTTTTGACAAGTCGCTGCCGGATCGCTCAGCCTTGTGGGCAGGAGGAGATCATGACCAGCCACTTGCCCAGCACCGGTGCGCCGCTTGCCGAATCCGGGGATCTCGATGCCCTGATGGCCAGCGCCCGCCAGATCCGCGACGCGGCCTGGGGCCGCACGATCACCTATTCGCGCAAGGCCTTCGTGCCGCTGACCAACATGTGCCGCGACACCTGCGGCTACTGCACCTTCGTCAAGCATCCCTCCTCGCCCGAGGCGCGGATCATGACGCCCGAGCAGGTACTCGCCGAGGCGCTGCGCGGCGAGCGCGAGGGCTGCAAGGAGCTGCTGTTCAGCCTGGGCGAAAAGCCCGAGCTGCGCTACGAGGCGGCGCGCAAGGGGCTGGAACGGCTGGGATATGCACGGCTCACCGACTACCTGCGCGACATGTGCGCGCTGGTGCTGCGCGAGACCAGCCTGCTGCCGCATGTCAACGCAGGCACGCTGACCGATGACGAGATCGACCTGCTCAAGCCGGTCTCGGCCTCGATGGGCATGATGCTCGAGACCGTCAGCCGCCGCCTGACCCGCAAGGGCCAGCCGCATTTCGCCTGCCCCGACAAGACTCCGGTGCAGCGGCTGCGCACGCTGGAGCGCGCGGGCCAGAAGCGCGTGCCCTTCACCACAGGCCTCTTGATCGGCATTGGCGAGACCTGGGAGGAGCGGATCGAGGCGCTGCAGGCGATCAACGCCGCCCATGCGCGCCACGGCCACGTGCAGGAGGTCATCATCCAGAACTTCCAGCGCAAGCCCGACATCGAGATGGCCGAGCATCCCGAGCCCGGGCTCGAGGACATGCTGCGCACCATCGCCGCGGCGCGGATCATCCTCGCGCCCGAGATCAGCCTGCAGGCGCCGCCGAACCTGAGCGCGCGGCACATCGCCTATCTCGACGCGGGCATCAACGACTGGGGCGGCATCTCGCCCGTCACCATCGATTTCATCAACCCGCAGCACGAATGGCCCGAGATCCGCAGCCTCGCGCGGTCCTGCGACGCGGCCGAGTTCGAACTGCGCGAAAGGCTCACCGTCTACCCGCGATACCTCACCGGGGACGAGGGCTTCATCAACGCCTCGGTGCGGGCCCGCGCGCTCGGCATGGCCGGGGGCAAGGGTCTGGCGCGCGAGCAGCGGCACATCGGAGAGACAGCATGACCTACCAGTCGAAGACCCGGCAGTTCGCCTGCGACCCGGCGGCCGTGAACGGCGCCTCGCCCGCCATCCGCGCGATTCTCGAAAAGGCGCTTTCGGGCGGCGAGGTGAGCGCGCAGGAGGGCGTCGCGCTGTTCCGGGCCGACGGGGCGGATATCGATGCCGTCTACCGCACCGCCGACACGCTGCGCCGCCGCGCCAATGGCGACCGGGTGAGCTTCGTGGTCAACCGCAACATCAACTTCACCAACATCTGCTACATGGGCTGCAAGTTCTGCGGCTTTGCCAAGCGGGTCGAGGACAAATCCGCCGAGTGGCTGGAGCCCGAGCAGATCGTCGAGCGGGCGCAGCAGGCCTGGGATCGCGGCGCGACCGAGGTCTGCATCCAGGGCGGGCTGCACCCGAAGATGGAAGGCACCTACTACCGGGAGATCATCCGGGCCATCAAGACGGCGCTCCCCGGCATGCATATCCACGCCTTCTCGCCCTTCGAGATCTGGTACGGCGCGTCCAAGACCAAGATGTCCTACCGCGAGTTCCTGACCGATCTGAAGGAGGCCGGCCTCGATTCGATGCCCGGCACCGCGGCCGAGATCCTCGACACCGAGGTGCGGATGCAGCTCACCACCAACAAACTCTCGGCCGAGCGCTGGGTCGAGATCATCCGCACCGCCCACGAGGTCGGCATCCCGACCACCGCCACCATCATGTACGGCCATGTCGACGCGCCCGAGCACTGGGCCGCGCATATCGCGCTTTTGCGCGACATCCAGAAGGACACGGGCGGCTTCACCGAGCTGGTGCCGCTGTCCTTCGTGCACACCGATTCGCCGCTCTATGCTCAGAACCCCGACAAGGTCCGCCCAGGCCCGACCGCGCGCGAAGTCGACCTGATGCACGCGGTGTCGCGGATCATGCTGCATGGCTGGATCGACAACATCCAGGTGAGCTGGACCAAGCTCGGCGCGGCGCGGGCGCAGCAGATGCTGTCGCGCGGTGTCAACGATCTGGGCGGCACGCTGATGAACGAAAGCATCTCGCGCG
Organism: Limimaricola litoreus; assembly: GCF_024159025.1. Taxonomy (GTDB): domain Bacteria; phylum Pseudomonadota; class Alphaproteobacteria; order Rhodobacterales; family Rhodobacteraceae; genus Limimaricola; species Limimaricola litoreus. The sequence continues at coordinate 2,752 of NZ_JAMYXC010000038.1, forward strand.
CCGCAGGCGCCGACCACGGGCAGGAGATCACCGCGCGCGAGCTGGTGCGGATGATCCGCGCCGCGGGCCGCGTGCCGATGCGCCGCAACACCGTCTACGAGGTGCGCGAGGTGTTCGAGCACCACGACCCCGAGGAGCTGGCGCCGCTGGTGGACCGCAAGGGCCGCGATCCGCTGGCCTTCCTCGAGATGTTCCCCGAGCGCCCCGCCGCGATCGAGGCCGCGCAATGAGCCCGCGCAAGGTCTGCCTGCTCGCCGGTGGCGTCGGCGGCGCCAAGATGGCCGAGGGGCTCGCCGCCCATGACGACGTGGCGCTGTCGGTGATCGGCAACGTCGCCGATGACGAGAGCTTTCACGGGCTGTGGGTCTCGCCCGACATCGACACGCTGACCTACAGCCTCGCCGGGAGGATCGACCGCAGCCAAGGCTGGGGCGTGGCCGATGAGGGGCACCGGGCGCTTGAGACGCTGAACCTTCTGGGTGCGGAGACGTGGATGTCGCTGGGCGACCGCGATTTCGGCCTGCACATCCACCGCACGATGCGGCGCGCGAAGGGCGACCGCCCCTCCGACATCGCCCGCGACGTGGCCCGCGCTTTCGGCGTGACCTCCGACATCCTGCTGCCCACGGACGACGTGGTGCAGACCCGTCTGCGCACGACCGACGGGCGCTGGCTGAGCTTTCAGGAATATTTCGTGCGCGAGCGCTGCGCGCCGGAGATCCGCGACATCGCGTTTTCGGGGCTCGACATGGCCCGCCCGACGCCCGAGGCGTTGGCGGCGATCGCGAGCGCCGAGCTGATCGTCGTCGCGCCCTCGAACCCGCTGGTGAGCATTGCCCCGATCCTCGGCATTCCCGGCATCAACGAGGCGCTGCGCGCCGCCGCCGCGCCCAAGATCGCGGTCAGCCCCTTCATCGACGGAAAGGTGGTCAAGGGCCCGGCCGACCGGATGATGGCGGCGCTGGGGCTGCGCGCCGATGCGCTCGGCGTGGCCCGGCGCTACCGCGGGCTGGCCGACAGGCTGGTGATCGACCATGCCGATGCCGGGCTCAAGGCCGGGATTGCCGCCGAAGGCCCCGCCCCGCATTGCAGCGACATCCTGATGAAAAGCCAAGCCGACAAGGCGCGGCTGGCGCGCGAGATCCTCGACCTCGCCTTCGCGCCCGCGGAGGCCATGGCATGAGCGGCGCGGGCAAGCGGCTCGTCGCGATCCCGATGAAGGATCCGCGCGACGCCAAGACCCGGCTCGGCCTCGCCCTCACGCCGGATCAGCGCGGCAAGCTGGCGTTGAGCCTGTTCCGCGCCACCGTCGCCCGGCTGCGCGAGGCCACCGAAGGGCTCGAGACCCGGGTCGATCTCGCCGTGGTCAGCGCCAGCCCGATCATTTGCGACGTGGCCGAGACGCTCGGGCTGAACGTCATCGACGATGGCGGCGCGCCGTCGCTGTCGCTGGCTCTCGAGGCCGCGGCGGACTGGGCCACGGCACAGGGCTATGACGCGCTTTGCATCCTGCCCGGCGATCTTGCCGATCCCGATCCCATCGATCTGGCATGGCTGCTGGATCATCCGCTCGAAGGCGGCACGGCGGTGATCTGCCCGGCCAAGGATCTCGGCACCAATGCGCTGATGGTGCCGCTGCCCTGCCCCTTCGCCTTCGCCTATGGCGCGAAATCGACGATCCGCCACCGCCGCGCCGCCGAGGATGCGGGGCTCACGCCGGTGATGATGCCGCTGGGCAGCCTGCGGGTCGATATCGACACCGTCGAGGACCTCCATCACCTGCCCTCCGGCCATCTGCGCCGCCCGCGCCAGGAGACCGCGCAATGAGCCTTTCCGTCTCGCTCACCGCCATCCCCGGCATCCCCGACATCGGCAATGGCGACGATCTCGCCGCGATCATCGGCGACCGGCTTGACGCGGCCGGTCTCGGCCTGCGCCATGGCGACATCCTTTGCGTCGCGCAGAAGGTCTTTTCCAAGGCCGAGGGCTGCATCATCCCGCTCGACACGGTGACGCCCTCGGACGAGGCGCGGCGCTATGCCGAGGAGCTGAACAAGGACGCCCGCAAGATCGAGGTGGTGCTGCGCGAGAGCGCCCGCGTGGTCCGTTCCTTCCGCCGCCCCGACCAGAACGAGGGCACGATGATCTGCGAGCACCGGCTCGGCTTCATCTCGGCCAATGCCGCGGTGGACGAGAGCAATTTCGGCGAGGAAAGCGCCGTGATGGTGCTGCCGCCCGACCCGGATGCGAGCTGTGCGGCGCTGCGCGCGGCGCTCCATGCCCGCTTCGGCGCGCAGATCGGCGTGGTCATGACCGACACCTTCGGCCGGCCCTGGCGGCTCGGTCAGGTCAATGTCGCGATCGGCCTGTCGAAGGTGCCTGCTACGATCCGCGAGCAGGGAAACACCGATGCCTGGGGCCGGCCCCTGCAGGTCACCGAACCCGCGCTCGCCGACGAGATCGCCGCCGCCTCGGGGCTGGTGGTGCGCAAGGACGGCAAGACCCCCGCGGTGCTGCTGCGCGGGCTCGACTGGACGCCCGCCGAGAGCCGCGGCGCCGACATCCTACGCAAGAAACAAGAGGACATGTTCAGATGACAATCGCGATCATTGGCGGCACCGGGCCGCAGGGACAGGGCCTCGCCCTGCGCTTCGCGCGGGCCGGCGTCGAGGTGGTGCTGGGCGGCCGCGACGGCCCGCGCGCCGCCGCCATCGCCGAGGAGCTGCAGGCGCAGCTGCCGGAGGGCGCGGCAAGGATCCGTGGCCTCGACAACGAGGGCGCGACCCGGGCGGCCGAGGAGATGGTGATCCTCGCCGTGCCCTTCTCGGCCCACAACGCCACGCTTGAGGCGCTCAAGCCCGCGCTTGCGGGCAAGATCCTCGTCGACATCGTGGTGCCGCTCGCCGAGGACGACCCCAAGAAGGTCTCCATGCCGCCCGAGGGCTCGGCCACCGAGGCCGCGCAGGCGCTCCTTGGCGACGAGATCCCCGTCATCGGCGCGCTGCACAATGTCTCGGCGGTGACGCTCAAGGCGCTCGACCAGTCGATCAACTGCGACATCCTCGTCTGCGGCAACAGCCTGGAGGCCCGCAAGAAGGTGATCGAGCTCGTCCGCAAGCTCGGCGTCGAGGCCTACAACGCGGGTGACGCGCAGTCCGCGCGCTGCATCGAGGCGATCACCCCGATCCTGATCCGGCTGAACATCTCCAAGGCGGTGCCCTTCAGCCATGCGGGCATCCGCATCTGCCCGCCCGATCACTGATTCACACCAAGACCATCAATTCTCTAGGGAGGAGAAACACATGGAATTCGGCATCTGCTTCAAGGGCTTCGTCGAGCCCGAACGCGCCAAGGCTCTCGTCCGCCAGGCCGAGAACGCGGGCTTCGACTACTGCTGGTTCTACGACAGCCACATCCTGTGGCGCGAGAGCTTCGTCGCCATGGCGATGTGCATGGAGCACACCACCCGCATGCGCTTCGGCCCGCTGGTGACCAACCCCAACTCGCGCGAATGGTCGGTCGCGGCCTCGCTGTTCGGCTCGCTGGCCAAGCAGTCGGGCGGCCGCTTCGACATCGGCCTCGGGCGCGGCGACAGCGCGGTGCGCGTCATGGGCAAGAAGCCCTCGACCCTCAAGCGGCTCGAGGAGTTCACCCATGTGGTCAAGGCGCTCATCCGCGGCGAGGAGGTGCAGTACGGCGAATGCCCCGAGCCGGTGAAGTTCCCCTGGGCCGACGGCTACGAGCTGCCCGTCTGGATCGGCGCCTATGGCCCGAAGGCGCTGGCCTCCGCGGGCCGCGTCGGTGACGGCGTGGTGCTGCAGATCGCGGAGCCCAAGATCGTCAAGTGGCTGGCCGATCAGGCCAAGACCGCGGGCACCGAGGCCGGGCTCGACATGTCGAACTACAAGGTGATGGCCGCCGCCCCCGCCCATACCGGGCCGATCGACGAGGCGCTGGAGAAGGTGAAGTGGTTCCCCGCCATGGTCGGCAACCACGTCGCCGACATCGTCGAGAAATACGGCACCGACAGCGACCAGGTGCCCTCCTCGCTCACCTCCTACATCGAGAACCGCAAGGGCTACGACTACTCCAAGCACGGCCAGAGCGATAATCCCTATCTCGACTTCATCACCGAGGACATCGTCAAGAGCTTCTGCGTGCTGGGCACCCCCGAGGAGCACATCACCAAGATCCGCGAGCTCGAGGACGCGGGCACCACGCAGTTCAACATCTATCTCGACAGCGGCGACGAGGAGAAGATCATCGCCGATTACGGCGACACGGTGATCCCGGCCTTCCGCAAGGCCGAGAGCAACGTCACCAAGCTGAAGGCCGTGTCCTAAGGGCTCCCCCGCGCGAAGACGCCCACCGGCGGGCAGCCCACCCTGCCCGCCGGAATGGTCCGCCTCCGCTGGTCTCGCCTTTGCAGTTGTGCAATAGGGCGGTGGGATCGACCTATACGAGGGGCTGGACGGCTCATGGCACGCATGGCAGGCTCGAAGCCTCGGACGAGGATCCAGCGCAAGAACACCGAGCAGATCCTCGGCGCGGCGCTCGAGGTCTTTGCTCAGCACGGCTCATCCGGCGCCTCGATCAACCTGATCGCCAAGACCGCCGGGCTCACCACGCCGAACCTTCTTTATTACTTCGAGAGCAAGGACGCGATCCGACAGGAGCTACTGGCGCGCACGCTGCAGCTGTGGATGGCGCCCCTGAACATGCTCAGCCCGCATGGCGACCCGGTTGAGGAGGTCTGCCAGTACATCCGCCGCAAGCTCGACATCTCGAAGAATTTCTCCAAGGAAAGCAAGTTCTTCGCGAACGAGATCCTGAGCGGGCTGCCGCAGTCCAAGAACGAGATCTTCGGCCCGCTGAAAGAGCTTTACAGCGCCAAGATCGCGGTGCTCGAGGACTGGATTCGCGCGGGCCGCATCGCATCCGTCGATCCGCATCACCTGCTCTACTCGATCTGGGCGACGACCCAGCACTATGCCGATTTCGACGTGCAGATCGAGGAAATCGCGCCCGAAAAGGCGAAAGACCGCTTCGCCGACGCCGAAGCCTTCCTGATCGAGATGTATCGGAAACTTCTTCTCCCTTGAACAACCAGCTGGCGGTATCGTCACACGCGATGGCGCAGAACTTCGTTCGTCGAACTGCATCCGATATCGGCTGACCTGATGCGGTGGACGGGCCCTGCATCACCGTAGTGTTGCCCCAATAATACCCCGGTCATTGTGGCTGCCAATGAACTCTACTGGACGGAGATGGACCATGACGTCGATAAAACAAAGGGCCCAAGAAGGCCGCATATCCTGAATGGACTACACCGGAGAGGAGAATGGTGCCCGGGGGCGGAATCGAACCACCGACACGAGGATTTTCAATCCACTGCTCTACCCCTGAGCTACCCGGGCACGGGGATGAAGGCGAAGCCCTCATCGGGTGTGGGCGTTCTAGGCGAGGCGCAGGGGGGTGTCCAGAGGCATTCGTTCGAAAATCCGTCCGGTTCAGTGCTTTCGCGACGGCAACTTATTGGTGGCCCGCTCGGCCTCTTCGATGGCACGTTCGGCATCCTCGGGGTCCTGCGAGGGAACGGCGTAGCCGCCGCCCAGCCAACGACCGAGGTCTATGTCCGCGCAGCGCTTCGAGCAGAAGGGGCGGTAGGCCTGCACCGTCTCCTTGTTGCAGATCGGGCAGGCCATCACAGCCGCTCCAGAAGCCGCACGAGGCCGGGGCGCTCGCGCTTGCGCTGCAGCTCGAACAGCCCCATCGGGCTCCATCCGACCAGCGAGGTCTCGACCGGATCGTTGCGGAACGAGGCCCGCAAGGATTGCTCGAGCTGCTTGCGATGCGCCTTCGACATCGGCGCGAAATCGACCACGACCTGGCCGCCCAAACCCCGCAGGCGCAGCGCGCGCGGCAGCGCGCGGGCGGCGGCGAGATTGGCCTTGAGCGCCGCGGCGGGGCTGGTGTCGCCGCCGGTGTTGACGTCGACCGCGACCAGCGCACGGGTCGGCTCGACGAAGATCGACCCCTCGCCCGTCGCCACGCGCGGGCTTTTCAACGCCTCGATCCGGTCGAGCACGCCCTCGCGCTCGAAACCGCCCGGCTCGGTCGTCACGTCATCCGCCACCCAGTCGCGCCAGGCGAGCAGATGCGGCCCGTCGCCTTCGGTCAACGCTTCGGGCTCGGTGCCTTCAGCATCCTCGGTCACGGCCTGGGCGAGGCCGCGCATGGAGGCGATGTCTTCGGCGATGTCGTCCTCGGCCGCGCCTTCGCAGACCGAGCGCAGGATCAGCCCGAAGCCCTCAGGCACGCCCTCCATGCCCTCCTCGGCGAGGATGCGCAGGCGTGCGCGCTCTTCCTCATCGGCGATGCGGCGCGAGATGTTGAGCCCCGGCGCGCCGGGGGTGACGATGGCAAAGCGGCTCTTGAACAGCACCCGGTCGGTCAGCGGCACGGCCTTGCCGTCCTCGGCAATGCCGGTGACCTGCACCAGGAGCGGCTGACCGGGGCGCAGCCCCTTGCCCTGGCGCAAAAAACCGGTGCCGCCTTCGGGCAGACGCACCATCATGCCGCCCTGCCCCTTCAAGGGCCGGTCGCAGATCGCGCGGTAAATCGCGCCGGGGCGCGGCGCGTCGCCCTCCTCGATCAGCAGATCGTCGAGCTGCCCGTCGACCAGAAGGGCCGCCGCCTCGCGGTCGCCGATATGGTCGAGGACGATGCGGCGTCCCTTCATGCGAAATCTCCGTACAAGGGGTATCCGGCCGCCGTCAGCAGCCCTGCCGTCTCGGTCAGCGGCAGGCCGACGACTCCGGTGAAGGAGCCGTTGATCCAAGGGATGAAGGCGCCCGCAGGCCCCTGAATGGCATAGCCGCCGGCCTTGCCCTGCCAATCGCCGGTGGCGAGGTAGGCGTTGACCTCGGGGTTCGACAGCCGCTTCATCCTGACCGCCGTCTCGACCTCTCGGGCCCAGATCCGGTCGCCGCGGCGCACGGCGACGGCGGTGATGACCGTGTGACGCCGGCCTGACAGCAGGTGAAGGAACCGCGCCGCCTCGGCGGCATCCACGGGCTTGCCCATGATGCGGCGGCCGAGCGCCACGGTGGTGTCGGCGCACAGGAGCACCTCGCCCTCGTCCAATGCAACGGCGCGCGATTTCTGCTCCGCGATGCGCCGCGCATAGGCGCGCGGCAGCTCACCGCGATGCGGGGTTTCGTCGATATCGGGGGGGCGGACATCATCCGGCTTGAGGCCGATCTGTGCCAGCAGGTCGCGGCGGCGCGGCGAGGCCGAGCCGAGGATCAGCCTCAGCCCGCTCTCGGGCGGCAGCGCGCTCATCGCGCGGTCAGCGGAAGCGATAGTTGATCCGACCCTTGGTCAGATCATAGGGGGTCATCTCGACCTGCACCTTGTCGCCGGCGAGGACGCGAATCCGGTTCTTGCGAAGTTTGCCCGCCGTGTGCGCGATGATCTCATGGCCGTTTTCCAGCTCGACCCTGAACGTCGCGTTCGGCAGGAGTTCCTTCACGACACCGGGAAATTCGAGCAGTTCTTCCTTGGCCATGGTCTCTCCGTACAGTGGTACCCGCGAAACACGCGGGCCATGGCCGACAGATGCGCCCCCGCGACTGAAATTTCAAGTGCAAAGAGGCCGCAATCCGGCAAAGCCGCGCGACTTGTAAAAGAGCGTCGCTGTTCGGCCCGGGAGAGGCAATCAAAAATTCGTGGCTCCGACGGGGAACGCGGCGCGAGGTGCGCCGTTGTACCGCCGAAGAGACCTATAAACGGGAGACGATCCATGACCACGAGCATGAAGAAACTGCTTCTGTCGACGGCGCTGACCTTGCCGATGGCCGCCGGCGCGCAGGCTCAGACCGCCGATGCGACCTGCTCCGACCTCGAACTGCTGCTGACAGACCGCATGGCCGAGGGTGTGCCCGCCGATGCGCCGATGACCGGCGAAGAGATTGCCGCGCTGATCGAAGCGCAGGACGATGCTCAGTGCGCCGTCGCCTATGTCGAGCTGGAGCGCGTCGTCGCTGTCGAGGGCGAAGCCGCCACGGCCGAAGCCGAGGCCCAGCTGGCCGAGACCGAAACCGCCACGGTGCGCCTCGAAGACGAAGTCGTGATCGAAGGCATGGTCTATCTCGAGCAGGAGCAGCCCTCCGTCTCCGTCGAATCCGGCCAGACCGACGTGATGGTGGCGAACTCCACGCCCGACGTGACCGTGACCGAAGGCCAGCCCGAGATCCTGATCCGTCAGGCCCCGGCGACCATCACCATGGATATGCCGCAGCCGACGATCCGCATCGAGCAGCCGGCGCCCGAGATCATCATCACCATGCCTGATCCGACCGTCGACGTGGCCAATACGCAGCCGCAGGTCGAGATCCGTCAGGCCGATCCGGTCGTCACCGTGACCCAGGCCCGTCCGACCGTCGACCTCGAGCTGGGCCGTGCGCCCGAAGGTTCTGAAGGCGGCATTCAGGTCACCGATCGCGCCACCGGCGAGACCTTCGCCACCGGTGCAGCCGGTGAAGCCCGTGCCGTCGAGAACGCTGAGGTTCAGCTCACCACCGTCGAGCCGACCGTGACCTATGAAGAAAGCCGCGACGGCCAGAACGCCAACGTCTCCGTCCAGCGGGCCGAGCCGAACATCCGCTTCGAGAGCGCCGAGCCGGTGATCGAGTTCACCCAGGGCGGTGAGCCGGTGATCGAGATGGTTCAGACCGGTGAGCCGGTTGTGACCATCAACGAAGCGGCGATGGAAGAGCAGGACGAGGCCGCGCTCGAGGCCGAGCCCGCCGCCGCGCTCGACACGGCGCAGGTGGAAGAGGAGCCGAACCTCGAAGCCGAGATCGAGGGTGAAGTGGCCGAGGGCGCGCTCGCCGTCGAGAACGCTGCCGAAGCCGTCGAGGGCGAGATGGAGCAGGCCGAGACCGCCATTGAAACCGAAGCTGCCGAGGCTGAAGCCGTCGTCGAGGGCGAAGTCGCCGAAGCCGAAACCGAGATGGAAACCGTCGAGGCCGAAACTGCCGAGATGACCGAAACGGCCACCATCGAAAGCAACGGCCCCATGATCGAGCGTGAAGGCTTCGCCATGGTCGCGGCCAACGAGATCGCCGTCACCGACCTCGAAGGTTCGATCGTTTATGGCATCAACGATGAGCGCATCGGCGACATCGGCGACATCATGATCGACGATCAGGGCAGCATCCAGCAGGTCATCGTCGAAGTCGGCGGTTTCCTCGGCATCGGCGAAAAGCCGGTCGCGATCCCCTTCGACCAGATGAGCGTCCTGCGCTCGGAAGCCGGTGAAGTCCGCGTCTTCATCGAAGCCACCGAGGAGCAGCTCGAATCCATGCAGGAAGTCGAGCAGTAAGACCTACGCTCTTTTACAGAAAGGCCGCCCCTCGGGGCGGCCTTTTTCCTTGCCTGCCACCGGAATCGCTTCGCTGGTCTAACGGCGCGGCGGCCCCCACCGGTCGATCAGCCGCTCGACGATCATGTCGCGCGTCTGCCGGTAGCTCCTGAGCCGCTCCTCGCGCCCCTCTCCGAGGCCCGTCGGGTCGAGCACGGGCCAGTATTCGACATCGAGGTGATAGCAGCCCGTCAGATCCAGCGCCCGCCTCTGGCTGGCCGGGGACAGCGCCAGCACGAGATCGAAGGAGGAGAGGTCGTCGCCCCAATCGTGCATCTCGTCGAAGCTGCGCGAGCGATGGCGGTGCAGCTCCACGCCGATCTCGGCGCAGACCGCGATGGCGAAGCCGTCGATCTCGAGATCGTTCTTCACGCCGACCGACTGGATGTAGCAATCGGTACCGTAGAACTTCTTCATGATCCCCTCGGCCATGGGCGAGCGGACGGCATTGTGGTCGCAGCAGAACAGCACCGATTGCGGAAGTGGCTGCGCTGTTGCGGCCAATTCCACCTCAGGCCCCGAAATGCAGCACGCAGATGAGGGTGAAGAGCCGCCGCGCCGTATCGGTATCGACCTCGGCCTTGCCCTCGAGCCGCTCCTGCAGCACCCGCGCGCCTTCGTTGTGGATGCCGCGGCGCGCCATGTCGATCGTCTCGATCTGGCTCGGCGGCAGCGTCTTCACCGCATCGTAATAGCTCTCGCAGATCTGGAAGTAGTCCTTCACCACCTGCCGGAACGGTCCGAGCGACAGGTGGAACTCCGCCGCGCGTTCCCCTTGCGCGGTCGCCACGTCGAACACCAGCCGCTTTTCACGGATCGCGAGACCGAGGTGATAGGGCCCTGCGTCGCGCCCCGGCAGGCAGAAGCTGTTCTCCTCGAGCAGGTCGAACACCGCAACGCGGCGTTCCTGCTCGATCTCGGGCGTCGGCGCGGGCTGGCCCGCGTCATCGAGACGGATCTCGGCGATGCGGGTCATGCGCCCCCCCGGTTCAGCTTGTCGAGCCGCGCGGTGAGCGACAGCCCGTGCGCTTCGAGGCTTTCGGCCCGCGCGAGCCGCGCGCCGGCGGGGCCGATCGCGGCCAGTGCCGCGGGCGTCATCTTCGACAAGGTGGTGCGCTTCAGAAAATCCATCACCGACAGCCCAGAGGAAAACCGCGCCGAGCGTGCCGTGGGCAGGACGTGGTTGGGTCCGGAAATGTAGTCACCGATCGCCTCCGGCGTCCAGTGCCCGAGGAAGATCGCGCCCGCATGGGTGATCTTGGCGGCCAGTGCCTCGGGATCGGCGACGCACAGCTCCAGATGCTCGGCGGCGACCCGATCCGCGAGCTTTGCTGCCTCGTCGAGATCGCGCACCGTCACGATGGCGCCGAAATCGCGCCAGCTCGCCCCGGCGATGGCGCGCCGCTCCAGAGTCTCCAGCCGCGCATCCACGGCGGCGGCGACGCGCTCGCCGAAGCCGGCGTCGTCGGTGATCAGGATCGACTGCGCGCTCTCGTCGTGCTCGGCCTGGCTCAGAAGGTCGAGCGCGATCCAGTCTGGATCGTTGTCGGCATCGGCGATGACGAGGATCTCCGAGGGCCCGGCGATCATGTCGATGCCGACGCGGCCGAAGACCCGCCGCTTGGCGGCGGCGACGAAGGCGTTGCCCGGGCCGGTGATCTTGTCGACCGGGGCCACTGTTTCGGTGCCGTAGGCCAGCGCCGCGATCGCCTGCGCCCCGCCCAGCCGGTAGATCTCGTCCACGCCCGCGATGCGGCAGGCCATCAGCACCAGCGGGTTGGCGATGCCGTCCGGCGTCGGCACGGTGACGGCCAGCCGCTGGACCCCTGCGACCTTGGCGGGCACCGCGTTCATCAGCACCGAGGAGGGATAGGAGGCGAGCCCGCCGGGCACATAGAGCCCCGCCGCCGAAACGGGGGTCCAGCGCCAGCCCAGCATGGCACCGGTCTCGTCGGTCCAGCTTTCGTCGCCGGGCAACTGGCGCGCGTGGTAGGCGCGAATGCGTTCGGCGGCCAACTCCAGCGCCGCGCGGTCCTCGGCCGAGACCTTGGCGCATTCCGCCTCAATCTCCTCGGGCGAAAACCGCAGCCGCTCCGCCGGCAGCGTCAGCCGGTCGAAGCGCGAGGTGTAGTCGATCAGCGCCAGATCGCCGCGCGCGCGCACATCGGCGATGATCGCGGCCACGGCGTCGTCCACATCGGGGCTGTCCTCGCGCTTCATGGTCAAGAGCGCGGCAAAGCGGGCTTCGAAATCGGAATCGGTGCTGGACAGGCGGTGCGGCATGGCGGTCTCCTTCGGGGATCGGGCATAGACCTGCCTGCCCCCCTGCTCAACCGTCCAGTTGCCGCACGTAGAAGAGGTCGTCCACGAAGCGGTCGCCGATCCGCGCCGCGCGGGGGAGCACCCCGTGCCGCACGAAGCCGTGCCTTTCGTAAAGACGGATGGCGGGGGCATTGTGCGCGGCCACGAACAGCTCCAGCTGAAGCCGCCCCTCCGCCGCCGCCCGGTCGATCGCGGCGCGCAGCAGCCGGGTCCCGGTGCCGGTGCCATGGTAGTCGGGACTGACGCAGAAGGCATTCAGCGCGCCCCTGTGCGTCGCCGCCTCGGCCTCGACTGCCGCGTCGAGCGCCGCCGTGCCGATGAGCCTGTCGCCATCGAAGCACCCCAGCACGAGGCGCCCGTTCAAGCTACGGGTCACCTCGGCGTCGGAGCGGGCCAGCTCCTCCTCCAGCGTAGTAAGGAAGGCCTCGGGAAACAGCCGCAGCCCCTCGGCCCGTATCCGGCGCCATTCCGACAGGTCGCCCGGGCCGAGATCGCGGATCATTCGGGGTGTCTGGGCACCTTGCCCGACGGTGCCCCATAGGGCCGCGTCACGTCGCGCAGGATCACCTCCGGCGCCTCGACATCCACGGCGATCTCGCCGTCGCCCGCAAGGATCAGCCGCAGCGTCCCGGCCCCGTCCTCGCCGGCCTCGAAGACCAGCGCCAGGATCGACAGGACCGTGTCGCGGTCCTTGGGATCGAGCCCCTGGCTGCGCACCGCCATCACGTTCTCGATGCACAGCACCGCCTGCACGCGCTCGGCCTCGCGCGTGGTGGCCGGGTCTTCCCAGCGGAAGCGGTTGAGCAGCAGACCGAAGCGCCGCTCGCTCTTGCGCCAAGACATCTCGGAGGCGGGCAGGACCGAATCCTGCACCAGGGCCGAGATCACCTGCACGTCGTCACCGTCGAGCGCCTTGAGCCGCAAGGGGCGCTGCGCACCCTCCTCGAATGTCGCGTCGCGGGTCTTGGTCATGCACTCACCCTTTCGATCTTCGCGCCCACTGCGCCGAGCTTCTCCTCGACATGCTCATAGCCGCGATCGAGGTGATAGACCCGGTTCACCACCGTCTCGCCCTCGGCCGCGAGGCCCGCAAGGATCAGCGACACGCTTGCGCGCAGGTCCGTCGCCATCACCGGCGCGCCCTTGAGTTTGTCGACGCCGGTCACCGTGGCATGGCCGCCCTGCACGTCGATCCGCGCCCCCATGCGCACCAGCTCGGGCGCATGCATGAAGCGGTTTTCGAAGATCTTCTCTTCGAGCCGCGAGGTGCCCTGCGCGGTGCAGAGCATCGCCATCATCTGCGCCTGCAGGTCGGTCGGAAAGCCGGGGAACGGCTCGGTGGTGACATCGACGGCGCGCGGCCGGTCGCCGCGCAGCCGCACCTTGAGCCCGGCCTCGGTCTCGGTCACGTCGATGCCCGCCGCGTCGAGCTTCTCGACGAAGGCGCCGATCAGTTCGAGCTTGCCACCAAGGCATTCCACTTCGCCACCGGTGAAGGCGGGTGCCAGCATGTAGGTGCCCAGCTCGATCCGGTCGGTGACGACGCGGTGCGTCGCGGCCCCCAGCCGATCGACACCCTGCACCTCGATGGTCGAGGTGCCCTCGCCCTCGATCTGTGCGCCCATCGCGCGCAGGCAGCGGGCGAGATCGATGATCTCGGGCTCGCGCGCGGCGTTCTCGATCACCGTGCCGCCGCGCGCCAGCGTCGCGGCCATCAGCACGTTCTCGGTCGCGCCCACGGAGGCAAAGCGCAGCGGTACGCGCCCGCCCCTGAGCCCGCCGCGCGCCAGCGCGTGCAGGTAGCCATCCTTGAGCTCGATCTCCGCGCCCAGCGCGGTCAGCGCCTCGATGTGTATGTCCATGGGGCGCGCGCCGATGGCGCAGCCGCCCGGCAGCGAGACAACCGCCTCATGCGCGCGCGCCAGAAGCGGCCCGAGCACGAGGTTGGAGGCGCGCATCTTGCGCACGATCTCGTAATCGGCGCGGGTCGAGGCAAGGTCATGCGTCGACATGGCGATGACCTTGCCGCCCTGCATCGAGGAGATCTCGGCTCCGAGCGATTCCAGAAGCTGCGTCATGGTGCGGATGTCCGAGAGGCGCGGCGCGTTGGTGAGCGTCAGCGGCTCTTCCGACAGCAGCGTGGCGGGCATCAGCGCGAGGCAGGCGTTCTTGGCGCCGGCGATCGGAATCTGGCCGCGCAGCTCGCTGCCGCCGCGTACGATGATCGAATCCATGCCTGCTACTCTTTCTCTTGCTCGTCATCCGGGTCCGCATCGCGCGCGCGGGCCTGGGCCTGGGCCTTGCGGCGGGCGATGTTGGCCTTGAGGGCCGCCTTGAGGCGGTCCTGGCGATCGGCCGCGCGGGGCGGGTCTTGGCGGGGTGTCTTCATGCTAGCGCAGATAGCGTTCCCGCCCCATTGCGTCCAGTTCAAGGCGCCCGAACTTCGGCAGTTGGCAGGCAAACGCTGGCCCTTGCGTCAATCTGCGGAATTTCTGCTTGCGCTCACCGCACAGACAAGTAAAAGCCCGCCCAGACGAGATGCTGCAGTAGCTCAGTGGTAGAGCACACCCTTGGTAAGGGTGAGGTCGAGAGTTCAATCCTCTCCTGCAGCACCATTTCCCCACGACATTGTCCGCACTGAAGCAGATTGACCCCACGTCAATCTTTTCTGGTGGAATTGGTCGGAAATGGTTTGCAAATCTGTCCGCCAACTCCCTTACTGGTTGTGTTTCTATTTTTTAGAGAGTTTCCATGTATACAGTTGATCCGCTTCTGCCTCTCGCATTGCTGGGTATCGTTGCCTTGGCCGCGATTGCCCCATCGAATCCCCAAGGAACGCCTGAAAGCACGGCTGCCAAGCAACCTGACGAAAATCCGGGTGCCGGGGCACCGATCGCCGTTTCCTGTCATGGGTCGCCGTACCCCGTGGCATTCTGTTCGAATGCCGCGCCCTGGCCTGACACACCGATCTGGACGGTCGCATATTGATGGCGGCGGCGGGGGCATTCCCCGCCGCTCCCAACTCTACCTCAAGGCGAAACGTCAGTCGCCGATCCAGTCCCAGGGGCGGGTGAAGGCGCCCAGCGCCTTTGCGGCGTCGGCCTGCGTCGCGGTGCCGGTGCGGCGGATCTTGGCGACGAGGCCGCGGCGGCTGTCCTCGACCACCTCGGCCACCTCGGCGCCTACCCCGGCCGTCGCCAGCGCCTCGTCGTAAACACGCTGGATCGCCAGCTTGCGCAGCGCCGGCTTGAAGATCTTGCCCACGGCCGTCTTGGGCAGCTCGGGCAGGATCTCCAGATGACGCGGCCGCGCCGCCCGCTCGGGCACATGCTCGCGCGCATAGTCGAGCAGCTCGGCCTGCGAGGCCTCCGCCCCCTCGCACAGCTCGACATAGACGCAAGGCACCTCGCCCGCATGGGCGTCGGGCTGGCCGATGGCGCCTGCAAAGGCGATGGCGGGGTGCGCGGCGAGCGCCTCCTCGATCTCGGCGGGGTCGATGTTGTGACCGCCCCGGATGATCAGGTCCTTGGCCCGGCCGGTGATCCAGACATAGCCGTCCGGGTCGATCCGCCCCAGATCGCCGGTGCGCAGGAACTGCCGCTCGTGCTCGGGGCCGGGCCAGTAGAGATCCTTGTTCTTGATCGGATCGGTATAGGTGCCGCCGCAGGACACGCCGGGGCTCGCGACGCAGATCTCGCCCACCGTGTCGATAGGACAGTCCTCGCCGGTGGCGGGGTCGACGATGCGCACCTGCGTGTAGGGGAAGGGCACGCCGACCGAGCCCACCTTCTTCTCGCCTTCGGGCGGGTTGATCGAGACAAGACAGGTCGCCTCGGTCAGCCCGTAGCCTTCGCAGATGGTGACGCCCGCGGCCTCCTCGAAACGCTTGTAGAGCTCCACTGGCAGCGGCGCCGAGCCGGAAAAGGCAAGGTTGAGCGACGAGATGTCGGCGTTCACCGGCCGCTGCATCAGCGCCGAGATCGCGGTCGGCACGGTGATCATGAAGGTGACGTTCCAGCGCTCCACCAGCTTCCAGAAATTGTCGAACACCCCGTCGCCGCGATAGCCCGCAGGCGTCGGCAGGATCACATGCGCGCCGGAGGCGAGCGAGGACCCCATGATGACGATGGCGGCGAAGACGTGGAACATCGGCAGCGGGCAGATGATGTTGTCACGATCCGAGAACATCAGCCGCGCGCCGAGCCAGCCGTTGTAGACGATGCCGGAATAGTAGTGCTGCGCCACCTTGGGCATGCCGGTGGTGCCGCCGGTGTGGAACAGGGCCGCGACCCGGTCGCCCGGGCTGTCGGCGAAGGCGAGCTCGCGCGGGCGGCTGGCGATCTCGCGGTTGAAGTCGAGCACGCGGGCCTTGTGGCGCACCTCGACCTTGGGCCGGATCAGCGGCACGATCAGCTTCTTCACGCCGGTGAGATAGCGGTGCAGGTCGACTTCGAGCACCGTCTCGATATTGGGGGCGAGCGCCACCGCCTCGGCCGCCTTTTGCGCCACGTCGGTCTTGGGAAAGGCCTTGAGCGTGATTAGCACCTTGGCGTTGGTCTGCCGCAGGATCGCGGCGATCTGCCCCGCGTCGAGCAGCGGGTTGATCGGGTTGACCACGCCCGCGATCTGGCCGCCGAGATAGCTCAGGATCACCTCCGAGCAGTTGGGCAGCAAAAAGGCCACCACGTCGGTCTCGCCGACGCCGAGCTCGCGCAGCAGGTTCGCGGTCTGGACCGATTTCTCATGCAGCTCGCGCCAGTTCAGCGTCTCGGCCCGGGCCTTGGGGTCCGACAGAAGCTGGAAGCTCAGCGCGTCGCGTTCGGGAAACGCCCTGGCCGTCCGCTCCAGCAGGCCGTGGGTGGTCTTGGGTTGTCCTTGCGCCTCCCAGCTGCCCTCGGCCTCGATCGCATCCCGATCGACCATGCCCGCAAAGCCCATTCCCGTTCCTCCCTGTCGATTTCGCCCATCCGCCGCAAAGGCGGCTCCATCCCTGCGATGAGCATCTGTCCTGACCTTCGCGTCACGCAAGCATGACGCCGCGAAACCCCGCGCTGCGCAAGGTTTTTCCCCCGGGGCCCGCGTTCGGTGTTACTCGGCCGCCTCGGCCATGCCATCGGTGAATTGAAGCCGCGCCAGCCGGGCATAGAGCCCGCCTCCCGCGACAAGGTCGTCGTGGCTGCCCTGCGCCACGATCCGCCCCTCCTCGAAGACGAGGATGCGGTCGGCCTTCTTCACCGTGGCGAGCCTGTGCGCGACGATCAGCGTGGTGCGCCCGGTGGCCAGCCGATCGACCGCGCGCTGCACCAGCCGTTCGCTTTCGGCATCGAGCGCGCTTGTCGCCTCGTCCAAGAGCAGCACCGGCGCGTCGCGCAGGATCGCGCGGGCGATGGCGATGCGCTGTTTCTGCCCGCCCGAAAGCATCACGCCGCGCTCGCCGACCTGGCTGTCGTAGCCCTGCGGCAGAGCCATGAGGAATTCATGCGCCGCGGCGGCGCGGGCGGCGGCCTCGACCTCCTCGTCGCTCGCCTCGGGCCGGCCGAAACGGATGTTCTCGCGCGCGGTATCGGCGAAGATCACCGGATCCTGCGGCACCAGCGCCATCTGGCGGCGGAACTCGGGGCGCGCCATCTCGCGCAGGTCGGTGCCGTCGAGCAGCACCCGCCCGGTGGCGGGATCCCAAAAGCGCAGCAAAAGCTGGATCATCGTCGTCTTGCCCGCCCCCGAGGGGCCGACCAGCGCCACAGTCTCGCCGGGGCGGATGGTGACGGAGACATGGTCGAGCGCCGAGACATCGGGGCGCGAAGGGTAGGAAAAGGAGACATCCTCGAAGGCGATCTCGCCGCGCGCCTCGGGCGCGGGCCGGGGCTCTGTCGGCTCGGGCAGGCTGTCTTGGGCGTTCAACAGCTCGACCAGACGCTCGGTGGCGCCGGCGGCGCGCTGCAACTCGCCCCAGATCTCGGTCAGCGCGCCCACCGCGCCCGCGACCATCACCGCGTAGATGACGAACTGCACCAGAGCGCCCACCGTCATCGCGCCCGCGTTCACGTCGCGCGCACCGATCCACAGCACGCCGACGATGCCCGCGAAGATGAGGAAGATGACGATCGCCGTCATCACCGCCCGCGTGCCGATCCGGCGGCGCGCGGCGACGAAGCTCTTTTCCGTCACCTCGTCGAACCGCGCGCGGCTGCGCGCCTCGTGGCTGTAGGCCTGCACTGTCTGCACCGACAGAAGCGTCTCCGAGGCGTTGCCCGAGGAGGCCGCGATCCAGTCCTGGTTCTCGCGCGACAGGCTGCGCAGGCGGCGACCCAGCACCACGATCGGCACGATGATGGCGGGCACGATCAGCAGCACCAGCCCGGTGAGCTTGGCCGAGGTCAGCAGCAGCAGCACCAGACCGCCGACGAGGATCAGGAGGTTCCTGAGCGCCACCGAGGCCGATGAGCCGATCACGCTGAGGATCAGCGTGGTGTCGGTGGTGATCCGGCTGAGCACCTCGCCGGTCATGATCTTCTCGTAGAAGGCGGGGCTCATGCCGACCATGCGCGCGAAGACGGCCTTGCGGATGTCGGTCACCACCCGTTCGCCCAGCCGGGTCACGAGGTAGTAGCGCGCGGCCGTGCCCAGCGCGAGCAGCGCCGCCATGGCCAATGCCACGGCGAAGTAGCGGTCGAGCAACGCGCCGGTGTCGATTTCGAAATTATCGACCACCCGGCGCACCGCGAGCGGCAGCGCGAGGCTGACGCAGGCGGTCAGCACCAGCGCCGCGATGGCGAGCGCCATGATCCCCCTGTAGGGCGCAAGGAAGGGCCAGAGCGCCTTGAGCGCGCCGACATCGCGCGACTTGGCGCGGTCCTCTTCACTGGTCTTGGGGGATCGGGCCATCGCCTGCCTCGCTGGGATCATTGCCAAGGCTGTCTAGACCCCGCGCCCCTGCATCACAAGCGATGCGCGTCTGGCGGGCAGTGGCCCGGCCCGGGTCAGGCCGGAACGGCCCCCGGATCGGCGGCCCGGCGGCGCAGCGCCATGACCGGCGGCAGGATCATGAGCAAGAGCAGCGCCACCGCGCCGAAGGCCGCGCGCAGGCCAAGCGCCTGCGACAGCCCGCCCATCAGCACCGGCGCGATCAGAAAGGCGCAAAAGGCGATGACGGCGACGCGGGCGATCGCCTGCGCGCGCTGATGCGCCGCGACCATGCGGCCGGCCAGGGCAAGCCCCATCGGCCCGATCACCGAAATGCCGAGCCCCGTGACGGCAAAGCCCAGATAGGCCACCATCGGCACCGGCGCCATCGCCGCGACGCTGATGCCGATGGCCGAGACCAGCGCCGCCATGCGGATCACCGCCGTCTCGCTGAGCCGCTCGGCCAGCGCCTGCCCGCCAAAGCGCCCGAGCGTCATCGTCACGCCCAGGAGCGCGGGGCCGAGGGCGCCCTGCGCCGCGCCGCCGCCCAGCGTCCGCTCGATATGCAGCGCCGACCAGCTTTCGACCGTGGCCTCGCTGAGAAAGGCGATCATCACGATGATCCCGCACAGCACCACCGGCCAGAGCGGCAGGCGCGCCGCACCGCCCTCCTCCGGCACCGCCGCGGGGGCAGGCGCGCGCGACAGCAGCGGCAGGAAAAGCAGCGTCATCACCCCCACCCCGCCGAACACCGTCAGCATCGGCAGCCCCGCCTCGCGCGTCACGCCGGAGGCCAGCGCGGCGATACCGTAGGCCAGCGAGAACAGCCCGTGGTTGGCGTTCATCAAGGAACGGCCCGATTGCGCCTCGATCTGGCTCACCCGCGCGTTCATCACCACGTCGCACAGCCCCGAGGCGACGCCGACGCCGATCATGCCCACCGCGAAGGCCAGCGGCGCCGTCGCCAGTGCGGGCGTGATCCAGGCCAGTGCCAGAAGCCCCGCCGCGACGGGGAGTGCGGCACGCCGCAAGGCGCGGTCGAACAGCGGCGCGAGCCACATCGTCGGGATCAGCCCGATCGAAGAGCCCAGCAGCAGCAGGCCGAAGGTCGCGTCCTCCACCCCGAGCCTGTCGCGGAACACCGGGACATGCGCGGCGAAGACGCCCCAATAGAGCCCCATGACGACGAAGGCGGCCCCCGGCGCGCGGGTCAGCAAAAGAGCGGAACGGATCGACATGGCGCAGCGGTGACACGGCTTGCGCGCAAGGTCCAGAGACGCGGCGTCCATGCGCCGTTTTTTGCCCATGCAGGCCTTTCCAATCGGGGGATTCGGCGCTAAGGGCACAGGTTCTGAATCGGGCCATACACCCTTGGAGGATGGCCCATCACCTGAAAGGACTTACCAATGGCCAAAGAGATTCCGGATCTCGTCGCCACGGCACGCACGGGGACAGGCAAGGGGGCCGCTCGTCAGGCACGTCGCGAGAACCTCGTTCCGGGCATCGTGTATGGCGGCGGCGTCGACCCGCTCCCCATCAACCTGCCCTACAACGCGCTGATCAAGAAGCTGAAGGCGGGCCGTTTCCTGTCGACGCTGTTCAACCTCAAGGTCGAGGGCCAGGACGACGTGCGCGTCATCGCGCGCTCGGTGCAGCGCGACGTCGTCAAGGACCTGCCGACCCATGTGGACCTGCTGCGCCTGCGCCGCACCACGCGGATCAGCCTGTTCATCCACGTCGAATTCGAGAACCACAAGGAAGCCCCCGGCATCAAGCGCGGCGGCGTCCTCACCGTGGTCCGCCCCGAGGTCGAGCTGAACGTGCTCGCCGGCGAGATCCCCGAGCAGATCGTGGTCGACCTGACCGGCAAGCAGATCGGTGACGTGATCCACATCAGCGATGTCGAGCTGCCCGCCGGCGCCAAGCCGACGATCGACCGCGACTTCGTGATCGCCAACATCTCCGCCCCCTCGAAGCTGGCCGCGGCCGCCGAAGAGGAAGAGGCCGCCGACGAGGTCGAGGCGACCGAGCAGAAGGACGCCTGATCGCTTCTGCGATACCGGTGAGGAAACGGGGCCCTTCGGGGCCCCGTTTTGCGTTCGGCCCCATTTGCGTTCGGCCCCACTGGTCCCGCCCGGCTCCGCGCGCTAGCTTGCGCGCCATGAAACTCTTCGTCGGACTTGGAAACCCGGGCGGCAAATACGCCCAGAACCGTCACAACATCGGCTTCATGGCCGTGGACCGGATCGCCGCCGATCACGGATTCTCGCCTTGGCGCGCGAAGTTCCAGGGCGAGATCGCCGAGGGTCGCCTCGGCTCGGAGAAGGTGCTGCTGCTCAAGCCCATGACCTTCATGAACCTGTCGGGCCAGTCGGTCGGCGAAGCCGCGCGCTTTCACAAGCTCGACAGCACTGACATCTGCGTCTTTCACGACGAGATCGACCTCGCGCCGGGGCGGCTCAAGACCAAGGCGGGCGGCGGGCATGCGGGCCACAACGGGCTGCGCTCGATCCACCAGCATCTGGGTCCGCATTACGACCGGGTGCGCATGGGCGTGGGCCATCCCGGCCACAAGGATGCAGTGCCGGGCTATGTGCTCAAGGATTTCGCCAAGGCCGACGAGGCCTGGCTCGACGACATGTTGCGTGGCATCTCGGACGGGGCGGCATCGCTTGCCGCGGGCGACGATGCGCGCTTTCTCAACGCCGTGGCGCTTCGGCTGAACCCGCCCCGCTCGGGGGGCGGCACGAAGGGCGCGGGCGCGAAGGACAAGGTTTCGCCCGTCCCGGCCCCTGCGAAAGCCCCGCTCTCCGAGCCGGACGCCTCGGATGACCGCTCGGCCCTTCAGAAGCTGGCGGACCGCTTCAGGTGAGCCGGATGCGCGGCGACAAAGACCGCGACAGATCGGCACCGGCCTATCATATCCCGACGCGCCCCAATCCGTGGAAACCCACATGAAGATGGATGAAAAGACCAACGTTCTGGGCGGCGCACTGGCCCCCTGCTCGACCGATCCGGTGACCGGCTTCTTTCGAGACGGGCATTGCAACACCTGCGACGAGGATGCGGGAAGCCATACCGTCTGCGCAGTGATGACGGCGGAGTTTCTCGCCTATTCCAAATATGTCGGCAATGATCTGAGCACGCCACGGCCCGAATTCGGCTTTGCCGGGCTGAAGCCCGGGGATCGCTGGTGTCTGTGTGCGGGGCGTTTCGCCCAGGCACATGACGAAGGCTGCGCACCGCGTGTTCACCTGGCCGCCACCCATGCCCGCGCTCTGGAGATCGTCCCGATCGAAGTGCTCGAGGCCCATGCGGAATGACACGAAATAGCCCCGGCCGGAACGGATCCGACCGGGGCTGATCGCGGGGTAGAAGGCTTGGAGCGCCGACCGCTTACTGGCCGTCGTCCTCGTCGCCGGCGCCGTCCGTGTCCTCGCCTTCCTCGAGGAAGCCTTCGGTGTCGAGATCGTTCGGCTGGATCGGGGATTCGTTGTCGTCGCGGTAATCCGGATCTTCGGCATCGTCGGATTCGGCACGGGCCTCGGGCGAGGCGATCCCGCTGTCATCGACCGGCAGCATCTCGAGCCCCTCGGGGACGGTGAACATCGCCGTCACAGCTGCACCGTTCGCCATGACCGGCGTGTCGACATCGGTCATGCCCGGTCCGAAATCATAGGTGCCATTGCCGTTGCTCTCGACGTGCAGCATCGCGACCAGCTCGGTTCCGGCGGCAAGCGCCGCGGGAATCGTCACGGTGACATCGGCGTTCTCGCCCGCCATCACCATGGCGTGCGCCAGGGATTCGGGCACGACCGGCACACCGTCCTCCACCGCGTGCAGCACGATGTAGCCGTCCTGACGCGCGGCTATGCGCGGAAAGGTGACATTGGTCTGCCCGTCCATCATGGACATGCGCATCGCATCGTCGGCCATGATCATCGTATCGTCCTGTGCCATGGCGCCACCAGCCATGAGTGCGGTCAGTGCAGCGGCACCGGTAAGGGTCTTCAGCATGTTAGGCTCCAATTCGAGTTCGGGGAGGCAACACGCTCAAACCATTCGGGTTCGTTACAGTGCGACACATGGGTGTGTCTCTCGCGTGAACGGGCCGACGACATCGCAAACACGAAAAAGCCGGCCGGACTGCTGTCCGGCCGGCTTCATCAAGAAACACGCAGAGGCCTTACTGGCCGTCGTCTTCGTCGCCCTCACCCATCGTGTCTTCACCTTCCTCGAGGAAGCCCTCGGTCTCGGTGTCGTTCGGCTGAAGGGTCGTCTCGGTCGAATCGCGGTAGTCCGGATCCTCGGCATCGTCGGACTCGGCACGGGCCTCGGGCGAAGCGACATCGCCCTGCATGCTCATGTCGGTCGCAATGCGGATTTCCTGCACGCTCAGCATCATGTCGCCGTCAGAGTCATCCTCCATGAGGATCGCCGCGCCGTCGGCGCCGAAGGCTGCGACCAGCTCTTCGTTCGAGAGCATCATGTCACCGTCGGTGTCGACTTCGGCGAAGGGAATGCTCTGGGCCACGGCGGTCGAAGCGCCAAGGATGAAAGCGGTCGTGGCGGCGGCAGCGGTCAGTTTGTTCAGCATCTCGTATCCTCTCAGATTGTGAGTTCGCTGCCCAACGTGTCATCCGACAACTCCGTTCACCGCGTCGAGATCACATAAACGTGATCGCTCGGCTCAGGTCGCGATATCGACGCCCAGATGCTTGGCCACGGTGAAGATGTCCTTGTCGCCGCGTCCGCACATGTTCATCACCAGCAGATGGTCGCGCGGCAGCTCGGGGGCGATCTTCATGACATGGGCCAGCGCGTGGGAGGGCTCCAGCGCCGGGATGATCCCCTCCAGCGCGCAGGAGAGCTTGAAGGCCTCCAATGCCTCGTCATCGGTGATCGCCACGTATTTCGCGCGCCCGATCTCGTGCAGCCAGGCGTGCTCGGGGCCGATGCCGGGGTAATCGAGCCCGGCCGAGATCGAATGGCCTTCGAGGATCTGCCCGTCATCATCCTGCAGCAGGTAGGTCTTGTTGCCGTGCAGCACGCCGGGACGGCCGCCGACCAGCGAGGCGCAATGCTCCATCTTCTCGGAGACGCCCTTGCCGCCCGCCTCGACGCCGATGATGTTCACCTCGCGGTCGTCGAGGAAGGGAAAGAACAGCCCCATGGCGTTGGACCCGCCGCCGATCGCGGCGATCAGCGTGTCGGGCAGACGGCCCTCGGCGGCCTGCATCTGCTCGCGCACCTCCTTGCCGATGATCGACTGGAAGTCGCGCACCATCGCCGGATAGGGGTGAGGGCCGGCCACCGTGCCGATGCAATAGAAGGTGTCGCGCACATTGGTGACCCAGTCGCGCAGCGCATCGTTCATCGCGTCCTTGAGCGTGCCGCGCCCGGAGGTGACAGGCACCACCTCGGCGCCCAGCAGCCGCATCCGGAACACGTTGGGCGCCTGGCGCTCGACGTCATGCGCGCCCATGTAGACCACACATTTCAGACCGAACTTGGCGCAGACCGTCGCGGTGGCGACGCCGTGCTGGCCCGCGCCGGTCTCGGCGATGATGCGGGTCTTGCCCATGCGGCGGGCGAGGATGATCTGCCCCAGCACGTTGTTGATCTTGTGCGCGCCGGTATGGTTCAGCTCGTCGCGCTTGAGGTAGATCTTGGCGCCGCCCAGATGCTCGGTCAGACGCTCGGCGAAGTAGAGCGGGCTGGGACGGCCGACGTAATGGGTCCACAGATCGTTCATCTCGGCCCAGAAGGCGTCGTCGGTCTTGGCCTTTTCGTATTCGGCCTCGAGCGACAGGATCAGCGGCATCAGCGTCTCGGAGACGAAGCGCCCGCCGAACTGTCCGAAGCGGCCGCCCTCGTCGGGCCCGGCCATGAAGCTGTTGATGAGATCGTCCGCCATGCGCTGGGCCTCCTCGTGTTCGGCCCCGGAGTATCCTTGCCGCGCGAGACCGTAAAGGGCTCAGTCGTTGCGGTCGCGCCAGCGGCGCAGCATGCCGTCGCTCCAGCGACGCCCGCGGATGAGCGCGGTGTTGACCCCCGGACGCAGCATCGGCAGGTCCACCGCCAGAAGAGCGAGACCGATGGGCAGCATCCATAGCCCGAAGATCGGCAGGATCGCGGCAAAGCCGCCCAAGATCAGCAAGAGCCCCGCCGGAATGCGGATCCAGCGGGCGCGGTCGGCCATCAGCCGTTCGGTCAGGCCGTGCAGCTTGGGCGAGCCGCCGGTCATCGCCCGCATCTGTCGACGCAGCCGGGCCTTCTGACGCTCGTGGTCGACGGATTTGCTCATGGAGGGCATGTAGGACAGGCCGTGCGCCGGGGCAATCGCTTGCGCGCGCTGCTCAGCCTTGCGCGGCGTCGAGAAACGCGGCAATCCGCGCCGCGTCCTTGGTGCCCGGCGCGCTTTCGACGCCGGAGGACACATCGACCTGCCGCGCGCCGGTCTTCTCGACCGCCTCGGCAAGGTTGTCGGGCGTCAGCCCGCCCGCAAGCATCCATGGCACCGGCCAGCGTCGCCCGGCGATCAGCCGCCAGTCGAAGGCCAGCCCGTTGCCGCCGGGCAGCACGGCCCCCGCGGGCGCCTTGGCATCGACGAGGATCTGGTCGGCCACGGCGGCATAGCTGTCGAGCGCGGCCAGGTCGGCTTCGGTGGCCACGCCCACTGCCTTCATCACCGGCAGGCCGTAACGCGCCCGGATCTCGGCCACCCGCTCGGGCGTCTCGCGGCCATGCAGCTGCAACATGTCGAGCGGCACGGCACCGACGATCTCATCGAGCGTCGCGTCATCGGCATCGACGACGAGCGCGACCTTGGCGATGCCCATGGGCACCTCCAGCGCCAGCGCCGCCGCCTGTTCCACCGTCACCGCGCGCGGCGATTTCGCAAAGAAGACGAAGCCGACATAGCGCGCACCCGCCGCCACGGCGGCCTCGAGCCCGGCCTTGTCGGACAGGCCGCAGATCTTGACGGAGACAGGCATTCTCAGGCGCGCGCGGGCGTGGCCGGCGCATCGACGAGGGCGAGCACGTCGTCCCCGCCTTCGTGCTTTTCGTGACGCAGCCGGTCGACCTCGCGCTCGAGCCGGTTCACCTCGCGGGCGCGCTTGCGGGCCTCGGAGCGATGCTTGCGCTCGCGCAGCCACTCCCAGACGAAGCCGATCAGCAGGCCGAGCGCCACGCCGATCAGGATCACCGCGTAGAGCGGCATGTCGAGATCGGGCGAGACGCCGAACAGCCCGCTCAGCCCCTCGGGCAGAACGCGCAGGGTGACCATGCCGCGGTTGGCGAGGCCGAGGATGACGAGGCCGATGGCGACGATGCCCCAGAAGGCGGTACGAAGAGCTCTCATGACTTGGTTCTATTTCCCATTGAGCCGGTCGCGCAACAGCTTGCCGGTCTTGAAGAAGGGGACGTGTTTTTCCTCGACCTCGACCGCCTCGCCGGTGCGGGGGTTTCGGCCCAGCCTCTGATCGCGCTTCTTGACCGAAAAGGCCCCGAAACCGCGCAGCTCGACGCGGTTGCCCTCGGCCATGGCCTGGGTGATCCGGTCGAATATGGTATTCACGATCTTTTCCACATCGCGTTGATAGAGATGCGGGTTCTCATCCGCGATCTTCTGGATCAGTTCGGATCGAATCATCTGCACCCCCTCTTGCCCGGCCGACGCCCCCGACATCGGGGCGTCACGGACCTGTGACAGGAAGACTATAGGGCCTTCGGGGGTTCCGTTAAATAGTGCAGTCAAATCAAAGGGGGTCGTTTTCCCCCTCCGTTCACGAAAAGGCCCCGCCACCCGTTTCCGGGCAGCGGGGCCGATTCCGGGTCCGGGGCTCCGAAAAGCCCCGGGTCCGATCAGCGGTCGCCCTTGAGGGCGGCGCCGAGGATGTCGCCCAGCGAGGCGCCCGAATCGGAGGAACCGTACTGCTCGACCGCTTCCTTCTCTTCGGCGATCTCGCGCGCCTTGATCGACAGGCCCAGCTTGCGGGTCTTGCTGTCGACGTTGGTCACGCGCACGTCGATCTTGTCGCCGACGCCGAAGCGCTCGGGACGCTGCTCGGCACGATCGCGCGACAGGTCGGAGCGACGGATGAAGGACTTCATGCCCTCATAGGTCACCTCGATGCCGCCGTCCTCGATCTTGGTCACCTCGACGGTGATGATCGAGCCGCGCTTCACGCCGCCGATGGCATCCGCGAAGGGATCGCCGTCCATGGCCTTGATCGAGAGCGAGATGCGCTCCTTCTCGATGTCGACCTCGGTGACCTTGGCCTTCACGACGTCGCCCTTGCGGAAGTCGCCGATCACGTCCTCGCCACGACCTTCCCAGGTCAGGTCCGACAGGTGAACCATGCCGTCGATGTCGCCCGGAAGCCCGACGAACAGGCCGAACTCGGTGATGTTCTTCACCTCGCCCTCGACCTCGGTGCCCTCGGGGTGGGTCTCGGCGAAGACTTCCCACGGGTTGCGCTGGGTCTGCTTCAGGCCGAGCGAGACGCGGCGCTTGGCGCTGTCGATCTCGAGCACCATCACTTCCACTTCCTGCGAGGTGGAGACGATCTTGCCGGGGTGCACGTTCTTCTTGGTCCAGCTCATTTCGGAGACGTGGACCAGACCCTCGACGCCCGGCTCCAGCTCCACGAAGGCGCCGTAGTCGGTGATGTTGGTCACGCGGCCGGTGTGCACGCTCTCGATCGGGAACTTGGCTTCCACCGAATCCCACGGATCGTCCTGCAGCTGCTTCATGCCGAGGCTGATGCGGTGGGTTTCCTTGTTGATCTTGATGACCTGGACCTTGACGGTCTCGCCGATCGACAGGATCTCCGAGGGGTGGTTCACGCGGCGCCACGCCATGTCGGTGACGTGCAGCAGGCCGTCAACGCCGCCGAGATCGACGAAGGCGCCGTATTCGGTGATGTTCTTGACCACGCCGTCGACCGTCTGGCCTTCGTGCAGGTTGGCGATGACCTCCGCGCGCTGCTCGGCGCGACTCTCTTCGAGGATCGCACGGCGCGAGACCACGATGTTGCCGCGGCGGCGGTCCATCTTGAGGATCTGGAACGGCTGCTTGAGGCCCATGAGCGGGCCCGCATCGCGCACGGGGCGCACGTCGACCTGGGAGCCGGGCAGGAAGGCCACGGCGCCGCCGAGATCGACGGTGAAGCCGCCCTTGACGCGGCCGAAGATGGCGCCTTCGACGCGCTCTTCGTCGGCATAGGCCTTCTCGAGACGGTCCCAGGCCTCTTCACGGCGGGCCATCTCGCGGCTGATGACGGCTTCGCCGCGGGCGTTCTCGACCTGGCGCAGGAAGACCTCGACCACGTCGCCGGGCTTGAGATCGGCCTGCTCGCCGGGGTTGGCGAATTCCTTGAGATCGATGCGGCCTTCCATCTTGTAGCCGACATCGATGATGGCCTGGCCCGCCTCGATGGCGAGCACGCGGCCCTTGACGACGCTGCCTTCGGACGGCGTGTCGATTTCGAAGCTTTCGTTCAGGAGGGCTTCGAATTCCTCCATGGATGCTTTAGCGCACATGCGGTCAGTTTTTCCTTTGTAAGTCGCTATACGGGCCAGGCGGTTGTCTCCGCCGGTCTTTGGATTTCGGCTTGCCGTTGAGGGCGGCCAACGCCACGAGGGCCGGTGATCCCGACCCTTGCTGCGCCCTGCTCGCGCGAGATGCGCGCCGCCCCTCGACGCCTGCGTCTATATTGCGATCGGCGCCGCGGATCAAGCAGCAGGCGCGCCACATGCAAACAGGGGTAGATAACTAGGATTTGACAATCGCCGGGCCGCCGGAGATTTTCAGCCGAATGCCCCCCTCTCAGCCCCCGAGACCAACAGCCAGTCAGGAATTGCGTGGACTACGAGTACTCCCTCCTCTTGAACGGCCTCATTGGCGCAAAACCTACGGTTGATCTCACTATCCTGCAGCTGATGGGCAACACCCTGCTCAAGGGCGTGCCGGTCATGCTGGTGATCTGGCGGCTGTGGATGATTCCCGGAAGCGAGGTGGCCCGGCGCCGCGCTGGCCTGGCCAGCGTGCTGGTGGCCTCCATCATCGGCCTTGCGCTCGGGCGGATACTGGCGCTGACCCTGCCCTACAGCGCGCGGCCCATTCACACCCCCGATCTGGACATCACCCTCGCGGCAGGGCTGGGGCCCGATGTCCTCGACGGGTGGAGTTCCATGCCCAGCGATCACGCGGTGATGTATTTCGCCCTCGGGGTCGGCATTCTGCTGGTTCACCGCGGTTGGGGTATCGCGGCGCTTATTCACGCCCTCGTCCTCGTCAGCCTTCCACGGATCGTGCTCGGGTTTCACTGGCCGAGCGACATCCTCGTCGGTGCGGCGATCGGCACGGCCACGGCGCTGGTCCTCGTGCCACTGCTGCGGCGGGTCTTTCTGGAGACCGGTCTGCTGGCATGGCTCGAGGCGCGGCCGGGGCTGAGCTACCCGCTGCTGTTTCTGGCCACGCAGCAGCTTGCCACCATGTTCGACACCTCGCGCGCGCTGCTGAGCTTCGTCAAGGATATCACGATCGGTTAGCCTGGCCGGTCGGTCAGGCCGGTCGACACGCCGCCACCCGGGCCACCGCCTGCGCGACCGCGGCCTCGATGCTGAGATCCGAGGTGTCGAGCACATAGGCGTCCTCGGCCGGCCTGAGCGGAGCCTCGGCCCGCTCGGAATCGCGCCGGTCGCGCGCGTGCACATCCGTCAGGACGCCGTCGAAGCTGGCCTCGTGCCCGGCCTCGACCAGCTCGGCCAGCCGCCGCCCGGCCCGCGCCTCGGCGCTGGCGGTGACAAAGAGCTTGGCCTCGGCCTCGGGGCAGATCACCGTGCCGATGTCGCGCCCGTCGAGCACCGCGCCGCCCAGCGCGCCGTGCTCGTCGCAGCCAGCAAGAAGCAGGACGCCCAGCGCGCCCACCTGCAAAGCTTCG